>NZ_JBRJGP010000010.1:0-161386 GCF_053628555.1 Roseovarius sp. MBR-79 | reverse complement strand
CAAACCGCCCGGCCCAATCACCTTCCGCCACGGGCTCCAATACTTCAAATCCCTCGCCCACGGATGGAGGCTCCGAAATGTGTGAATCGCCTAGCCGTGCGAGGGGGTGTCACCCCCTCGCGCTCCCCCAGGATATTTGGAGCCAGAAGAAACAACGGTCATGGATCAGTCCCCCGCGGCCCGACCCTTGAGGGCGACGATGCCCTTGGGCCGGAACTGGATGAAAAGGATGATGAAGAGGATCATGTAGGTCTGCGCGGCCAGCGTGTTCGACGGGTAGACCCATTCGATCCCCTTTTGCAGGAAGCCGATCATCGACGCCCCGGCCAGCGTGCCCCAGACATTGCCGACACCGCCCACCACCACGGTCATGAAGCTTTGCACGATGTAATTCGCGCCCATCTCGGATGTGACCTGCGCATAAAGCCCGATGGCCACGCCCGCGATGCCCGCGATGCCCGAGCCAAGGCCGAAGGTCAGCATGTTGATGCGGTCGGGGTTGATCCCCATCGAGGCCGCCATGCCGGGGTTTTGCGTGACGGCGCGCACCTCGAGCCCCAGCCGCGTGCGCTTGAGAAGGTAGAGAAGCAGCGCGAGGAACAGGAGCGCCAGCACGAAGATCGCCACCCGGATCGAGGAAATGCCGACGATGTCGTTGTAGCTGAGCGCCCCGCTCAGCCAGTCGGGCGCGGTCAGCGGCCGGGCCTGTGTGCCAAAGATGTTCTTGGCCAGTTGTTGCAGGGCAATGGAGATGCCGAAGGTCGCCAGCAGCGTTTCCAGCGGGCGGGTGTAAAGGTGGCGGATCACCAGCCGCTCCATCGCCACCCCCGCACCAAAGGTCACGGCGAAGGCCAGCGGCAGGGCGACAAGGAGGCTCAGCGTGTAGTCGGGGATGAAAAGCTGCACCACATAGCCGGTATAGGCCCCCATCATGATGAATTCGCCATGGGCCATGTTGATCACGCCCATGACGCCGAATGTGATGGCCAGCCCGATGGCGGCAAGAAAGAAGATCGACGCCAGCGACAGACCGTCAAGGATCAGGTCGACCCCCTGATAGAGCGCGATCTGACGGGTGGTGGCAGAAAGAGCATCCTCGGCGGCGGCGGTCATGTCGGGATCGGGTTCGGAATAGGCCTCGAAGAACACATGAGCCGCCACCGCCTGCGTTACCTCCGCCGGACCAGCGCGGGGCGGCACGCGGCCCGCCGCCTCCAGCGTCTCGTAGGCGCGCAGGCGCATCGCCTGTGTGTCGAGCCGGTGCAGGGGAATGCCGCCCACGCGACCGCCCTCGATATGCGCGCCGAGCGCGTCGCGCAGGTCCTTCGCGGTGGGGCGGGGGGGTGCCAGGCGCGCGGCCACAA
Source organism: Roseovarius sp. MBR-79 (assembly GCF_053628555.1). Lineage (NCBI taxonomy): Bacteria > Pseudomonadati > Pseudomonadota > Alphaproteobacteria > Rhodobacterales > Roseobacteraceae > Roseovarius > Roseovarius sp. MBR-79. Next base: position 160,022 of record NZ_JBRJGP010000010.1, on the reverse strand, counting down.
GCCGGTCATGCGCCTCGGTCTCGGTCAGGTCCGCACCCACCTCGAGCACCCGCGCGATATTGACCCCCTCGGGCAGCACTGCCGCCACGCCGGGCACCCGGGCGGCGACCTGGTTGAGAACGGCGCGCGCCTCTATGGCGGTGTCGCCTGCAAGGCTCTCTATCGCCGCAAGCCGGTCTGCGCGATCCGGGCCGAACTGCGCGGTGAGCAGCGTGAGAAGCCGCGCCTTGCGCGCGCGCAGGCCTGCATCCGCCTCGCCGTCGAGCGATGCTGCAAGCGGCGCGATCTGCCCCGCCTCGGGGCTGCGGGCAATGGCATCGAGTGCCGCGCGGCGGCGGTCGGGGTCGGCGTCTGACAATTCGAACGGCACCAGTGCAGCGGCAACGACGGCACGCACACCCGCATTGGGCCGGATCGGTGACACATCCCGGCTTGTCAGGCCCGTTACCGTCATGCCCCCGTCGATCTCTGTCAGCCCGCCCGCATCGTCGCTGTAGAGAAAGATCCCGTCCGCGCGCCGCTCCACGACACCACGATCCTGCCAGCGGCGCAGAAATGCCGGCGCCTCGGGATGGCCGGAGGTCAGGAGCGCCGCCACCATCGCGCCAGCCGTGCCGCGCGAGGGGGTGGCGATCGCCGCGCGGTGCTCTTGCAGGAGCGGTTGCAAAGGCGTCTGGGCATGGCCCGTGCCCGGTATCAGCAGGACCAGCAGCAAGGCGAGCGCATGGACAAAGGCGCGCAAGGAATCAGGGCGCATGGGGCGATCCGGTCATGTCAGGGAAATGGGAGGGCCGGGCGGCCGGAGCCGCCCGGGCCGCAGCGGGTCAGTAGTTCGAGGTCACCTGAATGCAGGTGCTTGTCTCCGTGTTGAACATGCCGCAGTTCAGATCTTGCCAGTCGCTTTTCAGCACCGCGCTTTCGGGCAGGAAATCGGTCCAGGCGTCGCCCGGCACCTCTTCGGTCTGGCTGATGATGTCGAATTGCCCATCGGCGCGGATCTCGCCGATCAGCACCGGCTTCGACAGATGGTGGTTGGCATTCATCACCGACATGCCGCCGGTCAGGTTGGGAAATTCCTGCCCCCACATCGCCGCGCGCACGGCGTCAACATCTGTCGTGCCCGCCTCGGTCACGGCATTCACCCACATGTTGAAACCGATGTAATGCGCCTCCATCGGGTCGTTGGTGACGCGGTTCGTATCGCCGATGAACGCGTGCCACGCCTCGATGAAGGCGGCGTTTTCAGGCGTGTCCGCGGACATGAAATAGTTCCACGCCGCGAGATGACCGACCAGTTCGGTCGTGTCGAGGCCCGACAGCTCCTCCTCGCCCACGGAAAAGGCGACGACGGGGATATCGTCGGCGCTGACGCCGGCGGCGGCCAGTTCCTTGTAAAAGCCGATATTGGCATCGCCGTTGATGGTCGAGATCACGCCCACCTTCTTGCCCCCCGCGCCGAGCGCCACGACATCGCCGACGATGGTCGCCCAGTCGGAATGGCCGAAGGGGGTGTAGTTGACAAAGATATCCTCGGCGGCGATGCCCTTGGATTTCAGGTAGGAATCGAGAATATTGTTGGTGGTGCGGGGATAGACATAGTCGGTGCCCAGAAGCGCGAAGCTCTCGACGCCCAGTTCCTCGAGAAAGTAATCCACCGCCGGGATCGCCTGCTGATTGGGCGCGGCCCCGGTGTAGAACACGTTCTTTGACGATTCCTCGCCCTCGTATTGCACGGGGTAGAACATCAGCCCGTTCAATTCCTCCAGCACCGGAAGCGCCGACTTGCGGCTGACAGAGGTCCAGGACCCGAAGATCACGTCAACATTGCTCACGGTCAGCAATTCGCGCGCCTTCTCGGCAAAGAGCGGCCAATCGGAGGCGGGATCGACCACCACCGCCTCGATCTCGCAGCCCAGAAGCCCGCCCTTGGCATTCTGCTGATCGACAAGCATCAGCACGGTATCCTTGAGCGTGGTCTCCGAGATTGCCATCGTCCCCGACAGCGAGTGCAGCACGCCCACCTTGATGGGACAATCCTGCGCCAGCGCCGGAGCGGCGAAGAGCGCGGTAGAGGTGGCCAATCCGGCCAGCAGGGTCTTTTTCATGGTCTTGCGACTCCCTTGTCAGGGCTGCGCAGGCGTCATCCAGACCGGGTGACCATGTCTGGCGTGCTTGGCAGCATCACGGTTGTGTCGTCCGTCGGCAACGCTCCGCTATCGGTTCCGACCGAAGGAGAGGCGCGCGAGGTGGCGAGCGCTGTCACAAAAGCGCGCGTCTGCCGGTCCTGCCACGGTGTGCGCAAGATTCCGCGGTCATCCGGGCACCACTGCCGCGAATTTCATCGCGGCGCGTGCGTCGTGCCGCTTTTCTGCACATGCAAAGTATTTGGCCGCGCCACCGCATGGCGGACGGCACCGGCCTCAGCGGGATCAAAAGAGGCGGTTGGCCGCGCTCAACCCTCGTCCGAAGACTGCGGCAACGTGGCCTCATGGCCGAGGATCACACCGCCCGCGCCACTGCCGGTCTGCTTGAGCGCGCGCATCATCGCGACAAGGTTGTCATCGCGCAGCCGCTCCAGGTCGCGGATGGCCATATGGCCCGATTGCGCGTCCGACTGTCCGGCGATGAGATCCACCAGCGCGTCGTCATACTCGGGCACATCCATCAGCCGCGTCCAGGGCCATTGCAGCGCCGGGCCGAACTGATCGAGGAAATGGCGCATCCCGGCCTCGCCTCCGGCGATGCGGTAGGTCTCGAACAGGCCCATTTGCGCCCAGCGCAGGCCAAAGCCCATGCGGATCGCCTCGTCGATCTCTTCGGTCGTGGCGATGCCGTCCTTGACCAGCCAGAGCGCCTCGCGCCAGACCGCCTCGAGAAAGCGGTCGGCGATGTGGGCGTCGATTTCCTTGCGCAGCGTGAGGGGGAACATGCCCAGCGCCCGCAGCGTATCGGCGGCGCGGGTGCAGGTCTCGGGCGCGCCGACAAGCTCGACCAGCGGCAGAAGGTAAACCGGGTTGAAGGGATGCGCGACGATGGCGCGCGCGCCCTCTGCGTTCAGTTGCGAGGGTTTGAAGCCCGAGGTGGACGAGCCGAGGATCGCCCGCTCGGGTGCTTCGGCCATGATCTGCGCCAGCACGCGGTGCTTGAGGTCGAGCCGCTCGGGCACGCTCTCCTGCACCCAGTCCGCCCCGGCCACTGCCTCGGCAAGATCGGTGCAATAGCTCAGGTGCCCCTCGGGCGGCAACGCCCGGTCATAAAGTGTCGGCAGCGCGCGGCGGGCATTGTCGAGCACCGCGCCGATCTTGCGCGCGGCCTCCGGGTCGGGGTCGAACACCGCCACATCCCAGCCATTCAGCAGAAACCGTGCAGCCCAGCCGCCGCCGATGACGCCGCCGCCGATGATCGCGGCGCGGCTCATTTCGGGGCCCGCTTCACAAGGCCCAGCTTCGTGCGCACCTCTTGCGGCCCCATCACCCGCGCGCCCATGCCCTCGACGATGCCCACCGCGCGTTCGACTAGTTGCGCGTTGGTCGCCAGCACGCCCTTTTCGAGCCAGAGATTGTCCTCCAGCCCCACCCGCACATGGCCGCCCGCGAGAACGGCGGCGGCAGCATAGGCCATCTGGTTGCGGCCCAATGAGAAGGCCGAAAAGGTCCAGTCGTCGGGCACATTATTGACCATCGCCAGGAAGGTATTGAGGTCATCCGGCGCGCCCCAGGGCACGCCCATGCAAAGTTGCACCAGCGCGGGGGCCTCCAGCACGCCCTCGCGCACCAGCTCCTTGGAAAACCACAGATGCCCGGTGTCAAACGCCTCGATCTCGGGCTTCACGCCCAGTTCGGTCATCATCCGTCCCATGGCGCGCAACATGCCGGGCGTGTTGGTCATCACATAGTCGGCCTCGGCGAAATTCATCGTGCCGCAATCGAGCGTGCAGATCTCGGGCAGGCAGGCGGCGATATGGGCGACGCGCGCCTCGGCCCCGATCATGTCGGTGCCCGTTTCGCGCAGCGGCAGCGGTGCATCGGGCGGACCAAAGACCAGATCGCCCCCCATCCCGGCCGTGAGGTTGAGCACCACATCCACCTCAGCGGCGCGGATGCGCTCCGTCACCTCGCGGTAAAGGTCGAGCCTGCGCGACGGCGCGCCGCTCTCGGGGTCGCGCACATGGCAATGCACGATGGCCGCGCCCGCCTTCGCCGCGTCGATGGCGCTCTCGGCGATCTCTTGCGGGCTGCGCGGCACATGCGGGCTGCGGTCCTGCGTGGCACCCGAACCGGTGACGGCGCAGGTGATGAAAACCTCTCTGGTCATGGTCAGGGGCATGGCGTCTCCTTCCGGGGCAACTCTCGCGGGTTCTGTGTCCGACTTTACCCTGAGCGCGGCGTCGGACTTGTCATATACCGCCAGATATAAGCCCAATTTGGCCAAGGCCGCCACCTGTTCCGTCGCCGTGGCCCGATGGCAGTTTGATCACGCGGCGATTGATGGGTCAGGCTCCGAACTCCGCGCGCAAGGCATCTGAATGCGCGCCCAGCTCCGGCACCGGACCAGACGTGGCGGGCCTGTTGTCGATGAGCGCGCCGGGCGCCAGCATCCGCACCGGGCCGCCAGGCGTCTCAACCGTGACATGGCGGGCCTGGGGATGGGTGTGCAAATCCGCCAGATCGCTCACCCGGCCATAGGCGATGCGGGCCGCGCGCAACCGCTCGGCCATGGTGTCGCGCGGCAGGGCGCCAAAGACCGGGCGCAGGATCGCATCGAGCGCCGTGCGATTGGCGACGCGGTTCGAGTTGCTGTCAAAGCGTGGATCGCGGGCAAGCGCGGCATCGTCCAGGATCACCTCGCAGAAGGTGGCCCATTCCCGCTCGTTCTGGATCGAGATCAGCACGGATTTGCCATCGCTGCCCTCGTAGACGCCGTAAGGCGCGATGGTGGGATGATTGAGGCCCGCGCGCGGCGGCACCTTGCCGCCATAGGCATATTGCAGATAGGGCACGTTCATCCAGTCGGCGAGCGCGTGAAAGAGCGACACCGCGATATGCCGCCCCTCGCCGGTCGTGGCACGTCCGATCAATGCCTCCAGCACCGCCTGATAGGCCGTCATCCCCGCCGCGATATCGCAGACCGACACGCCGGTGCGGGCGGGGCCATGCTCATTTCCGGTGATGGACGAGAGGCCCGTCTCGGCCTGCACCAAGAGGTCATAGGCCTTGAGATCCGCCAGCGGCCCGTCCTCGCCATAGCCCGAGATCGACACGGTGATGAGGCGCGGATGCTCGGCGCGGAGCCGGTCAGGCGCAAATCCCAGCCGGTCAATGGCCCCCGGTGCCAGGTTCTGGATGAAGATATCCGCGCGGGCCAGCATCCGCTCCATCAACGCGCGGTCGGTCAGGTTCCGCAGGTCAAGACAGATCGATTCCTTGCCCCGGTTCAGCCAGACGAAATAGGCACTCTCGCCATGGACAAGACTATCATAGCCGCGCGCGAAATCGCCCTCCGGGCGCTCCACCTTGATCACGCGCGCGCCCGCCTCGGCCAGACGCCCCGAGCAATAGGGCGCGGCCACCGCCTGTTCGACCGAGACGACAAGCAGACCGGACAGATCATCGGGCATGGGCAGGCTCCTTGGGTGTCGCAGCCGAACATGCCTGTTCCGCATGGCGGGGGAAAGCCCGGTTTCGCGCGACGCGTATTTCCCTTGGGCGCAAAACCTGCAAGGTATCCGGTGGCAAGGACAGGGGGCACACCATGACCGTTTTCGATCCGACCTCCGAGTTTGCCGATATCCGTGAGGGCGTGGCCAAGGTTTGCGCGCGCTTCCCCGGTGCATATTGGCGCGATCTGGATGCGCGCCGCGCCTATCCGGGCGAATTCGTGGGCGCGCTCATCGCCGAGGGCTATCTGGCGGCGATGATCCCGGAGGACTACGGCGGCTCTGGCCTGCCCCTGACCGCCGCCGCCGTGATCCTCGAGGAAATCCACCGCTCTGGCTGCAACGCCGCCGCCTGTCACGCGCAGATGTATACGATGGGCACGCTCTTGCGGCACGGGTCGCAAGCGCAGAAGGCGGCGTATCTGCCGGGCATCGCGGATGGTTCCCTGCGCCTGCAAGCCTTCGGCGTGACCGAACCGACCAGCGGCACCGATACGCTGGCGCTGAAGACAACGGCGCGGCGCGACGGCGATGACTATGTCATCAACGGCCAGAAGATCTGGACCTCGCGCGCGGAACAGTCCGACCTGATGATCCTTCTGGCCCGCACCACGCCGCGCGAAGAGGCGCAATCGCGCACCGACGGCCTGTCGGTCTTTCTGGTCGATCTGCGCGGCAGGCTCGGCAACGGCATCGACATCCGCCCGATCCGCACGATGATCAACCACGCCACGACCGAGGTCTTTTTCGACAACCTGCGCATCCCCGCCGACAGCCTCATCGGCGAGGCGGGGCGCGGCTTTCGCTATATCCTGTCGGGCATGAATGCCGAGCGTATCCTGATTGCGGCCGAATGCATCGGCGACGCCAAGTGGTTCCTGGAAAAAGGTGCTGGCTATGCCCGCGAGCGGGTGGTGTTCGGCGAGCCCATCGGCGCCAATCAGGGCGTTCAGTTCCCGCTGGCACGCGCGCAGGCGCATCTGATGGCCGCCGAGGCCATCGTCTACCGCGCGGCGGCGATGTATGACGCAGGCGAAAACCCCGGAGTCGAGGCCAATACCGCCAAGTTGCTCGCATCCGAGGCAAGCTGGGAGGCGGGCGAGGCCTGTATGCAGACCCATGGCGGCTTTGCCTTTGCCGAGGAATATGATGTGGAGCGCAAATGGCGCGAGGCGCGGCTTTACCAGATTGCGCCGATCTCTACCAATCTCATTCTCTGCTACATAGCCGAACAGGTGCTGGGCCTGCCCAAATCCTACGGGGCGGGACGGACCGGATAGGAGGGAGCATGGACGACTATACGGGCTGGATCGGGCATGGCTTCACCCGGCAAGAGCCGATCACCGACCGGCTGATCGACCATTTCCGCGTGACGCTGGCGGGCACGCTGGCAGAGGCCGCCGAGGCCCCTGTGCCCGCGGGCCTGCACTGGTGCCTTTCGCCCGACGCGGTGACGCCTGACCTTCTGGGCCGCGATTGCCACCCCAAGCCGGGGCTGTTCCTGCCCGCCCTGCCGCTGCCGCGCCGGATGTGGGCGGGGGGCGAGGTGGTGTTTCACGCCCCCTTCGCCCCCGGCGATGTGGTGACGCGCGAGACCACCATCGAGGATGTCACGTTCAAGGAGGGGCGCAGCGGGCCGCTCGGCTTTGTCACCCTGCGCCATGCCTATCGTGTCGCGGGGACGCTGCGCCTGGACGAGCGGCAGGACATCGTCTACCGCGAGGATCCCAAACCCGGCGCGGTCGTGACGCCCCCGCGCGCCGAGGACTGGCCCGGTGCGACCGCGTGGCAGATCACCCCCGATCCCGCGCTGCTCTTCCGCTTCTCCGCGCTCACCTTCAACGGCCACCGTATCCATTATGACCATCCCTATGCCACGCAGGTGGAAGGCTATGAGGGCCTTGTGGTTCACGGGCCGTTGCAGGCGGTATGGATGATGAATCTCGCCACCCATCGCGCGGGTCGCCTGCCCGCGCGCTTCACCTATCGCGGCCTCAGCCCGCTGATCTGCGGTGCGGCGGTGGTGATCGAGGCGCGTGAGAGCAAGGGCGGTCTGGATCTGCGCGTGCGACGGGGAACAGACGGGGTGGCGACCATGACCGCACAGGCAGAAATGGATTGACATAACTAGCGATGTGGTTATTTTCGAGTCATGAGCCTCACAAGCCCCACCGCCCGCGCCCTTGCTGCCCTTGGCCATGACACACGCCTTGCGATCTTTCGCCTTCTGGTGCGCGCGGGCGAGGAGGGGTTGATCGTGGGCGAGATCGGGCAGCATCTGGATCAGGCCCCCTCGACGCTCGCGCATCACCTCTCGGCGCTGGTCGATGCCGGGCTCGTGGTGCAGGAGCGGCAGGGGCGCGCCGTGCTGAACCGCGTGGATTACGCGGCAATGCGCCAAATGCTGGATTTTCTCACCTCCGAATGCTGCGTGGGCGTGACGCTGGCGAGGAATGACGACGCAGCCTGAGTTTTTTACCATAATACAACGAAAATCTTAGGGATATGGATATGACAGAGGCCAGCCTTCCGCAATCGCGCCTGCCCGCAGTCTTGCGCCGCCTGTGGCACAAGGAACGTGTCTGGCTTGTGACCCTGCTGATCCTTGCGGTCCTGGCCATCACCGACCGGGCGCAGGCCGGGGCGACGCTGCGCTTTACCCTCGATGCGCTGGGCAGCACCGGGCCGTTCCTGATCCTCTCCATCGCGATTGCCGCCTGGGCCACGGCCACCGGGGCCGACAACCTGATCGCGCGCGCCTTTACCGGCGCCCCGGTGGTGATGATCACGCTCGCGGCGCTTGCCGGTGCGCTCTCGCCCTTCTGCTCCTGCGGGGTGATCCCGCTCATCGCGGCGCTTCTGGCCATGGGTGTGCCACTCTCGGCGGTGATGGCGTTCTGGCTCGCGTCGCCGGTGATGGATCCGTCGATGTTCGTGCTGACCACGGGCGTGCTGGGGCTGGAATTCGCCGTGGCCAAGATGCTGGCGGCGATCGGGCTTGGCCTGCTGGGGGGCTGGGTCGTGCATCTGCTGGCGCGTGCCGGGGGCCTGTCGGATCCGCTGCGCGAGGGGATCGGCAATGGCGGTTGCGGCGGTGCCAAGCTGCGCGCGCCCAAGCCTGTTGTCTGGCGCTTCTGGGCCGCGCCGGAACGGCGCGCGAAATTCGGACGCGAGGCGCTCAATGTGACACTGTTCCTGCTCAAATGGCTGACGCTGGCCTTTGTCCTTGAAAGCCTGATGCTGGCCTTTATCCCCGCCGAGACGATCACCGGCGTGCTGGGCGGCACCGGGCTTGGCCCCATCGCGCTTGGCACGCTGATCGGCGTGCCCGCCTATCTCAACGGTTATGCCGCGCTGCCGCTGGTGGGCGGACTGGTGGCGCAGGGCATGGCCCCCGGCGCCGGTCTGGCCTTTCTGGTGGCGGGTGGTGTGACCTCGCTGCCTGCGGCCATCGCGGTCTGGGCGCTGGTGAAACCGCGGGTCTTCGTGCTTTATCTGGTGCTGTCGCTCGTCGGGGCCTTTGCTTCGGGCGTGCTCTTTCAGGTCTGGCAAGCCGCCTGAGCCGACCGACACAGGCCGACATGGACAATTTGTTGACAAATTGTCAGTGAGGCGTCAGGCTTTCGTCAACCGGGGCAACAACCGGCCGGTTTATCCACTTGGGAGACGATAGAATGAAACATCTTTTCACCTTGGCCCTCAGCGGGGCCATCGCCCTTGGCGCGGGCGCGGCAAGCGCCCAGACCAATTGGGACATGCCCACGCCCTATGGCGATTCGGTCTTTCACACCCAGAACATAGCCCAATTCGCCGAGGATGTGGCCAGCGCCACCGAGGGCGCATTGACCATCACCGTCCATTCGGCGGGATCGCTTTTTGCGCATCCCGAGATCCGCGATTCGGTGCGGCGCGGCCTTGCGCCCATCGGCGAGATCCTGATGTCGCAACTGGCCAATGAGGACGCCATTTTCGGCGTCGATTCGGTGCCCTTCCTCGCCGCGAGCTATGCCGACGCGGCACGGCTCTGGGAGGCGTCACGCAACCAGATCGCCGCCAAGCTGGCCGAGCAGGGGCTGACGCTGCTCTTTGCCGTGCCGTGGCCGGGTCAGAGCCTTTATGTCACCGAGGAAGTGACCTCGACCGCGCAGCTTCAGGGCGTCAATTTCCGCGCCTACAACACCGCCACCGAGCGGCTGGCACAGCTCATGGGCGCGGTGCCGACCACGGTCGAGGCGGGCGATATCCCGACCGCCTTTTCCACCTCGCGGATCGCGGCGATGATCACTTCGCCCTCGACCGGCGTGTCGTCGCAGGCCTGGGATTTCGTCGGCCATTACATCGACACGCAGGCCTGGCTGCCCAAGAACATGGTGTTCGTCAACACCCGCGCCTTCGAGGCGCTGCCCGAAGATCAGCAGGACGCGGTTTTCGAGGCGGCAGCCGAGGCGGAATTGCGCGGCTGGGAAATGTCCGTGGCCGAGACCGAGACCAAGATCGCCACGCTCAAGGAGAACGGGATGCAGGTGCATCAGCCCTCCGGCCAACTGGCTGCGCAACTGCGCGAGATCGGCGCGACCATGACCGAGGAATGGAAAAAATCGGCAGGCCCCGAGGGTGCGCTGATCCTGGACTCCTACGCCCGCAACTGAGCGGCGCATCGCGGGCGGGGATGAACCCCGCCCGCCCGGATTTCCCAACAAAGGAGCCTTGCCATGCTGCGCAGGACGCTCGACCGCCTTTACAGCGGGGGTCTGGTGCTGGCGGCGCTGGCGCTGGTGGCGATTGCCGTGTTGGTGATGGTGCAGGTCGCGGGCCGCGTGATTGATCGCAGCCTGATCGCGATGGGGCATGAACCGGCGGGCATCGCCATCACGTCGCTGTCGGAACTTGGCGGGTTTCTTTTCGTCGGCGCGGCCTTTCTGGCGCTGGCGGGCACCTTGCGCACGGGCGGCCATGTCCGGGTCACCATGCTGGTGGGCGCGCTGCCCGCGCCGCTGGCGCGCGGCGTGGCGGCGCTGGCGCTTCTGGCGGCGCTCGGGCTGTGCGGCTTCGCGCTTTATAGCGCGGCGCTTCAGGCTTGGGATTCGTGGTCCTTCAACGCGGTCTCTTTCGGCATGGCCAAATTTCCGCTCTGGGTGCCGCAGACGGTGCTGGTGGCGGGGCTGGCCCTGCTGGCACTGGCGCTCCTTGACGAGTTGGTGACGCTTCTGCTCGGCGAGGCCCCGGCCTATCAGCGCGCGGAAGACGCGAAGGGCGGCACCGATGGGCATTGAAACGCTCTCGCTCATCCTTGTGGCAATCCTCTTTGGCTGCCTCGCGCTTGGCCTCTGGGTGGGCTTCGCGCTGATTGCGGTGGGGCTGGCGGCGATGCTCATCGCCTCCTCGGCCCCGGTGGAACTGGTCTTTGCCACCAAGGTCTGGGGCGCGCTCAATATCTGGGACCTGACCGCGCTGCCGATGTTCATCTGGATGGGCGAGATCCTGTTCCGCTCGCGGCTGTCGTCGGACATGTTCTCGGGGCTGGCGCCGCTGACGACGCGCCTGCCGGGGCGGCTGCTTCATGCCAACATCTTCGGCTGTGCGCTGTTTGCCGCCGTTTCCGGCTCGTCGGCGGCCACCACGGCGACGGTGGGGCGCATGTCGGTGCCCGAACTCACCCGGCGCGGCTATGATCAGCGCATGATCATCGGCACACTGGCGGGATCAGGCACCTTCGGCTTTCTCATCCCGCCCTCGATCATCCTCATCGTCTACGGGGCTGCGACCGAGCAGAGCATCGCGCGGCTGTTTCTGGCCGGGATCGGGCCGGGAATTCTGCTGGCGGCGCTCTTTTCGGGCTATACGATGATCTGGGCGCTGATGAACCGGAGCCGGATGCCTGCGGCGGAACCGGTGACGACATGGGCGGAAAAGCTGCGCGCGGTGATGCTTCTGGGGCCGACGATCCTGCTGATCGTTGCGGTGATCGGCTCGATCTATGCGGGTCTCGCCTCGCCGACCGAGGCGGCGGTGGTGGGCGTTCTGGGCGCGCTGATCCTGTCAGGTCTTGGCGGCTCGCTTGACTGGGCCGCGACATGGGGCGCGCTGCGCGGGGCCACGATCACCACCTGCATGATCGCCTTTATCCTTGTCGGCGCGGCCTTCCTGACGGTGGCCATGGGCTATACCGGCATCCCCCGCGCGCTCGCGGCGTGGATCGGCGAGCAGGGCTATTCGGCCAATGCGCTGCTGGCCGCATTGGTGGTGTTCTTCATCGTGCTGGGCATGTTCCTTGACGGGATTTCCATTGTGGTGCTGACAACCTCGGTCATTCTGCCCATGGTGCTGGCCGCCGGGATTGACCCGATCTGGTTCGGCATCTTCCTTGTTCTTGTGGTGGAGATGAGCCAGATCACGCCGCCCGTGGGCTTCAACCTTTTCGTGCTGCAATCCATCACCGGGCGCGGGATATTCGAGATCGCGCGCTATGCCTTTCCGTTCTTCCTCCTCTTGGTGCTGGCCACCGCCATTCTCACCCTCTTCCCGGAGATCGCGCTATGGATCCCGCAAACGATGCTCGCGCGATAGGCGGCCCGGTCGTCTCTTCGGCGCATCTGGCGAAGTCCGGTCTGCCGGAACTGTCGGAGATGGAGTTTGCCCTGACCATGGCGAACAACGCCTTTCAACGCTGGATGTCGCGCTGCATGACCGCCGCCGGGATGCCGGGGCTGGCGCCGCTCGAGGTGCTGGTGGTGCATCTTGTCCACCACCGCGCCCGGCCCAAGAGCCTTGCCGATATCTGCCTCGTGCTGAATATCGAGGACACCCATATCGTCAGCTACGCCGTCAAGAAGCTCGCGGCGCACGGGCTGGTCGAGACCGGGCGCAAGGGCAAGGAAAAGACCGTGACGGTCACACCCGCCGGGGCCGAGTATTGCACGCGCTACGGGCAGGTGCGCGAGCGGCTTCTGGTGCGCTCGGTGCAGCAGCTTGGCCTTGACCGGGCCGAGATGTCGCGCCTTGCCGCCCTGCTGCGCACGCTTTCGGGCAGCTACGATCAGGCGGCGCGCGGCGCGGCGGCGCTATGATCGGTGGTCTTGCGTGCTTGGCGCGTCACGGGCGGCTGATGCTGGTGCTGGGGCTGGGGCTTGGCGTTCTCGCCCCGCCCCTGGCCGAGGCGCTTGCCCCGTTCATCTTTCCGATGATTGCATTGCTTCTCTTTCTCGCCGCGCTGCGGGTCGATCTGCGCGCGGCCTTTCCGGGACGCCACAGCCTGCCGCGCTATCTGGCGATCACGCTTCTGATGCAGCTTGCCCTGCCGGTTGTGGCGATCCTTTTGCTCTGGGCGCTCGGGGCCTCTGGCACGGTGCTAGGCATCGGTCTTGTGCTGGTGCTGGCCGCGCCACCGCTGACCGGCAGTCCGGGCCTCACCATCCTCGCGGGCGGAGACCCGACCCCGGCGCTGCGGCAACTGGTGCTTGGCACGGCGCTCTTGCCGCTGACGGTGCTGCCGGTGTTCTGGCTCCTGCCGGTCTTTGGCGCACCTCTGGTGGTGGTCGAGGCCGCCTTGCGCCTGCTGGTCGTGATCGTGCTGGCGGGCGGGGCGGGGGTGCTCTTGCGCGCGCGCCTGCCGTGGCTGCGCGGGTCAGAGGGACAGGGCGCGGTGGACGGGCTTACCACGCTTGCCATGGCGGCGGTGGTGGTAGGGCTGATGTCGGCGGTGGGGCCTGCGCTCCTGGCCGTAACACCTGCCTTCTGGATCACGCTCGGCGTGGTCTTCGCTCTCAATTTCGGGGCACAGGGGGCGGCCCTTCTGCTCACGCGCCACCGCGTGCCGCGCGATGCCCCGGCGCTTGCCATCATCGCGGGCAATCGCAATCTGGCGCTGTTTCTGGGTGCCTTGCCCCCCGAGACCGCCGCCGCGCTCCTGCTCTTCATCGGGCTTTATCAGGTGCCGATGTATCTCACGCCGCTCATCATGGCCCCGGTGATCCGCAGGCTTGCAGCCACGTCATAGCCGACAACACATTGGCTCAATTGACGCCGCCGCGCCATGGCGTAGGGTGCGCCGTCTGACGCGCGAGGACCCAATGCAGAAATCCGCCCCCCTGATCACACCTGTTCTGATTGCAGGCTGCATCATCGTTCTTGTCTCCTTCGCGATCCGCGCCTCCTTTGGCGTGTTCCAGATCCCGATTGCCGAGGAATTCAACTGGCCGCGCGCGGAATTCTCGCTGGCCATCGCCATCCAGAACCTTGCCTGGGGCATCGGCCAGCCGATCTTTGGTGCCATGGCCGAGAAGGTGGGCGACCGGCGTGCGATCATCCTCGGCGCGATCGTCTATGCCGCGGGGCTTGTGCTGTCGTCCTTTGCCGTCTCGCCAGAGGCGCACCAGCTTTACGAGGTGCTGGTGGGGTTCGGCATCGCGGGCACCGGCTTTGGCGTGATCCTTGCCGTGGTCGGGCGGGCCAGCTCGGACGAAAACCGCTCGATGAGCCTTGCCATCGCCACCGCAGCCGGTTCGGCGGGGCAGGTGTTCGGCGCGCCCCTGGCCGAATGGATGCTGGGATTCCTGAGCTGGCAGAGCGTGTTTCTGGTCTTTGCCGCCACCATCCTTGCGGTTCTGGTGATGCTGCCGCTGATGCGCACGCCCGCGCCGGTGAGCCGCGGGGAACTTGAAGAGTCCATGGGCACGATCCTCAGGAAAGCGTTTCGAGACCCGTCCTATACGCTGATTTTCCTCGGGTTTTTCAGTTGCGGCTATCAGCTTGCCTTCATCACCGCGCATTTCCCCGCGCTCGTGACAGAGATGTGCGGCCCGATCCTGCCCGGCGGCGTGCTGCACGGCATGGGCATCACCACCACCTCGGCGCTTGGCGCGGTGGCGATCTCGCTCATCGGTCTGGCCAATATCGGCGGCACGCTGATGGCCGGGTGGCTGGGCAACCGGTATTCCAAGAAATACCTGCTGGCGGGGATCTATACCGCGCGCACATTCGTTGCCGCCGCCTTCATGCTGACGCCGATCACACCGGGCACAGTGCTCCTCTTCTCGGTGGCCATGGGCTCGCTCTGGCTGGCGACGGTGCCGCTGACCTCGGGGCTTGTCGCGCATCTTTACGGATTGCGCTACATGGGCACACTCTACGGCATCGTGTTCTTCTCGCACCAGTTGGGCAGTTTCATGGGCGTGTGGCTGGGCGGGCGGCTTTACGATGTGACGGGCGATTACACGCTGGTGTGGTGGATCGGGGTTGGCGTGGGGGCCTTCTCGGCCATCGTGCACCTGCCGATCAAGGAGCGGCGGCTGGTCGCCGCCTGAAGCGTTTGATGTGGCGCAATTTCGAACCGGAAAAGTCTATCGGCTTTTCCTGAAATTGCTTCAGCCGCGCGCGCCGTCGAACTGCGCCACGAGCACGCCTGCGGCCTCCAGCCCCGCGCGCAAGGCGCGGGCGATCTGCACCGCCTCGGGCGTGTCGCCGTGCAGGCAGATCGTGTCGATCCGCGTGGGGATATGGGTGCCATCCTCGGCGATGATCGCACCCGCCCGCAGCATCCCGAGAATGCGCGCGGCGGCATGGGCCGCGTCATGGATCACCGCGCCGGGTTGCCTGCGGTCCACCAGCGTGCAATCGGCATTGTAGGCCCGGTCGGCGAATATCTCGCAGGCCATGCGCGCGCCCAAGGACCGCGCCGCTTTTTCCTGCGCCGTGCCCGCGAGCACCATCACGATGATCTCGGGCGCGACCGAAAGCGCGGCCTCGTAGCAGGCCCGCGCAAGGCCCTCGTCCTCCGACGCCATGTTGGCCAGCGCGCCGTGCAGCTTGAGGTGCCGCACTGCCCCTCCCGCCGCCCGCGCCATCCCTTGCGCCGCGCCAAGCTGATAGCGCACCTGATTGGCCAGCGTGGCATGGGGCACGTCCATGCGGTTGCGGCCAAAGCCCTGAAGGTCGTTGAGGCCGGGATGCGCGCCGATGCCGACACCGCCCGCCACCGCGCGCGCCATGGTCGCGGCCATCACATCCGGGTCGCCCGCGTGAAAGCCGCAGGCGATGTTGGCGGAACTTACCACATCGAGCAGCGCGGCATCATCGCCCATCTTCCAGGGACCAAAGCTCTCGCCCATATCGGCGTTGAGATCGACGGTGGCTTGCATGGCTCATTCCTCCTCGTTGCCGGCAATCGCGCCGCTGATGAGTTGATAGGACAGAAGATCGCGGATGTCGTGGGGATCGCGCACCAGAGGCGTGATGCGGCGGCGCAGGGTCTTGCGCGCCTCGGCGGCGCGGCGCTCGGCGGCCAGCGCCTCATCGGGGGGCACGAAGCGCAGGCGCAGCGCGGTGCCGGGGGCGGCCTGCGCCACGCGCGGCAGGTCGCAGGGCAGCACCGCGCCGATGCGGGGATAGCCCCCCGTGGTCTGGCATTCTGCCATCAGGACAAAAGGCGCGCCGTCGCCGGTGATCTGGATATCGCCCGGCACGATCGCCTCGGACAGCACGGTGAGGCCCGCGCGGGCGGCAAAGCCCGCGCCATCGGGGGCAAGGCGCACGCCCATGCGGTTGCCGCGCGCGTCGCGGGTAAAGCGGGTGCACTCGAAGCGCGTCACCTCGTCCTCGGGGAACATGGGTGTCTGATACCCCGCCACTACCCGAACCTCGCCACCCGAGAAGCGGTCCTCGGGGTCGAGGACAAGGCCGGTCTCCTGCCCCCGGTCCGGGCCTATTGGCAGGGTGTCGTCCGCCTTGAGCGCGCGGCCTATCCCGGCGGCAAGATGGGCGGAGCGCGCGCCGAGGATGTCCGGCGTGGCGATGCCGCCGCCGACATGCAGGTAGCCATAGACCCCAGCGGTGGCCGGGCCGATGGTGAGCCGCGCGCCTGCGGGCAGAAGGTGCGAGGCGTTCCACGTCAGCGGCGCGCCGTCGATGCTTGCCCGCATGGGCGCGCCGGTGAGCGCGATGCGCATGTCCTCGGAGGCTGTGAACGTGCCGCCCATCCCGGCCATTTCCAGCGCCGCCAGCGCCGGGTCCTGGCCCAGCAGCGCCGCGCCCTCAAAGATCGCCAGCCGGTCCGCCGCCCCGCCGCGCGACAGGCCATAGGCGAGGTAGCCGGGCCGTCCCAGATCCTGCACGGTCACGCCCGGACCGGCCTGATGCACGATCAGCGCGCGGCTCATCGGATCGCCTCGAACGTGGCACCGCCATCGGGGCCGCTTTCGCGCAGGCGCTCAAATTGATCGCGCGCCACGGCGTCGAAAATCACCTCGTCACCGGGGCGCAGCACGAAAGGCTCTTCGGCCTCGGGGCGAAACAGGCGAAACGCGGTCTGCCCGACATGCCGCCAGCCGGTGGGCGTCGAGACCGAGAACAGCACCACTTGGCGGATTGCCACCACCAGCGCGCCGACCGGAACACGCTCGGTGAGCGCCTGCTGGCGGGGGATGTTCCAATGCGCGGGCAACTCGCCCAAGTATGGCTGGCCGGGGGCGAAACCGATGGTCTGCACGCGCACGCGGGTGGTGGCGATCTCGGTTGCGGCGGCCTCGGGCGAAAGCCCCGCCTCGCCTGCGGCCTCAGAGAGTTGCGGGGCAAGATCGGTGCCGTAAACGGTCGGGATGCGCCACAGGCGGCGGCCCTCGGGCAGGGCCTCGGCATACCAGTCGCGGCTGTCGAGCAGGGTTTGCATCTCGCGCGCCACGGTGGCGGGGTCGGTATGGAGCGCATCGAGCCGCAAAAACACCGAGACCAGCGAGGTGGCGGTTTCCTCCACCCCCTCGGGGCTTGCCCGCTCCACCGCCGCGCGAAACGCGAGCGCCGCGCGGTTGCCTGCCTCCGACAGCCGGTCGCCGAACGACACCAGCAAGCCATCGAGGCCGACCCGCCCGATGCGGGGGAATGTGCCTTGGGGAACGGTATCGGTCACGTCGTTTGCGTCCTTGGTCCTGCCGCAGTCCGGTCTACTGCACCGCGTTCGGCAAAAACAGCGCGATCTGCGGAAAGGCGATGAGCAGCCCCGCCATCGCCAGCATGGTCGCGGCATAGGGGGCCGCGCCCACCATCACCTCGGACATGCGCCCTCCCTGCCGCGCGCCCTGCACCACATAGAGGTTGAGGCCCACAGGCGGCGTGATCAGCGCCATCTCGATCAGCACGATCATCAGGATGCCGAACCAGATCGGGTCAAAACCCTGCGCCACCACCAGCGGCACCACGATGGGGATGGTCACCACCATCAGCGACAGCGTCTCGATGAAAAACCCCAGCACGATATAGATGAGAACGATGACAAGGATCGTGCCCAGGGGCGACAGGCCAAGACCGCCCAGCATCGTCTGCAACTCGCGCCCCAGACCGGCGGCGGCGAGGGTGAAGTTCAGGAACGATGCGCCGATCACCACCAGCATGATCATCGCGGTGATCTTGACCGTGCCCAGCAGGCTCTGGCCCAGCACGCTGCCGTTCACCGTGCCGAAAAGCGCGGCGATGATAAGCGCGCCCGCGACACCAACGGAGGCGGCCTCCGTGGGCGTGGCCCAGCCCTTGTAGATCGAGCCGATGATCGCGGCGAAGAGGAGCAGGATGGGGATAAGCTGCACCAAGGCCCGCATCATCTGCACGAACGGAAACACGCGCCGCGTGCCGCCCAGATCGGGGCGCACGAGGCAGATAAGCACGGTGACGAGCATGAAGGCGAGCGCCAGCCCGATACCGGGAATGAGCCCCGCCAGAAACAGCTTGGGGATCGAGCTTTGGGTGAGGAAACCGTAAACGATGAGGTTGATCGAGGGCGGGATCATGATGCCCAGCGTGCCCCCCGCCGCGATGGCCCCCGAAAAGAGGCGCGGGTCATAACCCAGCTTTTCCGCCTGCGGCATGGCCACGGTGGCCACGGTCGCGGCGGTGGCCACCGATGAGCCGGATGTGGCCGAGAACATCGTCGCCGTGGCCACATTGGCATGGACAAGGCCACCGGGCAGCCAGCTTACCCAATGATCGAGCGCCGCATAGGTGCGCGTGGCGATGCCCGAGCGCACGAGGATTTCACCCAGGAGCACGAAGAACGGAATCGCGATCAGCGTGGGGTTGTTCGACGTGGACCAGACGAGGTTGCCAAGCCCCCGCATCAGCGGGAAGGGCGTGAAGAAAATATCGAGGCCAAAGCCCAGGAGGAACAGCACGATCCCCACCGGGATGGACAGGCTCAAGAGGCCCAGAAGGCCGAAAACCGCGTAAGAGATCATTGCACGGCCTCCCCTTCACCCACCACGCCGATAGCGCGGTCGGCGGCGTCGAAACGGCCCTGCACCACCAGCACGAGCGCGGCAAGAAAGGTGAGCCACGCCATCAGCGCGAACCAGACCCAGCCCGCGAACCACGGCAATTGCACCAGCGCAAGCGGCGTCTCCAGCGGCGTGTTGGCGCGGGACGAGTTGGCCAGCGAGCGCGCCACCACCGGCCAGGCCTGGATCGCCACAAGGCTCACCGTGCCAGCCAGAACCATCAATGCAAAAAGGTCGAACAGCGCGCGCACCGCCGCGCCGCCGCGCGTGCG
Organism: Roseovarius sp. MBR-79; assembly: GCF_053628555.1. NCBI lineage: Bacteria > Pseudomonadati > Pseudomonadota > Alphaproteobacteria > Rhodobacterales > Roseobacteraceae > Roseovarius > Roseovarius sp. MBR-79. Next base: position 140,838 of record NZ_JBRJGP010000010.1, on the reverse strand, counting down.
CAGGATGTCGATGCGCACATGGCCCAGCTCCATCAGCGCGTAGCCCATGCCCCAGGCGGTGGCGATGGCCATGACATAGCCGCTGATCTCGTCGGTGCCGCCGAACGAGGCATGAACCCGGCGCAGCGCAACATCCAAAAGCACCAGCGCGGCGCAGGCCAGAAGGCCCGCGCCCACCAGCACCGCCACCACGCGGTTGATCCGGCGCAGCACCAACAGCAACGCCTCGGCCTGTGTCGCCGCGCCGGTCATGCTCAGTTCACCGCGCCGATGGTGACGCCGACGGTCGCGCCGACGCTCTCGTTCCAGCGCTTGGCCCAATCATCGCCCGCGCGCGCCGCCCAGTCGGGCAGCACTTTCGTCACCAGCACCTCGCGCGCCCGGTCGAAATCGGCCTCCGACACCTCGACCAATGTCATGCCGCGCGCCTCGCCCGAGGGGCAGTCGCCATTGCCGGTGAGGCAGGCAATGTCATTGACAAGCGCATCCTGAGCGGTGGCCCAGGCCTTGTCCTCGAAATTGGCCTTGATCTCGGTGGCGATCAAGTCCTGCGTGCCCGCATCGAGGCTGTTCCAGCGGTCAAGGTTCATCGCCGTCACCACGCTGTCCCAGCCGCCCAGCGGAATGGGCAGCAGGTGGGTCGAGACCTCCCACCAGCCCGCGCTATAGCCCGAACCGGCCCCAGTCACGGCACAATCCACCACGCCGTTCTGAAGCGCGCCGGGGACCTCGCCAAAGCTCACGTTGATGCCTTCTGCGCCCAGCGCCTCCAGGAATTGCGCGGTCATGCGACCCGAGGCGCGGACCTTGAGGCCCTCGAGATCCGAAAGCTGCGTGACCGGCGCGTTGCAGAACACCACCTGCGGCGGGTAGGGCGCGATGGCAAGCACATGGGAATTGAACCGATCGCGGAAGATATCCGCCACCATGGGCCGCGCCGCATCGACCATCGCGCGCGCCTCGTCCGCCGTCAGCGCCAGAAGCGGCACGTCGAGACCTTCAAGCTCGGGCGCGTCGGCCACGGCATAGTCGGCCACGGTCATGCCCACGTCATAGACCCCGTCGCCCAGCAGGCGGTAAACGTCCCCCACGCCAAGGTTCATCTGGTTATGGGTGGTCAGCGCCACGCTGATCTTGCCGCCCGAGGCGGCGGGCAGGGTCTCGGACCAGAAGGGGGCTTCGTATTCTTTGTGCAACGGCAGGCTCGACCAGCTTCCGACGACCGAAAGCTCTTGTGCGGCGGCAGGCGCGGCAAGCATCGTGGTGGCGGCGAGAACGGCGGTTAGTCTTGTCATTGGATCGCTCCTTGTCGGGTTGGAAATCAGGCGGTTTCCGGCGCGAGCACCGGGGTTTCCGCGTCTTCGGGAATATCGGTTATCAGCATGTGCCCCGGCTTGTGGGTGATGCAGAGCGGCGGGGCGGCGGCCTCGATCGCGGCTTGGGGCGTCACGCCACAGGCCCAGAAGACCGGCACCTGATCGCCCGTGACCGGCGCGGGATCGCCCCAGTCGGGGCGCGCCGGATCGGCGATGCCGATTGCGCTTGGGTCGCCCACATGCACCGGCGCGCCATGTGCCAGCGGATAGCGCCGCGAGAGCGCGACAGCCTCGGCCACGCGGTCAGGGTCCATCGCGCGCATACTGACCACCATGGGAGAGCGGAACGGTCCCGCAGGCACACAAGGGATGGCGGTGCGGAACATCGGCACGGTCGTGTCATGCGTGACATGCCAGAGCGGGATGCCCGCGCGGATGAGGGCGTGCTCGAAGGTGAACGAACATCCAAGCGCAAAGGCCACCATGTCCGGCGTCCAGAGATCGGTAATGTCGGTGGTTGACCCCTCAAGCCGCCCATGCCGATAGATGTTGTAGGCGGGCACGTCGGTTCGGATGTCGATGTCGCGCCCCAGCGTGCGCATCATCGGCTCGCCCGTGTCCGAGACACCCACCAGCGGGCAGGGCTTGGGGTTGCGCTGACAGAACCGCATGAAATCGAGCGCCACAGACCCCGGCAGAATGACGATATTGGCCTGAAGATAGCCCGCGCCCAGCCCCGCCGTATGGCCCCGGTAGCGTCCGGCGCGGATCTCGGCGCGCAAATCCGGCAGCGGGGTGCGGCGCAGGGTGTCGAATTGGGCGCTCATGACGGTCTCTCCTCTGACCGACAGGCTCGCAGCCTTGTTCGATAAAATCAAATCGAAGTTTTTTGTCACATGTTATCGAAATGAATTATCGCCCTGCCACCCCTCCGCCACCTCCCGCGCCATGCGCGCGGCATGAGAGGCCAGATGATTGCCCGGCTCGCCCAGCCAGGAGGCGGTAAACCGCAAGGGGCCGGGCACCCAGCCCGGATCAAACTCGCGCAACCGCCCCGACACCACATATCCCGCCCCAAGCACGCGCGGCAGCGCCGCCACGCCAAGCCGCGCCTCCACCAGCCGAAACGCCGCCGACAGCGAGGACGAGGGGAAGATCCGCGCCTCCGGCCCGACATGCTCCATCAGCAGCGCCTTCAACTCGCGGTAGGGCCGGGTGGTGCGCGCATAGCTCAGCACCGGGCGGCGCAGGCAGTTTGCGGGGTCCGCACCGTCGTCGTCCGCGACATACCAGGCAAGGTCGAACCCCGGCAGGTCGAGATTATCGACGCTGTATTCCGAAACCGGGCCGAGCAGGATCGCCAGGTCGATCTCGCGCGCCAGAAGCCGGTCGCGCAGATCGCGCGAGACATCCACGGTCAGCTCGATCTCGACTTGCGGATAGGTGGCATGAAGCCGCGCCACCAGATCGGGCAACCAGCATTGCGCGATGGTCTCCGACACGCCGATGCGCAGATGCCGCTCCAGCGCGCCGGGCGCGATCAGGTCTTGCGTCAGTCGTTCGGCGAGAAGCGCAAAACTTTCGGCATGGCGCAAAAGGCGCTCTCCCTCGCGCGTGAGCGTCATGCCCTGCGGCCCGCGCGCGAAAAGCGTGCAATGCAGCATCTCCTCCAGATTGCGGATGCGCGCGGTGACGGCAGGCTGCGTGAGGTTGAGGCTGGTGGCCGCGCGGCGCACGCCGCCGGTGCGCACCACCGCCAGAAACGTCTCCAGATGCGCAAGGTTGAGCTGGGTCATGGGCAGGCTCCTGTGACCGGATCGCCGCAGCATAGCGCGCGTCTGCGCGCCGCGCCATCGTCCGGCCACGGTGGGCAATTGTCATAAATCTGTCACATAACTGTTACAAAAGGCACAATACGTCCACATCCGCTTGCGCTTCCCGGTGCGCGGCGCAAGGCTCGCCCCCTGCGATCCATCATCCCGCACGATCATCCCGCACGGAGGCACGATTGGACAGCCCGAACCTTACGATTTTCTTTCTCCAGATCGGCGGCGCGGCGGCGCTTCTGATCTGGTCGGTGCGGCTGGTGCGCACCGGGGTGGAACGGGCGTTCTCGGCACCGTTGCGGCTCTGGCTGCGCCGCTCGGGGCAAAGCCGGATGCTCGCCGCGGCGACCGGCACCGGCAGCGCCATGGCGTTGCAAAGTTCCACGGCGGTGGCGGTGATGGTGACGAATTTCGTGGCCGCTGGGTCGATCCCGGCAGCGGCGGGGCTGGCCATGCTGCTCGGGGCCGATCTCGGCTCGGCGCTGGTGGCCAAGCTCCTGCTCGTGCGCCAGTCCTGGCTGATCTCGGCCCTGTTGCTCGTCGGGGTGGTGATGTTCCTGCGCGGCCATCAAAGGAGGGTGCGGCAGGGCGGGCGCATCCTGATCGGGCTGGCGCTTGTCTTTGTGTCGCTCGATCTGTTGCGCGCGGCGACCGCGCCGCTTCTGGACAGCCCCGGCGCGGGCACGGCAATGGCCTATCTCGCCCGCGACACGCTGACGGCCTTCGTCATCGGCGCGGTGTTCGCGTGGATCGTGCATTCCTCGGTGGCCGCCGTGCTGCTCTTCGTCACGCTTGTGGCGCAGGGGGTGATGCCGCTTGCGGCGGCGGTGGCGCTTATCCTCGGGGCCAATCTGGGCGGGGCGGTGATCGCGCTGATCCTGACCCTTGCTGCCCCTGCGGCGGCGCGGCGCGTGGTGCTGGCCAACGTCCTCTTGCGCGGGGGCGGTGCGGCGCTGGTGCTGGCGGCGCTGACGGCCTTTCAGCCGCCGCTCGGCTGGCTGGGGACAAGCCCGGCGGCGCAGGCGATCCACCTGCATATCCTGTTCAACCTCGGCCTCGCGCTGCTGACCCTGCCGCTGGTGGGGCTGGTGGACCGGCTGGTGGCACAGGCGATGGGGTCCGAAGGCGCACCCTCGCCGCTGGCGCATCTCACCGCGCTCGACCCGGCGGCGCTGAGCAATCCCGACCGCGCGCTGTCCTGTGCCACGCGCGAGGTGATCCGCATCGGCGAGACGGTCGAGGCGATGCTGCGCCCCATGCCCACGCTCTATGCGCAGTGGGACGAGGCGGCGGCGGAAGCGCTTCTGGCCAGCGACAAGACCGTGCGCAAGCGCCATTTCGACACCAAGCTCTATCTGGCGCAGCTCAACCGCGCGGGCGTTGACGAAGAGCGCAGCCAGCGCGCGATGGACCTGTCGACCATCGCCGCCAATTTCGAGGCGGCAAGCGACACGATCACCACCACCATGGTCGGTCTGGCGCGACGGCTCAGCACCGAAGGGGTGCAGTTCTCGCGCCCTGGCTGGGAGGAGATTTGCGATTTCCACGACCGCGTGCTTGCCAATGCGCAACGGGCGCTCGGCGTGATGATGACCCAGCACCCGGATGAGGCGCGCGATCTGGTCGCGGAAAAGGACATCATCCGCGACATCGAGCAGCACCTGCAACGCGCGCATCTGGGACGGTTGCGCGAGGGGCTGGCCGAGAGCATCGAGACCAGCAACATCCATCAGGAGACGCTGCGCGCACTCAAGCAGGTCAACACCGCCTTCACCATGGTGGCCTATCCCATCCTGACCGAGACCGGTGACCTGCTGTCCAGCCGCATGTCGCGCCGCGCCTGAGCGATTGCGGCCATGCCCCGCTTGGCCTAGACCTTTCAGAAACGGGGGCGGGCGATGCTGTGGCTTCATATCGGGATGCCCAAGACGGGCACGACGGCCTTGCAGGGCTGGCTGCACTCTCAGCCCGATTTCCTGCGCGACAACGGCATTCGCTACCTTGCCACCGGGCGCGACCGGGGCACCGGCACGGGGCGGCTCATATGCCATAACGCGCTCGCGGTGGCGATGAGCCGGGGCTGGCACGGCCAGCCCGAGGACGATGCCGGGAAGCTGGCGTCGGAGGTCGCCGCGCAGGACGGCGCGCATTGCATCCTGTCGTCCGAGATGTTCTTTGGCCGCGACCTGACCCCACTGCGCCAGCGCTACCTGTCGCGGATCAGCGCGCCGGTGCGGGTCTTTGTCTATCTGCGCCGTTTCGACGATTTCATCGAGGCCGATTACAAGCAACGCGCCAAGAACGGCCTGCCCACGGGCGGCGCGGAACGCTTTGTCGCCGAGCGGCTGGCGCGGATCGAGAGCGACCCGGATTACATGAATTTCACCACCGTATTCGACCGGATCAGCGCACAGCTTCCGGGGGCCGAGATCGTGCCGCGCCTCTACCTGCGCGACGAGATGGCCGGCGGTAACGTGATCCCCGATTTCCTGTCGGTCCTTGGGGTGAACCCCGACACGGTGCCCCTGCCGAAGGTGGCCGCCAACCGCTCGCTCTCGCGCGTGGCAAGCGAAGCGCTCGGCCTGTTCGACGAGGGCGCGGGCTATGACAAGAAGGCCCGCCGCCGCCTTGGCCGCGCCTTGCAGGCAAGCGGCGATGCGCGGCTTTACGCCAGCGACGATGTGCTTTTGCCCGAGGAGCGCGCGCGGATCAACGACACGCTCGAGACGCGCAACGCGGTGATGCGCAAGGCGTTCTTTGCGGGGCGCGACCGGCTCTTTCCCGCCAGTGTCCCAAGCGCGGAGCGCGTGCGCGCCTATCCCGGCGAATTGGAGGATTTTCACCACGCAGTGCGCGCGATCCTGCGGCTGGCGCGACGGGATTGAGCGCGCTCAGGCGCGCCTCAGCCGCGCGCGCCGATTGGCAAAGCGTTGCTGGTTGGGCGCAATCTCGGCAGCGCGGTCGAGCGCGGCGATGGTCGCCGCCTCGTCGCCCATGTCACGGCAAAGATCGGCGAGGGTCGCGTGCAACTCGGCGGTGCTGTCATCCATGGCAGAGGCCCGTTCCATCGCCGCGCGGGCGGCGATCAGATTGCCCGCCTCGCGGTGGAAATGCCCGGTGAGGAAGTGCCAGAAGGCATGGTCGGGGGCCTGTGCGCGGCACGCCTCCATCTGCCGTAAAGCAGCGTCGAAATCGCCCTGCAACGCAAGTATTTCGGCCTGCCGCTTTTGTATCAGCGGCGCGTCGGGGCTGACCTCGAGCGCCGCGCTGTTGCGCGCCAACGCCGCGTCAAGCCGCCCCGCCCGCGCCTCGAGCAGCGCGCAGAAACTGTCGGGCAGGGTGCCGGGGGCAAAGCGCGCATCACCCTCGATCCGCGCGCGCAGCGCGTCGAGATCGGGCTTTGACGCCAGAAGCCGCGCCACCTTGCCCTCCATCGAGAACCACGGCCACTCGATCGCGATGGTCGAGAGATCCGCCGCGCGACGCCGCAGGATGCGCGCCTGCTGCACAAGGATGTTGGTCTGCTGATAGGGGATCGGCAGCATCAGGATCGTGTCGCGGTCAAACGGCAGGCTGGTGCCGGGGCGCAACCGTTGCCGCTTGATCATGAAGGTGCCGATCACGGTCACGTCGGGCAGCATCGGTTTCTGCCAGAAGGCGCGCAGAAAGGCGCGGCGCGCCCGGTGCCGCTGGCCGAGCGCGCCGCGGATATGCGCCTCGACGGCAAGCGCGGTGATATAGTTCTCCTGCCATTGGTGAGGATGGGCAAGCGCCGCCTCGACATGGGTCAGCGCCTCCTGCCATTTGTGCAGATACATGCCGTCAATGGCGTGCATCAGCGGCAGAAAGGCATTGTCGGCCCCGGCCCTGAGGATCGCCTCGCCGATCTCCCACGCGGCCTCTTCGCGCGCGCTCTCCTGAAGGCGGCGGGCCAGCTTGACATAGATATGCGCGGCCTCGCTCGGGGTGATGAAGCCGTCCACCCCCTGCCGGAACCGATCGAGCACCCGGTCATAGGCCGCCTCGCGCTCGGGCACCGTCATGACCTCGTGAAAGCACTTGCGCTCTTGCCCGCTGAGGCGGGCGGCGGCGCGGCTGAAGGCGCTGATCGGGGGGGCGACGATCTCGGTCGCGCGCGACATGGCGAACAGTTCCAGAAAGTCGCGCTGCACGGGCCTGCAATCGCTCAGGTCCACCAGATCGTCGATGGCACGAACCCGGCTGTGCGCCGCCGTGAACCGCGCGATGCTCTCGGGCTGATCGGAAAACACCAGCGCGCCGGCACCTGCGTTTTTCTCCAGATAGGCCGAATAAAGCTCGTCCGGCTCGATCTTGGCGGGCCATTCCTTGTGTTTCCACGGCTCCTCGTTGAGGATGTCGCCGCGCCGGATGTGATAGGCGATGGTGCGCCCTTGCCCCGCCATCGCCGTCTCGATCTCGCCGATATGGCGGGCGATGACGGGATTGAACCCGATCCGGCGGATGAACCCGCGAAACCGGCCGCGCAGCGCCTCGGCATCCTCCCAGGGGAATTCCACGATCTCGAACCCCTCGTCGAGCAGCACATGACCGCCCTGCGCAAGATGCGCCTCAAGACGCTCGGGCGTCTTGTCCCTGAGAAAGGACCAGAGCGGTCTGGTCCGCGCATCGAGCGCCTCGAAATCGGCATTGTCGATGAAATGCCGCGCGATGAACGCCTCGTCGAACAGGTCCGACGGCGTATCGAGCTTGGGTGCCATGGCCCCGCGCGGAAACCAGTTGATGCGGAAATCGGTCCCGTAATCCTCGGCCAGACGGATGCTGTTGAGCATCATCAAGAGCCGCGCGCCAAGTTGATCCTTCCTCAACCCGATGAAGAAACCGCGCGCCGGATCGGGGGCATTCGACATAAAGAAACCTTTTCCCGTTCCGGGAAAGTCTATACACTCAATGGAAACAGTCGCAAGCGCTCCCGCTGCCGGGCAGTGGCGAAGGGGTAACGAGGCAAATGACGGCAGGTTCCAGGCTTCTGGTGAGCACCCATCTGGTGCGGCCCGACTCTGCATTCTTGGAATGGCTGGCCTGGCACCGTCTGCTCGGGGCGACGGATTTTGCGGTTTTCATCGACCGGCGCGAGGCGGGTGCGCATCCGCTTCTGACGGCCCTGGCCGAGGCGGATGTGCTGCGGCTGATGCCCGTGGGCGTCGATCCCGACATGAAGGAAGAGGCGCAAAATGCAGCGCTGCGCGCGGGTGCGCTCGAGGCCACGCAGAGCGGCGGCTATGGTCTCTTCCTCGGCCCGGACGAATATTTCCGCATCCACGGCAAGACCCAAAGCATCCAGACCCTGATGCGCGGGGCGGATGTGCTCTCGGTGCCGCTCTGCGAGGCGGGGACCGGCGGGCATGAGGCGCATGTGCCCGGTCCGGTGCTGCACCGCCCGCGCCCGGTGGCCCCGCCCGATACGCCCGAACTTCGCAGCGTGGTGCGGCTTGGCCTTTTTGCGGCGCGCACGCCCGAGGTGCCTATCGGCCCGGTGGCGGGCGGCAAGGAGGTGAAATGGGTCGATGGCGACGGCGCAGACCTGCCCGCGCCGCATAGCCGTGTGGGCTGGGGCATCGAGGGCCGTGCGTTCGGCGCAGCGCAGGCATCGGTCTTGCGCATCCCGGCCCCCGCCGCCGAGACCTATCTGCTGCGGCTTCACGCGCTGCCCGCCAAGCAGCATCCCGCGCCCGAGCGCATTGCCGAACGGCTGACCGATCTGGCTTCGATCACCGGCGCAGTTCAGGGGATCGGCGACCGGACCGGGCCGCTGGCAGACGGGATCGCCGCGCTGATGGCCCTGCCCGGCGTGGCCGAGGCCCAGAAGGCGCTTTGCGCGGAGGAACACGAAACGCTGGCGCAGCTCTTTCCGCAGACCGCCCGCGCGTCCGTCGCCGCCGTTGACCCCGCCACAAACGACACCTCGGTCGAGATGGCAGAGGACGCGCGCGAAACGGACGGTCTGGAGGACGACGCACCACCCCCCGCCGCCGCCCTGCCCGACTGGTTCGCCGAAATCCACACCGGCGGCGCGCGGCAGGGTTTTTACACGCGGCTCGAAAATCATGCGGTGATGGGTATCTACCGGGATGCCGCGCGGCTTGTGGTGAGTTTCGACAACCTCTCCAACGTCAACGATACCTCACCGGGGCGCGAGCCCTGGGCCTATAAGTTCCTGCGCGACAATGGCTGTTCGCACCTCGCGGTCATGGCGCGACGCAAGGACTGGTATCGCTGCCCGCAACTGATCGCCCATCTGCAAAAGCTGTCGGCGGATGGCGTGTTCACAGGCTATGAAAGGGTGTTCTTCACCGGCACCTCCATGGGCGGTTTTGCGGCGCTGGCCTTTGCCTCGCTGGCCCCCGGCGCCACGGTCATCAGCTTCAACCCGCAAACCACACTCGACACCACGCTGGTGCCGTGGGAGGAACGGTTTGGCATGGGAAAGGCGCGCGACTGGTCCCTGCCGCATTCCGATTGCGCCTATGAGATCGACGAGGTCGAAAAGGCGTTCGTGTTTTACGATCCCTTCTTCACGCCCGACCGCCGCCATGTGGACCGGCTCGAGGGGGACAATGTGATCCGCCTCAAGACCTGGTGTTCGGGGCATTTCTCGCCGGTGTTCCTGCGCCGTGCGAACCTGCTGAAACCGATCATGCAACACGCGCTGGACGGCACGCTCACGGCCGAAGTTTTCTACCGGCTCTACCGTGAGCGGCGGACGCTGCCGTGGTATCGCCGCGCATTGCAAACCAACCTGCAAGAGCGCGGGCATGAAAAACTGTCCCGCGTCGTCAGCCCCGCCTTTCGCAGGCTCAGACGCGAGGCCGCCGAATGACCGCAGCACAGCAGTTTGCCGGCGCCCTGCCGGTGCCCGCGCTTGGCGGCTCTCATGTCATCATGACGACGATGAAGAACGAGGGGCCGTTCATGCTTGAATGGGTGGCCTACAACCTTGCCATCGGCTTTACCGGTTTCGTGATTTTCACCAACAATTGCGACGATGGCACCGATCTGATCGCCGACCGGCTGACCGAGTTGGGCTATGCCAGCCACCGGCCCAACGATGTCTCGGATGGATCGCCACCGCAGCACAAGGCGCTGCGCCGCGCCACCGCGCATCCGTGGATCAAGGATGCCGAATGGCTCATGTGCCTTGATGTGGACGAGTTCATCAACCTGCGCGACGGGGTGCAGACCCTGCCCGGGATGATCGCCGAAATGGGCGATTGCGACGCGGTGTCGTTCGTGTGGAAGCTCTTTGGCTGCGGCGCAGTCGAGGGCTACGAGGACAGGCCCGTGACCGAGCAGTTCTTTCTTGCCGATGCCGAGGACGATCCCGCCAACGGGCGCGCCACCGGGTTCAAGACGATGTTCCGCAACAACGGTCTCTTCCGCAAGTTCAACCCGCACCGCCCCAAGGGCACGCCCGAGGGGCGCGAGGCCGAGGTGCGCTGGTCCGATTGCGGCGGCAACCTGCACCCCATGGATCAGGTGACATGGCGCGGCTGGCCGGGGTTCAGCCATCGCTATGCGCGGTTGCATCACTATTCGGTGCGCTCCATCGACAGTTTTCTGGTCAAGCGCGACCGGGGCCGCACCAACCATATCGCCCGCGAACAGACCGAGCATTACTGGTCCGACATGAACGTGAACCGGGTCGAGGATCGCTCGATCCTGCCCCATGCCGCGCGGATGCGGCCCGTATACGAGGCGCTCCGGGCCGATCCGGTGCTGGGGATGCTGCACGCGCGCGCGGTCGACTGGCACCGTGCCAAGATCGCCGAATTGCGCGCCCGCCCCGGCTGGGACGAGTTCCGCGACTGGCTTCGGGCCAACGCGATCGAGACCACCGCGACAATCACGCAAAAAGACTACTGACGGCGACCCGTTCAAGGACCGACCATGAACCCCGAAGCATTCCTCAAGCCGCAACTCAGGCATCGCAAGCAGATGATCGAGCGGGGCGGGCCTGTGGCCGCGCTGGCGCGACTGTCGCAATTTTCCGAACGGCGCGGCGTGGTGCTCGATGTGGGGGTCAATCGCGGCACTGTCGCACTCCTGCTGGCGCGGCTCTATCCCGATCTGCCCATCCACCTGATCGAGCCGATCCCCGCGCAATGCCGCTTTCTTGAAGAGCGGTTCGCGCGATTTGCCAACCTCAGGGTGCATCAGCTCGCGCTGTCGGATCGAAGCGGAACCGCCGATTTTCACATCGCCGATCACACCGGCAGTTCCTCGCTCTTCACCAATTCCGGCGACGAGGCCGCGCGCCACTCCACCCATGCCACGACCGAGACCATCCCGGTCGATCTTGCAAGGCTCGACGACTGGAGCGCGGCACAGGGGATCAGCCATATCGCCTGCATGAAGATCGACGCGCAAGGCAGCGAGTTCAGCATCCTGCAAGGGGCGAACCGGCTCTTGTCGGAACAGGCCATCGACATGATCATGCTCGAATGGTTCGCCCTGCCGCATTATGACGGGGTACCGCTGCTTGACGAGATCCTCAGCCTGATGCGCGGCCATGGGTATTGGCTCTATGACATCTTCCCCTCCAAGCGCCTGAAGAACGGGCAGCTTCGCTTTGGCGATGCGGTCTTTATCTCCGATCGATTCCGCCGGGACCGTCTGTCGGCACCCTCGGCACCCTCGGGACAAGAGCAGCCGATGAAAGGACAGCCCGAATGAGCCTTGCCACGATAGCGATGTTCTGGGACGGTCCGCCGCTCGGCTTTATCGAACGGCTCTGCGTTCAATCCTTTGTCGATGCGGGGCACCCGGTGGTGATGTTCTCCTATGGCGGGGTCGAGGGCCTGCCCGAGGGGGTCGAGGCGGCGCCCGCCTCGGACATCCTGCCAAATCCCGCGACCATGATCCGCCACGAGCGTTCGGGTAGCCCCGCGCCCTATTCGGACAAGTTCCGCTATCATCTGCTGGCACGCCATGATGGCATTGTCTGGGCCGATACCGATGCCTATTGCCTGCGCCCGTTCGAGCCGCGGGAGGGCTATTTCTTCGGACGCGAGAATGACAATGTCGTGGCCAGCGGTGTGCTTGCCCTGCCTGCCAGCTCGCCAACGCTGGCCTCGCTCATCGCGTTTTGCGCGGATGAATACGCACGGCCCCGCTGGATGCGCCCGGTCCATCAGGCCGAGATCGAGCGCCGCGCGGCGGCGGGCGATCCGATGCATATTTCGGAAATGCCCTGGGGCGTCTGGGGGCCAAGGGCACTCTCGTATTTCCTCAAGGACCATGACGAGTTTCGCCGTGCCCTGCCGCCCCATGTGCTCTACCCGGTTTCCTTTGCCGAGCGGCGGCTCTATTTCCGACCCGCGTCGCGGACGTGGCGACATGTGAAGGAGGATACCGTTTCGATCCACTTCTACGGGCGGCGCTGCCGGGCACGGTTACGGGCCGTGCATGACGGGATCCCGCCCGAGGGGTCGATCCTTGCAGAACTGGCCGAGCGGCACGGGGTGGCCGTCTGAAGCGGGAAGGGAATAGCGCATGAGCCGTTTCGTCATTGTCACCCCGATGAAGAACGAGGGCCCCTTCATCCTTGAATGGGTGGCGCATAACCTTGCCATCGGGGCGGATGTGATCGCGGTCTTTTCCAATGATTGCTCCGACGGCTCGGACGCGCTGCTTGACCGGCTCGATGCGATGGGAAAGCTCCGGCATTTCGACAACACGTCGAAACAGCCCGCGCCGCAGCGCCGCGCCTACCGCCGGTTTCTCAAGATGGACCTCACCGGGCCCGAGGATTGGGTGATCCCCATCGACGCCGACGAATATATCAACGTGCATTGCGGCGATCATACGTTGCCCGCGCTCACCGCCGCCGTGCCGCAGGCGCGCACCCTCTCGATGACATGGCGGCTTTTCGGCAATGGCGGCGTGGTGGACTATCGCGAGGGGTTCCTCACCGATCAGTTCATCCGCGCCGCCGCCGACATGACCCGCCGCCCGCCGCAGGCCTGGGGCCTCAAGACCATGTTCCAGCGCGGGCTCTGGGAGCATATCGGCGTGCACCGGCCCAAGCGCCCCACGGTCGAGAGCTTCGCCGATCTGCACTGGTATAACGGCTCGGGCCAGCCGATGCCCGAACGCTACATGCGCGGGGCGTGGCGGTCGGGGCCGGATTCGCTTGGCTATGATCTGGTGCAGCTCAATCACTACGCGCTCAAATCCTGCGAATCCTATCTGGTGAAAAAGGCGCGCGGGCGGGCGCATCACGGCGGAGAAGCGCTTGGCCTCGAGTATTGGCAGAAGATGAACCACAACCGGATCGAGGACCGCAGCATCGACGCCATCCGCCCCGCGAAACTGGCGATCTACGAAGAGTTGCTCTCCGATCCCGAGCTGCGCCGCCTGCACGAGGCGTGTTGCGCGCGCCACCGCGAGGCCATCACCGCGCTGCGGGCACAGCCGGACTCGCGGATGCTGTTCGATAGCCTGACGAGCTAGAGCATGTTGCTCAAAAGTGGGAACCGGCTTTGAGCTTCTCGAACATGCGAAAACAATAAGTGAGAGCGCGTCAGGCGCGCGGCGTTATTCCGCCGCGAGACGGGCCTCGCGGAGTTGCGCGACGCTGGTCAGGATCTGGGCGGCGCGGGCATCGAAGCTGTGGGTGTCGCGCATCCGGCGGGCGAAGTCGGCACGCGCGGCCTTCTTTTCGGCGGTCTCGGCGCGGATAAGGCGCACGGCTTCGGTAAACTCCTCGGGGGTCGAGACCTCTTCGACGAACTCGGCCAGATCGGGGGGCAGCCCGCCCGTGGGCGTGGTGATCACCGCCGCCCCACAGGCCAGCGCATCCATGATCCGGTTCGAGATCAGCCCGGCGCGGCGCATGATCCGCGTCTGATCGTTGAGCACGATTTCAGCCCCGGCATAGAGCGCGCCCAGATCGTCATTGGCGATGCGGTCCTCGACGAGGAATTTCGCCGCCTCCGTCTCGCGCCACCCGTCGCCCCAAAGCCGCAGCTTGTAGCGGGTCTCCAGAGCGATCTGCACGATGGGCCGCATGTTCCGGGCGATGCCGACAAAGACGATCCCGTTGCGTCTGGCGGTCTCGGACGGCAGCGGCATCCGCGTGGCGTCAAAGGCCTGCGGCATGAGCGAGACCTTGTCCGCCCCGATCTGGCGGGACCAGCGGCGTGCCAATGGCATACCGGCGACAAAGATGTGATCGGCAGCGATGAGTTCGGGGCGCGGCACATGCTCACCGCCCGAAATCACCCAGTAGAGCGTCAGGTTACTACCTCGCCGCTCGTATTCCGCGCGCCCGCGCAGCACGATGTCGATCTCGTCCGCATCGCGCCGGTCGGCCCAGTCGGCGCGGGACTGGATGCGCGCCTTGTGCCCCAGCCGTTCCAGCGCCTCGGCCAGACCAAGAGCAAAGAAATAGTCGCCCCAGTTCTTCATGGCGCGTGCATTGGGCGCGGCGGTCTGGATGACAAAGCTGAGGCCGTCGCCCGAAATGCGCTGGATCTTGGAATGGACCGGCTGATGCACCTGACCCTTTTCAATCACGCAAATGGAGTCGTGCAGATGAACCCCGGTGCACGCGTTCGAAATGACGGGATGGCGCGCCCTGCCGTCATGATACCATCCGTGCATGTCATCAATGAGTTCGCGCACGTAGTTGAAGAAATTGGCCTCCTCGCCCAGCCCCCCGCCAAAGCCGGGCCAATAGGCGGTATGGAGGTCCTCGATCATGTAGACTCCGCCAAGGCTCACCTCCGGGAACACGATCTCCAGCGTTTCGCGCACATGCCGCATCATGTGGCTGCCATCATCGAGAACAATATCAACGCCGCCCATCTCGGAGATGACCTGTTCGAGAAAGTCCGGATCGTCCTGAGAGCCGATCCGGACTTGCCCGTCAATGCCGTCATACGCGCGGCAGGCTTCGTTGATATCTATGCCGAAAATAATGGCCTTTGGACCGAAATAGCGGCGCCACATCGACAGCGAGCCGCCTTTTGACACGCCAATCTCGAGGAAGCGAACCTCCTTGCCGCGCCAATCCTTGAAATAGCGGTCATAAAGCGGCAGGTAATGATGCCATTTGTGGACAAGTTGCTCGGCCCCTGCGGCATAAATTTCGAGAAGGTCGCCCTCGAACCCGTATTTCTGACGAATATCGGCGGCGACATCCCTGCCCCTGAACGCGTAGCCTTTCATGAAACGACCGGATCGCCGACGTTCCTCGATGGAAAGACCCTTATCGACCGCCATATCCAGACTCCTAAACTCTACCCGTCATTCAAACCGGCCGCCCGACCGAGGGCAACATCGCCCGATCAGGCCATCATATCAAGCGCTCCGCTCTCCGAAGGGTGACGGCCCGCCTCATCCGATCCACCGCGCGGGCAGGGCCAGCGCCGGGCGTTTGGGGTTGTGCCGCCGGTCGAGCGGGTGGGGCAGGTCGCGTGCGGGGCGCAGCCCTGACGCCCGGTCGCGGCGCAGGAGCGTCGCCTCGACCACACGGGGGATCATCTGACCCTCGATCTCGACACTTCCAGAGACATTGTTGGGATGCAGATGCACCGTCACGAAATCCTCGCGCAGCTTTTCCGCCACCGCCAGCGCCGGGGCCAGAAACCGCGGCTTGGTCAGGATCGAGGGCAGGTGGTGCCATTCGATCACGATCATGCGGAAGCGGCGCAGGAGGTCACGCGGCGCGGCGGCCAGCGTGGCATATTCCGCCCCCTCGATATCCATCTGCAAGAGGAGGTCCGCCTCGGGGTCGGGGTCTGTCGCCGCGACCCAGCTTGCCAGCGTCATGAACTGGCCCTTGTCCGTGTCGCCCAGAAACTTGCGCACGAACGCTGCCCCCGGAACGTTCAGCGGCGGCCGCTCGACCGAGGCATCGGCCATGAAGGACGGGATCCCGCGCTTGGCCATGTCCATCTCGAAGCTTGCCTGTTCCGACACGCCCGGCGAATAGCAGGCTGCGATCCCGCGCAGATCATCGGGCACGAGATAGCCGCCATCGCCGAAATCGCCCAGCCGGATGAGCGGCGTATCGGTTGCCTGCGGCGTCATGAAGGCGTCGATCACGCCCGCTGCTGCTGCGTCGATCACGGTGCGGGTCTTGGTCTCGGTCATGGCGCTGCTCTGCGTTCTGGGGCCGGTCCTTGCGGCTTCTTGCCTCTGTTCTAGCACGCTCGGGTTCCGCTTGGGCAGGGTTTTTTGCCCTCAGCCGCTGCGCCGATAGCGAAAAACGCCGGTTCCGGTGGCGACGATGGCCCCGCTCTCGTCGCGCACCGTGCCCTCGGCAAAGAACGTGCTCTTGCCGCCTCCGGTCCGGCGCGCCTCGGCAATGAGCCGCGCGCCCTGCGCCTGCCCGAGGTAATTGACCGTGAGCGACAGCGTCAGTGCCATCTGCCGCCGTTCGGGATCGCCGGTGTAGCACCCGGCAAAACCCATTGTCGTATCGAGCAGCGTGGCGTGGATACCGCCATGCGGCAGGCCCTGCCTGTTGGCGATACAGGGCGTCATCGGCAACTCGACCTGCGCGAAATCGGATGACCAGGCGATAAGGCGATAGCCGAGATGGTCTTGCAGGCCCGAGGGCGGCTCGCCCTGCAAGAGCCGGTCGAGATCGGTCATGCCCCACCCTCCGCCACATCCAGACCCGCGCGCACGAATTGCGGCACGTATTCCCCAAGACGCAAACCTCGCTCCGGATCGGCCGCGTTGCCGCTCAGCGCGCGCTTCTTCACGCCTTGCAGGATCGCGGTCATGCGGAAATAGGCGAAGGCAAGGTAAAAGCGGAAATCGCCGATGGGCGCGATGCCCCGCCGCTCGCAATACCGCGCGACGAACGCCTCGTCCGACCAGAGCCCGAGTGCGGCCCGGTCCACCCCCGCCAGACCGCGCCCCTCCGGCGTGGCGGGCATCGACCATTGCATGAGCACGGCGGCCAGATCGGCATAAGGATGGCCGGTGGTGGACAATTCCCAGTCAAGCACGGCGCGCACCTCCGGCACCTCGGGGTCAAAGATGAGGTTGTCGAGCCGGTAATCGCCATGAACAAGGCAGCGTTGCCCGTCATCCTCGGGCATATGCGCGTCGAGCCAGTCGATCAGCGCCTCCATCTCGGGCAGGTCTTCGGTCGCGGTTGCGCGGTATTGCGCCGCCCAGCGGTCCGCCTGACGGCGGTAGTAATTGCCCGATGGCCCGTAATCATCCAGGCCCGTCGCGCCAAGATCGACATCATGGATCGCCGCCAGCACCCGGTTCATCGCGTCGATGATGGCGCCGCGCTCGTTTCGGGCCAGACCGGGCATCGAGGGCGCGTCGAAAATCCGGCCCGCCACCTCCTCCATGATGTAGAAGGCCGAGCCGATCACGCGCGCGTCCTCGCAAAGCGCATGCATCTTCGCCACCGGCACGCCAGAGCCTGCAAGCGCGCGCTGCACACGAAATTCGCGCTCGACCGCATGGGCGGACTTGAGCAGCGTGCCGGGCGGTTTGCGGCGCAGCACATAGCGTCCGGCGGGCGTGGTCAGCCGATAGGTGGGGTTCGACTGCCCGCCGCTGAATTTCTCGGCCTCAAGGGGCCCGGTGACCCCCGGCAAATGCTGTGCCAGCCACGCCTCCAGCGCGGGCAGGTCAAGCCCGCTCATGCGGCACCGCCGCGCAAGTCGGGCAGGACGTACTCCGCCATGCGCTCTCTTATGGTCAGCTTGGAGACCTTGCCCGTCGCGGTCAGCGGCAATTCCTCGACCCAAATGAGGTCATCCGGCAATTGCCACACGGCGAAATGCGGGGCCATGTGCGCGCGCAGCTCCTCCAGCGCGGGCCGCGCCGCGCCTGCGGGCACCGCCACCAGCACCGGGCGCTCATCCCATTTCGGGTGCGGCATCGCCACCACGGCGCAGGCGGCAATCGCGGGATGCGACAGCGCGGCGTTTTCCAGATCAATCGAGCTGATCCACTCGCCCCCGGATTTCACCAGGTCCTTGGCGCGGTCGCGGATCACCAGCCGCCCCTCGGGATCGACCGAGGCGACATCGCCGGTGCCGAACCAGCCCTCTTCATCCATCGCCGCGCGCGTCGCCTCGGGGTTGTCGAAATAGCCGGAAATCACGGTATTGCCGCGCACGTAAAGCTCCCCCACCGCCGCGCCGTCATGGGGTTGGCGGCGGCCATCGTCATCCACGATCTTGAACTCCAGCCCGAAGAGACGCCGCCCGGCGCAGCATTTGGCGGCAATGCGCTCAGGCTCGGGCGCATCGTCGTAGCGCGGCGGCAGCACGCCATGCGTGCCGATGGGGCTCATCTCGGTCATGCCCCAGGCCTGGGCCACGTTGACGCCGCGCGCCTCATAGGCCTCGATCATCACGCGCGGCGCGGCGGACCCGCCCACCACGATATCGCCGAAACCTTGGGGGATGCGCCCCTGCGCCTCGATCTCGGCCAGAAGTCCGGCCCAGACCGTCGGCACGCCCCAAGCGGAATAGACGCTCTCGCGCTCCATCAGGCGAAAGAGGCTCGGCCCATCCAGATTCGGCCCCGGCATGACCAGTGTCATACCGGCAAGCGGCGCGGTATAAGGCAGACCCCAGGCGTTGACGTGGAACATCGGCACCACCGGCAGGATGCGTGCCCCGGCGCGAAAACTGCTGGTCTGGCAGATCGGCACCTGAAGCGCGTGCAGCACGGTCGAGCGATGCGAATAGAGCGCGCCCTTGGGATTGCCCGTGGTGCCGGACGTGTAGCACAGGCCCGAGGCGGTGTCCTCGGGCAGGTCGGGCCAGTCGTAGCTGTCGGGTTGCGCCGCCAGCATCTCCTCGTAGCAGAGCGCGTCAAGTGCGGTCTCGGGCATATGCGCGGCATCGGTGAGGATGACAAGGCGAAGCCCCTCGGGCAGGTCGGGAAGAAGGTCCTCGACCAGCGGCACGAAGGTGAGATCAAGAAACAAAAGCCGGTCATCCGCGTGATGGATGATGTAAAGCAGTTGCTCGCGCGAGAGCCGCGGATTGATCGTATGACAGACCGCGCCCATCCCCGAGACGGCATAGTAAAGCTCCACATGCCGGTGGCCGTTCCACGCCAGCGTGCCGACACGGTCGCCGGTCCTGATCCCGAGACCGGCCAGCGCATGAGCAAGCTGGGCTGCGCGCGCCAGCGTTTCGCCATAGCTTTGGCGGTGCAGATCGCCCTCGACCCGCGCCGAGACGATGCCCGCTGCGGGATGGGCCTCCGCCGCGTGGCGCAGGATGTCGATGATCGCCAGGTTGCGGTGCATCATCTGGCCTTGCATCGCGCTCCTCCCTGTTTTCGGCTTTCACGGACGGTTGCACGAAAGGCGGGAGGGATCAATCGCGTGCACCGTCATCCTCCGGCCTGACCCGAGGATCTCCGGAGGCTGGGAGATCCTCCGGTCAAGCCGGAGGATGACGGGAACTGTTAGGGGATGACGGCGCAAGGGCGGCAACCCTTGACCTTCGCGGCCCGAGCGCGCATTTCCATGCCATCCCATCCGCGAGGAGAGCCGCCATGCGCCCCGACCGTTCCATAAAGATCGCCCCCTCCATCCTGTCGGCGGATTTTGCCGATTTCGGGCGCGAGATAGAGGCCATCGAGGCGCAGGGTGCCGATTGGGTCCATGTCGATGTGATGGACGGGCATTTCGTGCCCAACCTCACTTTCGGCCCACCGCTCTGCGCCGCCATCCGCCCGCATATCAAGACGGTGATGGACGTGCACCTGATGATTGCGCCGGTCGATCCCTATATCGACGCCTTCGCGCAGGCCGGGGCGGATGTGCTCACCGCGCATCTCGAGGCCGGGCCGCATGTCCACCGCACGCTGCAGGCCATTCGCGGCGCAGGGTGCAAGGCGGGGCTGGCGCTCAACCCCGGCACCGGGCTCGACGGGGTGGAGAACCTGCTCGACATGATCGACCTCGTTTGCGTGATGACGGTCAATCCCGGCTTCGGCGGGCAGAAATTCATCCATAGCCAGATCGACAAGGTGAAGCGCCTGCGCGCGCTGATCGGTGATCGGCCCATCCATATCGAGATCGACGGCGGCATCACCCCCGAGACAGCCCCGCTGATGGCCGCCGCCGGGGCCGATGTGCTGGTCGCCGGATCGGCGGTGTTCAAGGGCGGCAGCGTCGCTAATCCCGCGCCTTACGGAGAGAACATCCGCGCGATCCGTGCCGCAGCCGAGGCCGCGACCGGCGTCATGGCATGAGCCGCGCCGTCATCTTCGATCTGGACGGCACATTGATCGACAGTGCGCCGGATATCCACGCCGCCGCCAATACCCTGATGGACCGGCACGGGCTTGCGCCCTTTTCCGCCGCCGAGACGCGCGGCTTCATCGGCAGCGGCGTGCCGCATTTCATCACCTGTTGTCTGACCGCGCGCGGGCGAGCAGGGGACGTGGCGCTGCGCGCCCGCCTGATCGAGGAGTTCATCGCGCTTTACGAGACGGCGGTGACCCTGACGCAGGTTTATCCGGGCGTCCCGGAAGCCCTGACGACGCTCTCCAGCGAACCCTACGCGCTTGGCCTTTGCACCAACAAACCGGTGGGACCGGCCCGTGCGGTGTTGGCGCATCTCGGGCTCGACGTGCATTTCCCGGTGGTCATCGGCGGCGACAGCCTGAGTGTGCGCAAACCCGACCCCGCCCCCCTGCGCGCGGCTGTGGCTGGGCTTGGCGCGCGCGACGTGGTCTATGTCGGCGACAGCGAGGTTGATGCCGAGACGGCGGCGCGCGCGGGCCTGCCCTTTGCGCTTTACACCGAAGGCTACCGCAAGGGCCCGGTGGAGCGGATCGCCCATGACCGCGCCTTCGCCGATTTCGCCGAATTGCCGGGAATCGTGGCTGACCTCTTGTCCTGAGCAGGCCGCGTGGCGCATGATCGCGCAATGAAAACGCGCCTGACCGAGTCCTTCGACCTCACCCATCCGATCCTGTCGGCCCCCATGGCCTTTGCCGCCGGGGGTGCCCTTGCGGCGGCGGTGAGCCATGCGGGCGGGCTTGGTCTCATCGGTGGCGGTTACGGCGATGCCGGATGGCTGGAGCAGGAGCTTGCTTCGGCGGGAAATGCACGGGTCGGCTGCGGTTTTATCACCTGGAAGATGGCGGAAAATCCGCAGGTTCTGGATCAGGTTCTGGCCCATGCCCCGGCGGCGCTCTGCCTGTCCTTCGGCGATCCCGCGCCGTTCGCGCCGCGCATCCGTGACGCGGGCGTGCCGCTGATCTGTCAGGTGCAGACCTTGCGCGACGCGCAGCGCGCCGCCGACTGTGGCGCGCGGGTGATCGTGGCGCAGGGATCGGAGGCAGGCGGCCATGGCGAGCGGCGCGGCACGATCACGCTGGTGCCCGAAGTGGCGGATTGGCTGGCCGCGCACAGCCCCGACACGCTTCTGCTTGCGGCGGGCGGAATTGCCGACGGGCGGGGCTTGGCGGCGGCGCTGATGCTGGGGGCGGATGGCGTGCTGATGGGCTCGCGGCTCTGGGCGTCGGCAGAGGCGCAGGTGAGCCATGCCATGACCGATGCCGCGATTGCCGCCACCGGCGACGCGACGATTCGCTCCACCGTGATGGATGCCGCGCGCGGGCTGCGATGGCCCGACCGCTATACGGCGCGGGTGCTCAGAAATCCCGTCACCGAACGCTGGCACGATGACCCGGACGCGCTGCGCGCGGATGCCGCCGCGCAGGCGGATTGGGCCGAGGGCTGGGCCGCGGGTGACCCGGAGCGCGCCAATACCTTTGTCGGCGAGGCGGCGGGCCTGATCCATGACCGCCCGCCGGTGGCAGAGATCATGGACCGGATCGTGTCCGATGCCGAGGCGCTTTTGCGGCGCGCGCCGGGCTGGATCTGAGCGAAAATCATAATTTAAAACTATCATTTTAATCGCAAAAGAGAATTTTACCTAATCTCTTTGTTCTGTTACCAACAGCGCATATCTGGGTGGCAGAGGCGTGCGGGCATCGTCGCGCCGCCGCCCCAATCCACACGCAACCCGAATTGGAGGACAAGATGGACGGCAACGACATGGGCAAATGCCCCGTCATGCATGGCGGGCTGACCGAGAGCGGCAAGAGCGTCACCGAGTGGTGGCCCAAGAGCCTCAATCTCGACATCCTGCACCAGCACGACCGCAAGACCAACCCTCTGGGCGCGGATTTCGATTACCGTGAAGAGGTCAAGGCGCTCGATTTCGAGGCGGTCAAGGCCGACGTGAAGGCGCTGATGACCGAGAGCCAGGACTGGTGGCCTGCCGATTACGGCCATTACGGCGGCCTCATGATCCGGCTCGCCTGGCACGCGGCGGGCACCTATCGCCTGGCCGACGGGCGCGGCGGCGGCGGCACCGGCAACATCCGCTTTGCCCCACTCAACTCGTGGCCCGATAACGGCAACCTCGACAAGGCGCGCCGCATCCTGTGGCCGGTCAAGAAGAAATACGGCAACAAGCTGAGCTGGGCCGACTTGATCCTTCTGTCGGGCACCATCGCCTATGAGGATATGGGCCTCAAGACCTATGGATTCTCCTTCGGGCGCGAAGATATCTGGCACCCCGAGAAAGACACCTATTGGGGGGCCGAGCGTGAATGGCTGGCCCCCTCGGACAGCCGCTACGAGGATGTGAGCAAGCCCGACACGATGGAAAACCCGCTTGCCGCCGTGCAGATGGGCCTCATCTATGTCAATCCGCAGGGCGTGAACGCCCAGCCCGATCCGCTCAAGACCGCAGGGCAGGTGCGCGAGACCTTCGCGCGCATGGCGATGGATGACGAGGAGACCGCCGCGCTGACCTGTGGTGGGCACACCGTCGGCAAGGCGCATGGCAATGGCGATGCAGAGGCGCTCGGGGCCGAACCCGAGGGCGCGGATCTGGAGATGCAGGGCTTTGGCTGGGTCAATCCGCATCTGGATGGCAAGGCCACCAATGCCGTGACCTCGGGGCTGGAGGGCGCGTGGACGACCGAGCCCACGAAATGGGACATGGGCTATTTCAAGCTTCTCTTCGGCTATGAGTGGGAGCTGACCAAATCCCCCGCAGGCGCGTGGCAGTGGCGCCCCATCGACATCAAGGAAGAGGATATGCCGGTCGATCCGACCGACGCCTCCAAGCGCGTCATGCCGATGATGACCGATGCCGACATGGCGATGAAGGTGGACCCGGCCTATCGCGCCATCTGCGAGAAGTTCATGGCCGACCCGGCCTATTTCGACGATTGCTTCGCGCGTGCATGGTTCAAGCTGACCCATCGCGATCTCGGCCCGCGCACGCGCTATATCGGCCCCGACGCGCCGCAAGAAGATCTGGTCTGGCAAGACCCGATCCCGGTGGGCAAGGCCGATTACGATGTCGCGGCGGTCAAGGCGAAAATCGCGGCGGCGGGGCTGTCGGTGACCGACATGGTTGCCACCGCCTGGGATTCGGCGCGCACCTTCCGGGCCTCGGATTATCGCGGCGGCGCCAATGGCGCGCGCATCCGCCTCGCCCCGCAAAAGGACTGGGAGGGCAACGAGCCCGCCCGTCTGGCGCGCGTTCTGGCGGCGCTGGAGCCGATCGCCGCCGAGACCGGGGCCAGCATCGCGGATGTGATCGTGCTGGCGGGCAATCTCGGCGTCGAGCAGGCGGCCAAGGCGGCCGGCTTTGACATCGAGGTGCCCTTTGCCCCCGGTCGCGGCGATGCCACCGACGCGATGACCGACGCGGACTCGTTCTCGGTGCTGGAACCGCTCGCCGACGGTTTCCGCAACTGGCTCAAGACGGATTACGTGGTCGAGCCCGAGGAAATGCTGCTGGACCGCGCGCAGCTCATGGGGTTGACTGGGCCGGAGATGACCTGCCTTCTGGGTGGGATGCGCGTGCTGGGCACCAACCATGGCGGCACGGCGCATGGCGTCTTTACCGACCGGGTCGGCGCGCTGACGACCGATTTCTTCACCACGCTCACCGACATGCGCTACAAGTGGGAGCCCACGGGCAAGAACACCTACAACATCACCGACCGCAAGTCGGGCGCGGTGAAACACACCGCCACCCGTGTCGATCTGGTGTTCGGCTCCAACTCGATCCTGCGCGCCTATGCCGAGGTCTATGCCCAGGACGACGCAGGCGAGAAATTCGTGCGCGATTTCGTGGCCGCATGGACCAAGGTGATGAACGCGGACCGCTACGATCTGGCGTGATCGCGGCACCACGACGGATGACAGCGCCGGGGCGACCCGGCGCTGTTTTCATGTCTGGTGCAGCGCGCGCCAGCACCCGACAAGAGCGGCATCATCGTCGGTGATCAGCGTGACCGGCATGGCGCGCATGATCTCGGCATAGGGCCCCTTGGCGGTCAGTGCCTCTGCAAGTCCCAGCCCCGCCAGATGCGGGGCCAGCGCGCGCGCGACACCCCCGATGAGAAAAACACCCCCCGTCGCCATATGGTTCAGCGCCAGATTGCCCATGACCGTGCCGAGAAGCCGGGTAAAGAGCATGAGCGTGGCGCGCGCCGCGCTGTCGCCCGCCTCGAACGCCGCGACGATTTCGGGCGCGGTCATCCCGGTGCCGCTGCGCAGACGGTGCAACCGCGCAAGGCCCCGCCCCGATACGAGCGCCTCATAGGGTTTGTGCGCCACCTCACACGCCAGAGCCGCGATCAGGCGGTTGGTTTCCTCGTCCATATGCGGCAGGCTCGAATGCCCCGCCTCGGCAGGCGGCACGAAAAGACGCCCCGCCACCCGATGCGCCACCGCGATATTGCTGCCGGTGCCCAGCCCCATGACCATGCGCGGGCCGTCCGGGTCGGGCGTGCCGGGCAGGATCGGGACAAGGGCGGACGGGGCCAGATCGTCCAGAGCCATCGCCTGCGCCTGCAAATCGTTCATCAGATGCACATGCGCGGCCCCGCTTGCGCGCGCCACCGCCGCGCCCTCGATCACCCAATCGAGATTGGTCAGCCGCGCCGCGCCGCCGCGCACCGGCCCCGCCACCCCGGCAGAGACCGCCACCACATGTCGCCCGTCCAGATACCCGGCCACAAGCGCGCCAAACCCGTCATGGGCCGCATTGCTGAAGCGCGCCGCCGTGCCCGCGCACAGCCCCTCGGGCGTGGCCAGCGCCAGCCGCGTGTGGCTTGCGCCGACATCGGCCAGCAGCCACTCAACCATCACGCCAGCGCGCCGCCAGCGCCCGCGCGGCATGGGCCAAGAGCAGCACGTCGATCCCCACGGCGATGACCTGCGCGCCCCAGTCGCGATAGCGCGCCGCCGTGTCATGATCGAGCGCAAGGATGCAGGCCGCCTTGTCAGAGGCGGCGATGCGCGTCAGCGCGTCACGGATCGCGGCCTGCACCTCGGGCCCGCTCGGGTCGCCCATATATCCCATGTCGGCGGCGAGATCCGAGGGGCCGATGAACACCCCGTCCACCCCCTCGACCGCCAGGATTTCATCCAGCGCCGCAAGCCCCGCCACCGATTCCACCTGCACCAGAAGGCACATCTGCGCATCCGCCGTGGCGATGTAATCCCTGATGCCGGAAAACCGCGAGGCGCGCGCCAGCGCCGCGCCCGAACCGCGCACGCCTGCGGGCGGATAGCGCATCGCGCGCACGAGGTCCTGCGCCTGTGCCGCGCTTTCCACCATCGGGATGAGCAGCGTCTGCGCGCCCACGTCAAGCGCCTGCTTGATCGCCCAGACCTCACCCATGGGCAGGCGCACCACCGGATGCGAATCCGCGCCGCGCAGCACCGCCAGTTGCGCCGAGATCGAGCGCAGATCATTGGGCGCATGCTCGCCGTCGATCACCAGCCAGTCGAACCCGGCCTCGGCCAGAACCTCTGTTGCATAGGCGTCGGCAAAGCCCGCCCAGCAGCCATAAAGCCTGTCACCGCGCGCAAGCGCAGCCTTGAAGGAGTTTGCGGGGGCGGGCATGGGCTTTCTCCTGTGCTGTGTCGGGCGCAGCCTAGACCGGGCAGGGCGCGCTTGGCGAGGGGGGGTGGTGGACAATCGCGCGCCTGCGTGGTTCGCTCCTGCCCGAGGGAGGCCGGACCATGAAACTCACGCTGCATCATATCAACCTCGCCACCGAGAAAGTGGCCGAGATGGACGCCTTTTACCGCGAGGTTCTGGGGCTGGAGGTGCCGCAGACGGACATTCCCGTGCTGGAAAAGGACAAGGGCTATTCCGGCGATGTGGCCTTTGTCAGCGATGGACGCATCCAGACCCATCTGGCGCGGCGCGACATGCTTGCAGGGTTTCGCACCGGGCAGATCGTCAACCCGGTGGCGCGCGGCCATATCGCCTATCGCACCGACGATATCGCCGGTTTCATGGCCCATCTCGACGCGGCGGGCGTGCCCTATTCGGACTGGGGCAACCGTGCTGTGGCGGGTTGGCACCAGATCTTTTTCTACGACCCCGACGGCAACGTGATCGAGGTGCACCAGAAAGAGGATGCCGCCCCGTGAGCGATCACCTCAAGGGCCTCCTGATCACCGCGACCGGCGTGCTTTTCGTGGTGCCCGACTCGCTTTTCGTGCGGCTGATCGACGGCGATCCGGCCTCCATCGCCTTCTGGCGCGGGATCACGGCGGGCAGCGTGATCCTGATGGGGGTGCTCGCCACGCAGGGCACGCGCGGGTTTCACGCGGTGGCGGCGACGGGGGCACGGGGCTGGCTCTATACCCTGCTTCTGGGCGTCGCGGCACCGGGGTTCGTGCTGGCAGTGAGCTGGACAAGCGTGGCCAACGTGGTCTTCATCCTTGCTTCCATGCCGGTCTTTGCCGCGATCCTGAGCCGGATTTTCCTTGGCGAGGGGATCAGCACGCGGATGGTGCTGACGATGATCGGCGTCTTTGCCGGTCTGGGCCTCATCCTGCGCGGCTCGGGCGAGACGCATGGCGCGCATTGGAGCGGCGATCTGGTGGCGCTTGCCGTCTCGGCCAGTTTCGCGGGCGCGATCACCACGGCGCGGCGGCTGCGGGACGTGTCGCTCGTGCCGACGATCCCGGTGGCGATGCTGGGCGCGTCGCTCTTCCTGTGGCCGCTCGCGCAGCCGCTCTCGGTCTGGGCCGCGAACTGGCCGCTGCTGCTGGCGCATGGCGCGTTCATCAGCGTGGCGACCTCGCTCATGACGCTGGGGCCGCGCTACATCACCGCGCCGGAGGTGGCGCTGCTGATCCTGCTCGAATCGGTGCTGGCACCGCTCCTGGTCTGGGCGATCCTCGGCGAGGATCCGGGGCGCTGGGCGCTCATTGGCGGGGCGGTGGTGATCACGGTGCTGCTCATCTCGAACCTCTGGGCGCTGCGGATGAGTCGCCGGATGCGCGTGCGCCCCCATCCCCGCACCGGCCCGCCCGTCTGAGAGGAAACATCATGACCGAGGACGACCCCCCCGGCGACGCGCCCTGTTTTGCCCAACACATCGTCGGCGGGCATGTTGTCGATGCCGCCACATGGCGCGACGTGTCGCGCTTTCGCAAGGCCGAGCGCACGCGCCTCTACGCCGCCCGCCGCGCCCTCTCGCAGGCCGAACAGCGCGCGCAGGCGGCGCGTGTCATGGCCATGCTCACCAAAGAGATCGGCCCGCCCGAAGGCCGCACCATCGCCGGATACTGGCCGATCCGGGGCGAGATGGATCTGCGCCCGTGGCTCTCGGATATGGCGGCGCGCGGCGCGCAGATCGCCCTGCCGGTGGTCATCGCAAAGGGCGCGCCGGTCGCGTTTCACCGATGGCAGCCGGGGGCCGCGATGGTGCGCGGCGTCTGGAATATCCCCGTGCCCGCAGACCCCGAACCGGTGCAGCCCGACACCGTGATCGTGCCGCTTCTGGGGGTGGATGCGGCTGGCTACCGGCTCGGCAATGGCGGGGGCTATTACGACATGACGCTCGCAGCCCTTGACCCGCGCCCGCGCATCATCGGCGTCGGGCATGGATTTTGCGCCCTGCCCACGATCTTTCCGCAGCCCTGGGATATCCCGATGGAGGTGATCCTGTTGGGCGACGGCGTCAGAAATTCGCCGTAACACCCGGCAGGTTGAGCGCCTTGATCAGGTCGCGCAATTCCTGTCGCGCGGCGATATTCGAGATATTGAGCTGCTTCACGCCCACATCCTTGAGGTCGAGCAGCGTGAGACCGCGCGGAAACAGTTCCCGAAAGATCACCCGCTCGTTGAACCCCGGTGCCACGCGAAACCCGATCCGCTTGGCCAGCGCATCGAGCGCGCGGCCCATCTTTTCCTTGTTGACCATCGCCTGCGCGCCGACCCGGTTGCGCAGCACCACCCAGTCGATGGGCCGCAGCCCCGCCTGCGCGCGCAACTGCCGCGCGCTCCAGACCATCTCGGAATAGACCGACGGGCCGAGCACCTTGAGCCCGTCCGTATCGGTATGCGCCAGAAGGTCGAAATCGATGAAACTGTCATTGAGCGGCGTCACCAGCGTATCGGCCAGGCTGTGCGCCACCTGGCTCAGCCTTGTGTGAGAGCCGGGGCAGTCGATGACGATGAAATCGCTCTCGGGTTCGGCCCCGGCCACGGCCATGGCAAGGCGGCGATCATAGAGGTTTTCCCCTGGCTTGAGCGCCTCGGCGGCGACCTCGGGCAGGTCTACAAGCCGCGGACCGGGCAGATCCAGCCCCTCCTTGGCGAGGAAGCGTGCGCGATTGTCCGCATAGCGGCCAAAGCTGCGCTGCCGCAGGTCAAGATCGAGCGCGCTCACCCGGTGACCAAGCCGTGCCAGCGCGGTCGCCAGATGCATCGACACCGTTGATTTCCCGGCACCGCCCTTTTCGTTGCCCACCACGATGATATGCGCCATGTCCCGTCTTCCCCCAGTGTCGGCATTTTGCCGATCGTCCTTGTTCGTCCTGGCCCAACCCGGTGTCGGCCGAAGATGTCTCTGCCCGGCCCCCGGGTCCAGATCCCGCCGAAAACGCCATGCGTGCCCCGCGCCTGCGGGTTCAAATCGGCTATAAGGTCTGAAGGCCCGGGGCGCAATCGGCCTGCGGTCCCGGGCGCGGGGCCCCTCCGCCCCGCTTCACTGTTCCTCAAATACTCAGATCGCGCGGCCTCAATGCCCGCTGTCGTCCGAGGCAATGAGCCGCCGCCGCAACCAGCCGGAGACGGTATCCATGATCATGACCATGAGCAGGATGAGAACGATGTAATAACTGACCTCTTCCCAGTCCTTCTGGGTGATGATCGCCTGCGTCAGCAACAGACCGATGCCGCCGCCGGTGATCGCCCCGATCACCGTGGCGCTACGGGTGTTGGATTCGAGATAATAGAGCACCTGGCTCAACAGCACCGGCATGATCTGCGGTATCACCCCGAAACGGTAACGCTGCAGGGGCTTCGCCCCGGTCGAGGCGATGCCTTCGATCTGCTTTTCGTCGACGTTTTCCAGCGCCTCCGAGAAGAGCTTGCCGAACGTGCCGGTATCGGTGATCAGGATCGCCAGCGCCCCGGTCAGCGGGCCGGGACCAAAGGCGCGCGACAGGATGATCGTCCAGATCAGCGCATCGACCCCGCGCAGGAAATCGAACACCCGCCGCACCGCGCCGCGCACCACCATCAGCGGCGAGAAATTGCGCGCGGCGGCAAACGCCAAGGTCAGCGCCACCATGGCCGCGCCCATCGTGCCGAGAAAGGCCATCAGGATGGTCTCGAAGATCGCCCAGAGCACATCGCCATGCCGCCACATGCTGTTCGTCCAGACATCGTGGACCATGGCCGCGAGGTTGCTTTTCCCCGGCACCACCTGCTCGCCCGAGAGCGCGAGGCCCACAAGCTCGCCAAAGCTCTTGCCGTGGAACGGGCTGTCGAGCGTGAACCAGAACAGCTCCCAGCCGAATTGATAGCGCATGACCTCGATGCGCGCCTTGGTGATCGTCACCCGCCCGCCCTCGGTGGTGATGTCGACGCGCGCATTACTGACGCTGATCCAGTCGGGCACCGTCTCGGTGGGCAGGTCGAGCACCACGCCCTCGCGCGGCGACACATCTGCCGTGATGAGGCCATAACCCGGCACGTCGTAGCGCAGGCTGGGACCGTCGATCACCAAGTCATGCCCGTTGCGCAGTGCCACGCGCACCGCATCCGCGCCCTCGAAGCGCACCCAATCGGGGCCTTGCCCCGCTGGCCAGGTGCCCTTGGCCTCTCCCTCCACGGCAACGGTAAAGCCACCATTGCGGTTGTCGCGCGTGACATGGGTCTTGTAGCTGTAGCTGTCGGCGATGAGGATGCGCGCATTGTCCATCCGTGCCCGATCCGCCAGCCCCGGAATATCGAAAGCGAAAAAGATATACGTGAAATAGGCAATGATCACCACCGGCACCGCCAGCGCGAAGAGCCGCTTGCGCCGCAAATGGCCAATCGCGTCGAACGCGCTGCCGGTCGTCGTCTCGGCCAGGCTCATGCCATGCCCTCCCCGATAAGCTTGTTGCGGTAGCGGCTCGATATCTGGTCGAAGAACACAATCGCGCCGAAAAGCAGCAGAAAGATCGCCGCCACCTCGTCATAGCGCCCCTGACCCCAGCTAAACGCATTCTTCAGATCATAGCCGATCCCGCCCGATCCGACGAAACCGAGGATCGCCGAGGCGCGGATATTGATCTCGAAGCGCAGCAACGCATAGCTGAGGTAATTGGGCGCGACCTGCGGGATCACCCCCAGCCACATCCGCTGGCCCCATGTGGCACCGACCGATTGCAGCCCCTCGACCGGTTTCAGGCTGGCATTCTCGTTCACCTCCGAGAAGAGCTTGCCCAGCGCCCCGGCCGTGTGCAGCGCGATGGCGATCATCGCGGGCACCGGCCCGCCGCCGAGGATAAAGATCAGCACCAGCGCGATCACGATCTCGGGGAAGGCGCGCAGGATATCCATGACGCGCCGGAAGAGCCCTACCAGACGCGGCCATTTCGCCAACCCGCGCGTCGACAGAAGCGACAGCACAATGGCAATCATCGCCCCCAAAAGCGTCGAGGCGGCGGCGATGTTGATCGTCTCGATCAGCGAGGGCAGGAATTTCCACATCAGGCCCGGCAAGTTGGCGACCTTCTCGCCCGCCTCGGCCAGCACCTCGCCGGGAAACTGGAATATATTGCCAATCCCGTTCCAGAAGCCCCCGGCATTGCGCCCATCGGCCAGGCGAAACCCCGACACCATGAGCGCAATGAACACGATCAGCATCACGCCGCCATAAATGCGCTTGCGCCGTGTCATCTCCATATAAGCGGCCTGCACCTGGCCGATATGGGTCGTTGCACTCAGATCGCTCATCCTGTCCCCCGATACGTCAAGGCCGGACCCCCACTGCGGAAGGCCCGGCCCAAGATCATGTCACATGATCACATCTGCGACTTGCGCGCCTCGATGATCGAGAGGTAGGCGTCGTGGTTGATCGGCTGAAAGCCGAGCGCTTCACCGGCCATGACGTTATAGGCACACTCGGCATCCATATAGGGCAGCGAGGCCGTGAGCGTGGTAACATCCAGCTTGACGCGCTCGGGTAGCGCCTTGCGCAGCACGACGGGACCTTCGGGGATAGGCTTGGAGCGCCAGATTTCGACAAGCTGGTTCATGTCCACAAGTCCCGCATCGGCGGCCTTGCGCAGCGCACCCGAGTTGTAGCCATCTTCCCACGCGCCCATGCCATCGGCCCAGGTCACACCGGCATCGACATCGCCATTGGCCACAGCAACGATGGTCTGCTCGTGCCCGCCGGTGAACTTCACCTCGCCGAAATAATCGCCGGATTCCATGCTGGCACCGGTCAGGGCCGGAATCTCGATCGCCGGGATCAGGTAGCCCGAGGTCGAGTTGGGATCGCCGAACCCGAAGGACTTGCCCTTGACATCCTCAAGCGCGGCAATGCCACTGTCCTTGCGGGCGAACCCGATGGAATAATAGCCGTAAGAGCCATCCATGTTGGTCTTGACCATGATCGGCTCAACTGCTTCGGGGTCGGTCAGATAGATCTTGGCATAGGCCGACGCGCCCAACCAAGCCATGTCGAGCGTGCCACCCAGCAGGCCCTGGATCACGCCATCATAATCGGCTGGGGTGAACAGCTTGACCGGCACACCCAGCAGGGTCTCGATCTTGGCGCGGTAGCACTCGTTCGAGGTCATCCGGTCCTGCGCATTCTCTCCACCCAGGATACCGATACGGAATTCTTCGATCTTCTCCTGCGCCAGCACGGGGCTGACAAGGGCCGTAGTCGCCACGATGGCAGCAATCAGTTTCTTCATGGATCTCTCTCCGGTTGGGGTCATGGCCCGCCATCCCCCGGCGGGCAGGGTCGTCAGATCGCGGCCTCGGCCTCGCGCAGCGCGCGCTGGTTGCCACGATCCAGCGTTTCGATGGCGGTCGATGTGGCCTCTTCGGAAAAGCTCGCATCGGCCCCGTAAATATCGCGCGCCACGCCGGTGGTCAGTTGATCCGGCGTGCCGTCAAAGACCACGCGCCCGTGCAGCATCCCGATCACCCGGTCGCAATAGCGCCGCGCTGTATCCAGCGTGTGCAGGTTGGCGATCACCATGCGCCCGTCCTCCTCGTGGATGCGCCGCAGCGTATCCATGACGATCTGCGCGTTCATCGGGTCAAGACTGGCAATCGGCTCGTCGGCCAGAATGATCTTCGGGTCCTGCATCAGCGCGCGGGCGATGGCCACGCGCTGTTGCTGGCCGCCACTGAGCGCCTCGGCGCGTTTCGGCGCATGATCGGCAATGCCCAGACGGTCCAGAATCTCGATGGCGCGGTGAATATCCGCATCGGGATAGAGGTTGAACATCGTCGCCAGCGTCGAGCGGCGGTTGAGCGTGCCATGCAGCACGTTCGAGACCACATCCATCCGCGGCACGAGGTTGAACTGCTGAAAGATCATCGCGCATTGCGACTGCCAGGCGCGCTTCTCACCGCCCTTGAGCGCGGTCACGTCCTGCCCTTCAAAGATGATCTGTCCCGAGGTCGCATCGGTCAGCCGGTTCAGCATCCGCAACAGCGTGGATTTGCCCGCGCCCGACCGTCCTATGATCCCGATCATGGCGGGCCGCTCCACCGCGACGGTTACCTTGTCCACCGCGATGTTTTGACCAAATGACTTGGTCAACGCTTCGATCTTCAGCACGTGAGAACCCCCATGGTTTGCGCGTTCCGTAGGCGAGTAGAGCGAAGGACATGCGACAGAATCGCAAAACTTTTGTGACATCGGTGTCGCCCCGCCCGCGCCCGCACCTTCCCTTGCGTCCCGGTCTCCCGCAGCTTAGGTGATCGGCATGCCGCCCGTGCCGCGCCCACGCCTTACCCCCGATGACTGGCTTGCCGCCGGACTGGAGGCGCTTGCCGAGGCGGGGCCCGCCGCGCTCGGGGCCGAACCGCTCGCACGGCGCATCGGCACGACCAAAGGCTCGTTCTACTGGCATTTCGAAGATGTGCCGGCCTTTGCCGCCGCGCTGCTTGCGCGCTGGCAAGCGCTGGCGCTGGCCGATCTCGATACCGCAGAGGCCGAGGGCGCACCTGCTGCCCGTTTACGGGCCGCCGCCCAGCATTTCGCGAACCCGCTCCCGCCCGAACGCCATATCCGCGCCTGGGCCGCGACCGATACGCAGGCGGCCAGCGCCATCCGCACCGTGGATGCCGCGCGTCTCGCCCGTCTGGCGAACCATCTGGCCGCGTGCGGCATCGGCAATCCCGAGATGGCCCGCATTCTCTACGCCGCCGTCATCGGCATTCGGAGCCTGCCGACCCCCAACGACGACGACGCCATCGGATCGCTTGTCGATCTTGTGCTGGCACTCAGGTAGCCGGATGCGTGTGCTCCTGCTCATCCCGGCTCTGGCGATCCTGGGGTATTGCAAGGACGAAACCGTGACAGGGCACGGCGGGGCGGAGGGTATCTGGCACCTCGCCACGATCGACGACGTGCCATTCAACGCGGGTGTTCGCCTGTGGTTTCCCGAAGAAGGCACCATTGCGGGCGAAACCCCCTGCAACCGCTTCACCGCCCGCCAGACCGCCCCTTATCCGTGGTTTCATGCCGAAGCGATCACCGTCGGCGACAGCGCCTGCCCGCAACTGGAGGCCGAAGCGCTGTTCCTCGGCGCGCTTGACGACATGACCCTTGTGGAGGTGATCGGCCCGGTGATGATCCTGTCCACGGAAACGGGCCGCGAAATGGTGTTCCGCACGGGCGAGTGAGCCCCGTGCAAGGCTTCGCTCAGGTCTCGATCCGCAGCGCCACATCGCCAAGCCCGGCTATGCGGCCTTGGGCCGACATCGGTGGATACCGCCATGGCAGCCCGTTGAGCGAGCCGGTGATGACGACATGGCCTTCCCGAAGCCCGCCGCAATGCCCGCCCAGCGCGCGCGCAAGGGCGCAGAGCGTGGCGAAGGCGTCGCCGCCCGGCACCTGCGCCGCGCCGTCAAGCAGCGTCTCGGAGCCGAGGCGCAGCCAGGCGTCAGCGCGGGTGACATCGACGCCGTGCCACGCGCGCAGCGGCGCACCGAGCACGACCGCGCCATTGAGTTGATTGTCAAGCATCCTGAGCCCCGCACTTGCCCCCTTCGGATCAGCCAGGCGGCTTTGAACCAGTTCGAACACGGGCAGAAGCTCGACCGCGTTCCTCAGGCGGGATTCGAAATCCGGGGCGTCGGGCGCGGGCGGCGCGGCGATCAGGCGAAAGGCGTATTCAAGTTCGATGCCGACCTCCTCGGCCGCCGCACAGGCGATCACGGCGGGGCTCGGGTGAATGTCGCGGGCCATGATCGGGGCGATGACGATGGGCGCACCGGGCGGGCAGGCCACCTTGAAGCCACCCACCGGGCCAAGGCGCGCGGCAACCTCTTCCTGCACCGCGAGGATGCGCGCCCGTGTCAGCCCCTCTCCTGCCGTTTCCGGCAGTTTCGGGCCACCCCCCCACGCCGCGATCAGCGCCTTGGCGAGCGGATCGGTCATGACGCGATCACCGCGCCGGAGGCGATCATCGCCTCGACCTCCGCCGCCGCATAGCCCGCCTCTTGAAGCACCTCGCGGCTGTGTTGCCCCAGAATCGGCGCGGGGCGGTGGATATGGGCGGGCGTTTCGCTGAACTTGACCGGATGGCCCAACGTCTGGACCCGGCCCGCCACGGGGTGATCCACGTCAAGGATCATGTCGCGGGCATGGGCCTGCGGGTCGGCCTGCATCTCCAATATATCCAGCACCGGCCCGGCGGGCAGCCCCGCCGCCTCCATCCGCGCGAGCCACACCGCCGAGGGTTGCTGGCGCAGATAGGTGT
This sequence comes from Roseovarius sp. MBR-79, assembly GCF_053628555.1. Classification (NCBI taxonomy): domain Bacteria; kingdom Pseudomonadati; phylum Pseudomonadota; class Alphaproteobacteria; order Rhodobacterales; family Roseobacteraceae; genus Roseovarius; species Roseovarius sp. MBR-79. The sequence continues at coordinate 105,412 of NZ_JBRJGP010000010.1, read as the reverse complement.
TGAGAATCGCTTCAAGCTCGTTCAGGTGCAGCATCCGGTCGTGGTTGGTGGCAAAGCGCGGGTCGTCGTTCAGGTCCGGCGCACCGATCACGTCGAGGAAGCGCAGCCAGTTGCGTTGGTTGGCAGCCCCCACATTGATCCAGCCATCCGCCGTCTGAAACGCCTGATAGGGGCCATTGAGGGGATGCGCCGAACCCATCGGGCCGGGGGCCACGCCGGTGGCGAAGGCAATCGCCGATTGCCAATAGGTCTGCGTGATCGCCGCCTCGAAAAGCGAGGTATCGACCTTCTGCCCTTCCCCGGTCTGCAACACCCGCGCATAGGCCGCCGACACGCCCATAGCCGCTAGAATCCCGGCAGTGATGTCCGAGACCGGCGCGCCGGTCTTGACCGGGGGGCGCCCCGGCCCCTCGCCGGTGATCGACATGAGGCCCGACATGCCTTGTGCAATCAGGTCGAACCCGCCCCGTTCGGCATAGGGCCCCGTGCGGCCAAAGCCCGATATCTCGCAATAGATCAGGCGGGGATTGAGCGCGCGCAGGGTGTCATATCCCAGCCCCAGCCGCTCCATCGTGCCCATGCGGTAATTCTCGATCACGACATCGGCGGTCGCCAGAAGGTGGTGGAGCGCCTTGACCGCCTCGGGTTTCTTGAGGTCGAGCGCGAGGCCCCGCTTGTTGCGGTTCATCATCATGTAGGCGGCGGATTCGCCCTTGATCGCAGGGGGCACAAAGCGGCGGCTGTCATCGCCCTCGGGCTTTTCCACCTTGATCACATCCGCGCCCATATCGGCCAGCATCAGGCCACAGACAGGCCCGGCCATGATATGCGCAAGCTCGATCACCTTCATGCCGGCAAGGGGGCCGGTGCCGCTCATGTGCCGCTCCACTCAGGTTTCTGCTTGGCCAGAAACGCTTCCATCCCGTGCCGGAAATCGCGGCTCATGTAACACATCTCGATCAGGTCGGCATCCGCGACACGGGTGGCGGCACCGACGCGGCGCAGCGCCTCCTTGGTGGCGCGCAGGGTCAGGGGGGCCATCTGGCCCAGCGTCTCGGCCAAGTCCCCGGCGCGGGTCATCAGGGAGGTCTCATCCTCCAGCACCTCGGAGACAAGGCCGCAGCCCTGCGCCTCGTCGGCACCGATCAGGCGGGCGGTAAAGATCATCTCGCGCACGCGGCCCGCACCCATCAACGACGCGAGCCGCGCCAGATTGGCCGCAGACAGGCAATTGCCGAGCGTGCGGGCAATGGGAAATCCGAACTTGAGATTGGCGGCGGCAATGCGGATGTCGCAGACCCCGGCAATCGCCGCCCCTCCGCCAGTGCAGGCCCCGTTGATCGCCGCCACGGTGGGCAGCGGGCACCGCTCGACCGCCTCCAGAACGCGCTCGATCCGCGCCTCGTAATCGAGTGCATCCTGCGGTTTGTCAAAGGCGCGGAATTGGGTCATGTCGGTGCCCGCCGCAAACGCCTTGCCGCCCGCGCCATGGAGAACCACCGCGCGGATACTGCCATCAGTGGGCACCTCACGACACAGACGCGCCAGCCCCTCATACATCTCAAACGTCAGCGCATTGCGCGCCTGAGGCCGGTTGAAGGTGATCCAGAGGGTTGTGCCCCGGACCTGCGACAGGATTTCGGTCATCGGCACCCTTTCAGCGGTAGAAATATTCGACAAGGAACAGCGGCACGGCAGGAACATAGGTGCAGAGCATGAGCACCGCGAGAAGCACCATGATGAACCAGATATTGACCTTGGACACTTCCCAGATATTGGCCCGCGCCACCGCGCAGGCGGTGATCAGCACCGAGGCGACCGGCGGTGTCTGTTGCCCAATCGCAAGGTTCAGCGTGACGACAAGGCCGAAATGCACCGGGTCGATGCCCGCCGCCGTGATCAGCGGCATGACGATCGGGATCACGAGGATGATCGCCGCCGCCGAATGCAGGAAAAAGCCGATGACGAGGAAAAAGAAGTTGAGGATCAGCAGGATCGCCCATTGCTGATCGGTGATGCTGAGGATGCCTTGGGCCAGTTGCTGCGGGATCTGCGCACGGGTCAGAAACCCGCCCATAAGCACCGAGGCCGCGACCAATAGCATGACCACGGCGGTCTGCATGCCGCCGTCGAGCATGGCGCGGCGCAGGTGCTTGATATCCACCTGCCGATACCACGCCGACACGAGGATGGCTGCGATTACCGCCAGCCCCGCCGCCTCGGTCGCGGTGACATAGCCGCCGAAAATACCGCCAAGGATAATCACCGGCAGGGTGAAGGCGGGCAGCGCGTCGATGAAGGTCTCGCGCAGGCGGGGGATGTTGAACGCCTCTTCCGTGGGCAGGTTGTAGCGGCGGGCAAAGATATAGGCCACGAACATCAGTCCCGCAGCCCCCAGAAGCCCCGGCACCACGCCCGCGACGAAAAGCTGCTCGACCGAGGTATTGGCCGACGCGGCATAAAGGATCATCGGGATCGACGGCGGAATGATGATCGCCAATGAGGCCGAGGACGAGGTGACCGCCGCCGACAATTCCTTGGAATAGCCGCGTTTCTTCATCTGCGGAATGAGGATTGACCCCATGGCGGCGACATCTGCCACCGCCGAGCCCGAAATTTCGGCGAAAAACAGCGACACGCCGATATTGACCATGGCAAGGCCACCGCGCACGAAACCGATGATCGCCGAGACGAAATTGATCAGCCGGTCGGTGATGCCGCCCGCGTTCATGATCGCCCCCGCCAGCACGAACATCGGAATGGCGATGAGCGAGAACTTGGTCGCGCCACCATACATGTCGAGCGCGATGGTCACGAGGCTGCCCGCCCCTTCGGTCACCAGCAGGCCCAGCACGCCCGCGAGGGCGAGGGCGATGGCAATCGGCACATTGATGCAGATCATCGCCACGAGGGCCGCGAAAATCGCCAGCATCAGCATCACGCGCGCTCCTTGTTCTTGGCCAGTTCGGTCTCGACCTCTTCCTCGATCTCGGCATGTTCCAGCGACACCCCGCGCGCGGTCTTGGACCAGTAATCGGGCAGGCTGAGCAATTGGCAGATGATGAAGAGGATGGCCCCGATGGGGATCACCGATTGGGTGAATTGCACCGGCACCCATGTCAGAGAGGTGAGCGTGTCACCCGCCAGCACCTCCAGCACCTGAAACCCGGCCCGCGCCATCAACAGGAAAAACAGCAGCACCAGCGCCTCGCCCACCAGAACCGCGATCATCCTGAACCGTTTGGGGATGGCCAAAAGCACCGAGTCGAACCCGATATGCCGCCGGTGCAGCGCCGCAAGCGCCGAGCCGTAATAGGTGATCCACGCCAGCATGATCGCGGCCACCTCGTCATACCACGAAAAGCTTTGCCCCATCAGGCGGGCGATCACGGCAATGATCACGATGGCCGTGAGGCCGACCATCAAAAGCACCGTGATCCACTCCAGTAGCGTGCTTGCGATCCGGTTCGTTCGGTGAAGAAGAGCGTTCATTCGGGCCAGTCTTGCGCTGCATGGCTCCCCCCTGGCACGCGCGTGCCGGGAGAAGTCCATCTTTGGGGACAGGTAAACATCCGGCGACCCCGCTTAGGGCCACCGGATCGGCATTCAGCTTGCGTTGCCCAGACCTAGCACCGTGTCGATCAGTTCCTGCCCGCCCTCGACCTCGGCGGCGAAGGCGTCATAGACCGGCTTGGACGCGGCGATGAAGGCGTCCTTGTCGGCCTCGTTCACCTCGACCCCGGCGGCCTTGATCACCTCGAGCAGGTCGGTCTCCATCTGCGCCGCCGTCTCGTAGGTAAAGGTCTGCGTGTCAGCAGCGCAGTCCGACAGCACGGCCTTCACATCGTCCGGCTGTCCGTCAAACGCTCTCTTGGAGGTCAGGATATACGCCGGCGTATAGACATGCCCGGTGATCGAGAGATATTTCTGAACCTCCTGGAACTTGGCCGAGGCGATCTGGGCATAGGGGTTCTCCTGCCCGTCGATGACCCCTGTCTGGAGCGCGGTGAACACGTCCGAGAAGGACATCGGCGTCGGGTTGGCCCCGTATTGCTGGAACATCTTCACCCGCCATTCCCCATTGGGCGTGCGCAGCTTGATCCCCTTGAGATCCTCGGGCGTGTTGATCGGCCGTGTGTTGTTGGTGATGTGGCGAAAGCCGTTCTCGGCCAGCCCGACGATGTGATAGCCGTTGTCCTGCGCGGCGCTCTGGAAGGTGTCCATCATCGCGTCCTGCACCCGGCGCATATGGTCACGATCCTTGATGATATAGGGCATCTCGAAGATACCGAACACGGCATCAACCGAGGACATCACCGATGAAGGCAGCGCAAAATCCACCTGCCCCAGCTTGAGCTTCTGCAACAGTTCCTTGTCAGTGCCCAGCTGCGACGAACCGAAGGTCTGCACCTCGACCTTGCCGCCGGATTTCTCGGCCACGCAGGCGGCGAAATGGTTGGCCGTCGCCTCGAAAAGCGAGCCCGGCGCCCCGACATGGCCAAAGCGCATTGTGACATCGGCGGCCATTGCCGGCACCGCCACGAAAGATGCCACCACGGTTGCAATCAGTGTCTTTTTCATTGTCTTCCTCCCTTGGTTTCGTTTTGCCACACGGCTCCCCCCGGTGCGGCGGTCGTTCTGCGTCCGGTCAGGCGGCGGCGCGGGCGCTGTCGAATTTCCGGCCCAGCACCGCCATCGCCGCCTGAACGCCGCCCGCGCGATGCGGCACGCCTGCATCGCGCAGGCCCATTTCCACACCGGCCAGCGTGCCGATGAGCATCAGATCGTTGAAATCGCCCAGATGGCCGATCCGGAACACCCGGTCCGCCACTTTCGACAGGCCATTGCCAAGCGACATGTCGTAGTTGCGCAAGGTGACGGAGCGGAAATTGTCGGCGGAATGCCCCTCGGGCATCATCACGGCCGTCAGCACAGGCGAGCGATCCGAGGGCTTGTTGCACAGCACCTCCAGCCCCCATGCCTCGACCGCCGCGCGCGCCGCAGCGCCGTGCCGCTTGTGACGGGCAAAGACGGCATCAAGCCCCTCTTCCTCCAGCATGTCGATGGCCGCGTTGAGCCCGTAAAGCAGGTTGGTCGCGGGCGTGTAGGGGAAATAGCCGGTGTCATTCGGCCCGGCCATTTCCGCCCAGCTCCAGTAGGAGCGTTTGAGCGCGGCGTTTTCCGACGCCTTCATCGCCTTGTCGCTGACCGCGTTGAACGACAGGCCCGGCGGCAGCATCAGCCCCTTTTGCGAGCCGGAGACGGTCACATCCACGCCCCACTCGTCATGGCGATAGTCGATCGAGGCCAGCGAGGAAATCGTATCGACCATCAGAAGCGCCGGGTGGCCCGCCGCATCCATCGCGCGGCGCACGGCGGCCACGTCGGTGACAGAGCCGGTCGAGGTCTCGTTGTGCACGACGCAGACGGCCTTGATCTCGTGGCTGCGGTCCTCGCGCAACCGTGTCTCGATGGCACCTGCATCGGCCCCGCTGCGCCAGTCGCCGTCGATGAAGACCGGGTTCAGCCCCAGTTTTCCCGCCAGCTTTTGCCACAGCATCGCAAAATGCCCGGTTTCATACATCAGCACCGTGTCGCCGGGCGAGAGCGTGTTGACCAGCGCCGCCTCCCACGCACCGGTGCCCGAGGACGGGTAGATCACCACGCGCGCCTCTGTCCTGAAAATGCGCTTCATCCCCTCCAGCGCCTTGCGCCCGACATCGGCGAAGGCGGGGCCGCGATGATCCATCGTCGGATAATCCATCGCCCGCAGGATACGGTCGGGCACGTTGGACGGCCCCGGAATTTGCAGAAAGTGACGGCCAGCAGGCATAGGTTTTCCCCCCGAAAAATCACGGCGCTGTCGCGCAACGCAACCGGACATGGCAGGCCCGGACGAGCGTTAATTTTGTTGAATTGAATTCTGAATTCAATATTCTGTCAAGACACTATCTCAAGTCATCACCGGATCGGGGGATCATGCTGGACAGCGCCATTCAGGACCGCCTCCGCCGCGAGGTGCGCGGCGAAACGCGTTTCGATGCCTTTTCGCGCGGCCGCTATGCCACCGACGCCTCGATCTATCAGATCATGCCCGCAGGCGTGATCGTGCCGCGCGCGGCCAGCGATATCGCCGCCGCCATTGACGCCGCACGCGAGGGCGGGTTGCCGCTGACGATGCGCGGCGGCGGCACCTCGCAATGTGGGCAGACGGTGAATTCGGGGCTGATCGTCGATTGCTCGAAATACCTTACCCGGATTCTGGAACTCGATGTGGCGGGGCGTCGCGCGGTGGTGGAACCGGGGATCGTTCTGGATGATCTGAACCGCGCGCTCAGGCCGCATGGCCTGTGGTTCCCGGTCGATGTCTCCACCGCCTCGCGCGCGACCATAGGCGGCATGGTGGGCAACAATTCCTGCGGTTCGCGCTCGCTGCGCTATGGCACGACGCGCGATAATGTGGAGCGGATCGAGGGCTATCTTGCCGATGGAACGCCCTTCGATTTTGGCCACGGCTCGGGCAATCGCGTGCCCGAGGCGCTCTTGCGCCAGATGCTCGATCTGGGTGCGCGCGAGGCCGAAGAAATCGCCGCGCGCTTCCCGAAAGTGCAGCGCCGGGTGGGCGGCTACAATATCGACGCGCTGGTGCCCGGTGCGGCCCCCATCAACCTTGCCCATCTGCTGATCGGCTCCGAGGGCACGCTGGCCACGTCAACTGCCATCGAGATCAGGCTTTCGCCCCTGCCATCGAAAACCCGCGTCCTTGGCGTCTGCCATTTCCCCACCTTCCGCGCCGCGATGGAGGCGGCGAAACCGCTGGTGGCGCTTGGGCCGACGTCCGTGGAGTTGGTCGACTCGACGATGATCGACCTTGCCCGCGCGATACCCATCTATGCCAAGACGCTGGAGCAATTCGTGCGCGGCGCGCCTGCCGCGATGCTGCTGGTGGAATTCGCCGACAGCCCGCCCGAGAACGCCGAGAACATGGCGCACCTCAACGATACCATGGCGGATCTCGGCTATGGTTTCGGGCGCGGCGGCACCCATGAGGGCGGCGTGGTCGAGGTCTGGGATATGGCCCTTGCCGCCGAGATTGGCGAGTTGCGCAAGGCGGGGCTCAACATCATGATGTCGATGAAGGAGGCGGGCAAGCCCGTATCCTTTGTCGAGGATTGTGCCGTGCCGCTTGATCATCTGGCGGATTACACCGACCGGCTCTCGGAGGTGTTCGCGCGCCACGGCACCACCGGCACATGGTATGCCCATGCCTCCGAGGGCTGTTTGCATGTGCGCCCGGTCCTGAACCTCAAGCTGGAAGCCGACGTGCGCAAGATGCGCGAGATTGCCGAGGCGGCCTTTGCCATGGTGCGCGAATATAAAGGGTCGCATTCCGGCGAGCATGGCGACGGCATCGTGCGCTCGGAATTTCACGGCGCGATGTTCGGGCCGCGCATCCTGCGCGCGTTTGAAGAGGTCAAGGCGGCCTTCGATCCCGACGCCCGCCTCAACCCCGGCAAGATCGTCCATGCGCCGAAAATGGATGACCGGACACTGATGCGCTATCCGCCGGGCTATGATTTCGCGGACCTGAAGACCGGGCATGACTGGTCGGAGTGGACCGGCGCGGGCGGCGGGTTTCAGGGCGCGGTGGAGATGTGCAACAACAACGGTGCCTGCCGCAAGCTGGCGGGCGGCGCGATGTGCCCCAGCTACCGCGTGACCCGCGACGAGCGCGACGTGACGCGGGGCCGGGCCAACACGCTGCGGCTGGCGCTATCGGGGCGCTTGGGCAAGGATGCGCTTTTCTCCGACGAGATGGCCGAGACGATGAAGCTGTGTGTCGGCTGCAAGGCGTGCAAGCGCGAATGCCCGACCGGCGTGGACATGGCGAAGATGAAGACCGAGGTGCTCTATCAGCGCGGGCAAAAGCTGGGCTTTGGCCTGCGCGCGCGGCTGATTGCAGAGATGCCGCGTTATGCGCGGATCGCCGTGGCGCTGCGCAGCCTCACCACATTGCGCAACCGGGTGCCGGTTCTGGCGGCGCTGATGGAGCGGATGGCCGGGTTGGCGCGGGGGCGCTCGCTGCCGCTCTTTCGTGGGAATTACTTCAGGGACTCGGAAGTCAAACGCGCCAATTCCACGGCCAAGGCGGGCAAGGTCATCCTCTTCACCGACACGTTCAACCGCTGGATGGAGCCGGACATCCCCCGCGCTGCGCTGCGCGTGCTGACGCGCGCCGGTTACGAGGTGATCGTCGCCCATGCCCCCGGTCGCCCGCTTTGTTGCGGGCGGACCTATCTGGCGGCGGGGATGATCGCGCAGGCCCGCGCCGAGGCGCAGCGCACGCTTGACGCCCTCCTGCCGCATGTCCGCGCGGGCGTGCCGGTGGTGGGACTGGAGCCGTCGTGCCTCCTGACGCTGCGCGACGAGTTTCTCACGCTTTTGCCGGGCGAGGACGCCCGGCTACTGTCCCAAAACGCCTATCTCTTCGAGGAATTCGTCACCCGCGAGGCACAGGCCGGGCGGCTGGATCTGCCGCTGGCCGATCTGGGCCAGACCGCCCATGTCCACGGCCATTGCCATCAGAAGGCGGCAGGGGTGATGGGCGATATGGGCGCGGCGCTGGCGTTGATCCCCGGCCTTGACCCCAAGACCATCGAGAGCAGTTGTTGCGGCATGGCGGGGGCCTTTGGCTATCAGGCGGAAACCATGGACGTATCGCTGAAAATGGGCGAATTGTCGCTTCTGCCTGCCGTGCGCGCCGCCTCGCCCGATGATATCGTGATCGCCAACGGCACCTCCTGCCGGCACCAGATCGCCGATGGCACCGGGCGGCGCGCCAATCATATCGCGGAAATCTTCGACCGGGCGTCGGAAACTGCTGTAAGAGAGGCCCTCGACGATGGATAACCACGGCCCGGAGGCCCCGATGACCGCCCTCAAACCCGATCCGATCGGACGCACGGCGCTGGCCGTCGAGATCACCAACCGCCTGCGCCAGATGATCCTTGAGGGCCAGTTGCATCCCGGTGAGAAAATCAACGAAAAGGCCTTGACCGAGCAATTCGGCGTCTCGCGCACGCCGCTGCGCGAGGCGCTCAAGGTGCTGGCCGCCGAGGGGCTTCTGGACCTTATCCCGCATCGTGGCGCCGTCATCACCCGCCAGAGCGAAGCCGAACTGGCCGAGGTCTTTCGTGTGCTTGCCGCGCTCGAGGGGCTGGCGGGCGAACTGGCCGCCGAAAATGCGGATGACGCCGCTCTGAGCGCGATTTCCGCGCTCACGCGCGATCTGCGCGCGACCTATGACAAGGCCGACCGCCCGACCTATTTCCGGATCAATCAGGCGATCCACAAGGCGGTCCTTGCGGCGGCGGGCAACGACACGCTTTTGCGCGCGCATGAGTTGCTTGCCTTCCGCGTTCAGCGCGCACGGTATCAGGCCAACCTGACACCGGAGCGCTGGCGCGCCGCCGTTGAGGAACACGAGGACATCGCGGCCGCACTGCTGGCGCGTAACGCCGAGCGCGCGGGTCGGCTGATGAAGCAGCATCTGCTGCGGAAATTCGACGCCATCCGCGCCAAGGGCTGACAGGCAGGACCTGTCCGCGACCGTATCGCATCTTTCCGCACGGCGGGATGTGTCGTAGACCGCGCCGCATGGTCAGGATACACCCCGCATGAAACACAGCCCCGTCCCCCTGTCGCGCGATCTCGTGCTGATCGGCGGGGGCCATGCCCATGCGCTCGTGCTGCGGATGTGGGGCATGGACCCGCTGCCCGGCGCGCGGCTGACGGTGATCGACCCCAACCCGGTTGCCCCCTATACCGGCATGTTGCCGGGGTTGGTGGCGGGGCATTACCGGCGCGAGGAACTGGAGATTGATCTGGTGCGGCTGGCGCGGTTTGCCGGCGCGCGGCTGATTGTCGGAGCGGTCACAGGGATTGATGCGATCACGGGCCGGGTGACGGTCGCGGGGCGGCGCGGCGAGATCGGCTATGACGTGGCCTCGGTCGATGTGGGAATCCATTCGGCGATGCCACGGGTGCCGGGGTTTTCCGAGCATGGGGTTGCCGCCAAGCCGCTTGGCCCCTTTGCCGGGGCGTGGGAGGCGTTTCTGGGCCGGGTGGCCCAAGGGGCCGCCCCGCAGGCGGCGGTGATCGGCGGCGGCATTGCCGGGATCGAACTTGCGATGGCGATGGCCTTTCGTTTGAAGCGTGTCACGGGGCAGGCAGAGGTCACGCTTCTTGAACGGGAGGCGGTGATTGCGCCGGATGCACCGGTGATCCGACCGCGCCTGATGCGCGCCTGTGCGGCGGCGGGGGTGCGGATCGTGACGGGCGTCGCGGTGTCGGAGGTGACGGCCACGGGCGTGGCCCTCGGCGATGGCCAGGAGATTGCGGCGGGCTTTGTCGCGGGGGCGGCGGGGGCGCGCGCCCATGGCTGGCTGGCCGGGACGGGATTGCCGGTCACGGCGGACGGGTTCTTGCGCGTGGGTGCCGATTTGCGGGTCGAGGGGCAGGAGGCGCTCTTTGCCGCGGGCGATTGCGCGCATCTGACCCATGCGCCGCGCCCCAAGGCCGGGGTTTACGCGGTGCGCGCCGCCCCGGTGTTGCGCGACAATCTGCGCGCGGTGCTGAGCGGCGGCAGGATGCGGCCGTTTCATCCGCAGCGCGATTATCTCAAGCTCATCTCATTGGGGGAAAGGTCCGCCTTGGCCGAGAAGATGGGCATGGCCTTTGGCGGGCCTTTGCTCTGGCGGCTGAAGGATCGGATCGACCGCAAGTTCATGGCGCAATTCAAGGAAATGCCCGCTATGGCCTCTGTCGAGGGGCCGCGTGTGCGGGCCTTGGGCGATATGGGGCCCGAGCCGCTTTGCGGCGGGTGCGGGGCCAAGGTGGCACCGGGCGTATTGGCAACGGTGCTCGCAGCAGAGCCGCCCGACGCGCGCCCCGACGTGCTGACCGGGCCGGGCGACGATGCGGCTGTGATCACGGTGGGGGGCGTGCGACAGGTGCTGACCACGGATCACCTGCGCGGCTTTACCGAGGATCCCGGCGTGATGGCCCGGATCGCCGCGCTGCACGCGCTTGGCGATATCTGGGCGATGGGGGCCAAGCCGCAGGTGGCGCTTGTGTCCGTCACGTTGCCGCGCATGTCCGAGGCGTTGCAGGCGCGCAGCATGACCGAAATCATGGCGCAGGCGGGGGACGCCCTGCGCGCAGCGGGGGCCGGGATCGTGGGCGGGCATTCCATCATGGGCGCAGAGGCAAGCATCGGCTTCACGCTGACCGGACTTCTGGAACGCGACGCAGTCACGATGGCGGGCGCACGGCCCGGTGACGCGCTGATCCTGACGCGGCCCATCGGGTCCGGCGTGCTTCTGGCCGCCGAAATGCGCGGTCAGGCATCAGGGCGCGATATCGCGGCCCTGCTCGGGATCCTGCAGGTGCCGCAGGGGGATGCGGCGGAGATTCTGGCCGGCGCGCGGGCGATGACGGATGTGACCGGCTTTGGCCTTGCCGGGCACCTGATGGCGATCTGCCGCGCCTCTGGCGTCGGGGCCGAGGTCGATCTGGCGGCGGTGCCGGTCTATCCGGGGGCCCTGGCGCTGGCGGAGGCGGGCGTGCGGTCGACCATCTGGGCGGCGAACATGGCCGCAGCCCCCGTCGAGGGCGGCACAGGCGCGCGGCGCGACCTGTTGCACGATCCGCAGACGGCGGGCGGGCTGCTTGCCGCTGTCGAGGCCGAGGATGCCGATGCGATCCTTGCGCGCCTGCGCAAGGCCGGGCACGGCGCCGCGCGCATCGGCCATGTCACCGCAGGGCCTGTCGCCATTTCATGCAAGTCCTGAGATAGGGCGCGGGTCATCCGCCCCGGATCAACTCATCCTCGTCATCCTGCGCCGACAGCCCAAGCGCATCGAGCCCGTTTTCAAGATGGTCCGACAGGTGCGGGGTGCCGATGAGGTAATCGGCACAAGGCGTTGTCGCCTCCTCATAGGCGGTGCGCTTGGCCTCTTCGATCTCTTCGGCCTCGAAGCTGCCGCGCCCGATCCACATGACGGCGACAAGGCTGGCCTGCTCCTCCTCGGTCAAGCGGTCGATGAAGGCGCGCAATTCTCCCTCGGCGCGGTCAAGCTCGCGCGCCATCAGGACGACATGCGCAATCTTGTGAACGGTGATGTCAAGCATGGCGGGCCTCCCTTGGCGCATGGTGCCACAGCTTTGACCGCGCGCCGAGACCCTTTCCTTGATCTCACGCAAATAATCGGTAGTAGGCCCAATCCGGCAGGAAACGCGAGAGCCGGAAAACATAGGAAAAGAGGCGCGGAAAACTGCGCTGAAACGCCGAGTCGTCGCACATGAGTTCGAACATCTGTTGCGCGGCCTCGTCGGGCGTCATCAGGAACGGCATGGCAAAGGCGTTCTTGTCGGTGAGCCGCGTCTTGATGAAGCCGGGATTGGCCAGTTGCACCCGCACGCCCGTGCGCCACAGATCGGCGCGCAGGCTCTCGGCAAGGCTCATCACCCCGGCCTTGGAGGCGGCATAGCCCATCGCCCCCGGCAGCCCGCGGAACCCGGCAAGCGATCCGGTCAGCACGATATGGCCCGCATCGCGCGCCACCATGGCGGGCAGCACCGCGCCGATGACCCGGGCAGCCCCGGTGAAATTCACGTCCGCCATGGCTATGAACTGCTCGGGCTTCAGCTCCTGCGCGGGCATCGGCCAGTAGACCCCGGCCAGGAACACCACCCCGTCGATCTGTCCAAGGCTTGCCGCTGCCTGCGATACGGCGGCGCTGTCCTGCACATCGACGGGCAGCCCCTGCGCCCGCCCTGGCAGGCCCTCGGCCACCTCGGCGCAGCGCGCGGCATTGCGCCCCGACACGATCACCTCGGCCCCGGCGGCGCTGATCTTTTGCGCAAGTGCGGCGCCCAGCCCCTCGGTCGCGCCGACCAGCCAGTAGCGTTTGCCAACCCAGCCGCTCATGCCTCGACCCGACGCATGGTGGCGACAAGCTCGGCCACCTTGATCCCGAACTTGCGGAACTGGCTGCGGTTGACGATCACGCCGCCGGGGGTGAGATACATCCAGTCGGTGACCGAGAGCACATGCCCCCCCGCCTCGCGCGGCAGGCGGATGCGGTAATGCAGGCGCGCCGCCGCCCCGGACTGGTGGCCCGTGCCCGTGCCCACCAGATCCACGGCCTCCGCGCGGATCGAGCCGTCATTGCCCAGCGTCAACTGCCATTCACGGTCCTGCTTGCGCCCGCTGTCATAGCGGAAATGCTCGCGCATCACGCCGCGATTGCCGTGCCATTCCGCCTCGAAATCCGCATCGAACCGCGAGGCGACCCGGCCAAGCGGGCCGTAGATCACGCCTTCGCATTTGATCGGGCCCGTCAGGTGTTCGCGCAGGTCGAGCCGGGGTCCGGCCCCGGCATAATCCTCGGGGCGTTGCGCGGCGAACCCGGCGAGGCGCGCGCGCAGCAGCACAAGCCCCAGCATCACCAGCGCACCAAAGAGCATCCACAGGACAGCCTCCATCTTCATCGCCTCCTTTCATCCAGATCCATGCGCGCCAAAAGGGCGACCGCGCCAAGTTTGAGCAGGCAGGGCACCCCGCCATAGAGCATCGCCAGCAATCGCAAGGCCGCCTCGTCATTCTGTGTGCCGGCCCGGAACCCGCCCGCTTCGAGCGTGGGCAGCACCGCCACCGCCGCCAGTGCCAGCGTGAATTTCGACACGAAGGCCCAGAGGCTGAACCCTTCGGCCGCGCCGGGGGCCACCTCGGCCATGCGCCGCGCGAAAAGCGCGGGCAAAAGCGTCATGTCCGCCCCCGTCGCCGCCCCCGAGATCACGCAGATGAGCGCAAAGGCCAGCGTGTCGCCTGCCCCGATCGTCACCGCCCAGCCAAACGCCGCGATGGACAGGAGCATGGCGGCAAGCAGCATCCGCTTCGCGCCATAGCGTTCGGCCAGCGCGCCCCAGAGCGGGGCGGCGAGGGCTGCGCAGAGGAAGAAGAGGAGCAGATAGGCCCCCTCCCATCCCGGCGCGTCAAGGCGGCTCTCGACGAAGAAGAGAAACAGCGTCGAGGTGATCGCCACGGGCGCAGCATTCACGAGCGCGATCAGCAACAGCCTGCGGGCCTGCGCGTCGCGCAAGACCGGCCCAAAGCCCGTGGCAGCAACGCGCACGCCCTGCCACTCGCCCGTCATGGCGAGCCAGGCGACAAGGGCCAGCGCCGCAAAGGCAACCGCAAAGCCCACATAACCGCCAAGCGCCAGCGGGGCCACCGCCGCCGCACAGATGCCCAGAAGCGCGCCGGTCTCGCGCCAGCGGGCAAGGCGCAGATGCCCCGCCTCGGGCAGGCGATCCGCCGCCGCGACGCCTTCGGCGTAAAAGCAGATGGTCAGGAAGCTGAAGGCGGTGAACACGACGGACAGCATCAGCGCGAACCACCAGAGCGGCGCAATCGGCGGGGTGACGGCGAACAGTCCCAGCATCCCGCCCGCGATAAGCACCACCGCCACGCTGACGGCCAGCCCGCGCACCGCGCTCAGCCGCGCGGCAAGCCAGCCAAGCGCCGGGTCCTGCACCACGTCGATGAGGCGCAGCACGAACAGCGCCGTGCCCAGCGCGGCGAGCGACACACCATGCGCATCGGCATACACCTTGGGCGCGTGGATATAGAGCGGCAGCCCGGCGGCGGCGAGCATCGCGGCGAAAAGCGCGTAGGCGGGCAGGCGCGGAGCCGTCGTCGCGCCAAGGGCAATGGTGCTCATCGGCTGACCTCATCCTTGGGCGGCGCGGGGCGCGCGCGAAACCGCCCGCCCTTCCACCAGAGCCGCAGCGCCTGCCAATGAATGAGCGCCAGCACCCGGCGCGAGCCGAAGGGGCGCCGCAGCGCCGCGCCCATGATCCCCGACAGGCGCAAGGGTGTTACCGGCCCGGTCAGCGTCGCCACCACCCCGCCATTGCCCGCCGTCAGGTCGATCCAGATGCCGATACGGTCGGGGCGCAGATCGAAGCGGAATTCATACTGCCCCTCCACCGGCTGAAACGGCGAGACGTGAAAGCATTTGCGCGCGTGGAGCCGGTCCGTGGCCATGATCGGCGCGTGATCGTCGCGGTGGCACAGATAGGAATGGCGGTCGCCATAGGTATTCGTGACCTCGGCGATGATCACGGGCACCGTGCCCGCCTCATCACGACAGATCCAGAACGAGACCGGGTTGAAGACATGGCCCAGAACGCGCGGCTGCGCCAGCAACTCGATCCGTGCGGGCGCGGGCAGGCCATGGGCGGCCAGCACCTCGCGCACCCAGAGCGCGCCCCTCCCCTTGCCCGGTTCGCCGCCATGGTCGCTGTCGTGCAAGGACATCAGCCCCGCGCGGTTGCGCCCGAACAGACGCGGCGCGCTCGGCGTGGCCTCGGCATCGAGCAGGACGTAATCCACGCCGTAGCGAAAAGCGTTCTCGACCGCGCCCTTGCGCCCGTGCCATGTCTGGCCCGCGATATGGGCGACCTCGTTCATTCGGCGGCCACAGACCGCGTGTCGCGCGCAAGGATAGCGTCCGCGACCTCCAGCCCGCTCCACAGCCCGTCCTCGTGAAACCCGTGCCGCAGCCACGCGCCGCAAAACCACGTGCGCCGCCGCCCGTTGCCCGCGCGCACCCGATCCTGCGCGGCCATCGCCGCCAGATCGTAGACCGGGTGGCGGAGCGTGACCTGATCGTAAATCAGCTCCTCACGGATCGGGCGGGTGGTGTTGAGGGTCACGAAATGCGGATCGCTTTCGGGGATCGGCTGAAGGCTGTTCATCCAGTAGGTGAGGTCGATCTGGCCCGCGCGCTTGACCCGCGCCTCGGTATAGTTCCACGATGACCAGACAGCACGGCGGCGCGGCATGAGCGAGGCATCGGCATGGAGCGTGATGTCATTGGGCTGATAGGCGATGGCCCCCAGATCGGCGCGCTCGGTCTCGTCGGCATCCGACAGCATCCTCAGGCTGTCATCGGAATGGGCGGCGAGGATCACCTCGTCGAAACGCTCCCACTCGCCACCCTCGGCGCGCACCTCTACCGCGTCAGCGCGGCGGAGGATGCCCGCGACCGGTGCGCCGAGGCGAAACGCCACGCCCGCGCGGCGCATCGACGCCTCAAGCCGCGCGACATAGGCGCGCGAGCCGCCTTCGACGGTGAACCACTGATGCTGCTCGTCATAGCCCAAAAGCCCGTGATTCTTGAAGAACTGCACCAGCGCTTGCGCCGGGAAATCGAGGATCCTCTCCACCGGCGTGGACCAAATCGCCCCGGAGAACGGCGCGAGGTAATAGTCGCGGAACCAGCGGCCAAGGCGCATCTTCCGGATCAACCCGCCGATGCTCAGCCCCGCCTCCTCCGACGCGGCAAGGGCACCTGCGTTGAAGCGGAAGATATCGCGCAGCATCAGCAAGTGCCGGGGGTCGAGCGCGCGCGCGGGTTGCGCAAAGTAAGAGCGCGCGCCCTGCAGACCATACTCGAACGCGCCATCCCGGAACGATGCGCCGAAACTCATGTTGCTGGGCACCACCGGCACGCCGAGCCGCTCGAACATCGCGGTCAGATTGGGATAGGTGGCGTAGTTGAACACGATGAACCCGGTATCGACCGGCTGATCGCCGCGCTTGCCCGCCATCACCGTGCGCGCATGCCCGCCAAGACGCGGCTCGGCCTCGAAAAGCGTGACATGATGACGTCCGGCCAACCGTTCGGCGGCGCCCATGCCGCTGATACCGGCACCGATCACGGCAATCTTTCTGGGGGTCATGGGCGGGAACCTGCTGATGTTGTTGTTGCGATCATTACGCGGAAGGTGCGTTTGCGGATTAGAATGATCACCCCTGCGCGCAAAGTGATCCGGGGGCATTTTGTCCACGTAACAGGATTATGTTGATGGATGCCACATCGGCGCAAGCCGCACCTGTGCCCTCGCTCGCCACGGCAGCGCGTGTTAAGCCTCGGTGCATGAAGAAGAGAGTGACGGAAACCGACGTGGCATCGACGGACGCGAACAACCAGAATGAGGATTGGGTGGCGTGCATGGCCCTCATACGCGACGCGGGCGACGAGGCGGCCTTTGCCCGCCTGTTTTCGCATTTCGCGCCGCGCGTGAAAGGGTTCCTGATGCGCTCTGGGGCCGATGCCGCGCTGGCCGAGGAAGTGGCGCAAGACGTGATGGCGACGCTCTGGCGCAAGGCGCACCTGTTCGATCCCGCGCGCGCCTCGGTGGCGACGTGGATCTTCACCATTGCACGCAACCGCCGCATCGACGTGCTGCGCCGCGCCAGGCGTCCCGAGCCCGAAGACCTGTCCTGGGGGCCCGAACCCGAGCCCGATCAGGCCGATGTGCTGGCCCTGCAACAGGAAAGCGAACAGCTTGGCCGTGCGCTGGCCACCCTGCCCGAGAAACAGCGCGCGCTGATCGAAAAGGCCTATTTCAGCGATCTCAGCCATTCCGAGATTGCCGAACAGACCGGCCTGCCGCTCGGCACGATCAAATCCCGAATCAGACTGGCGCTCGACAGGCTGCGCCACGCAATGAAGTGAAGTCCCCATGACCCAGATCAAGCATCACCTTACCGACGCGCTCCTGATGGCCTATTCCGCCGGGTCGCTCCCCGAGGCGTTCAGCCTGACCGTGGCCACGCATATTTCCATGTGCGACGAATGTCGCGCGCGGCTAGGGGCCTTTGACACCGTTGGTGGTTCGCTGCTGGAGGAAGTGGCGACCCCGATGGCCGAGGACAGCCTTGCCGCTACCATGACGCGTATCCGGGCGGGTGCCGGGACGGAGCGCGAGCGCCCCGCGCCGAGAAAATCCGGCCTGCTGCCCGCGCCGCTGCGCGATTACGTGGGCGGCGATCTCCAATCGGTGCGCTGGCGACCCATCGGCATGGGCGTCAAACAGGCGATCCTGCCCACGGCGAAAGACGCCACCGCGCGGCTTCTCTATATTCCCGCCGGGGCTGCGGTGCCCGATCACGGCCACCGGGGCACCGAACTGACGCTGGTGCTTCGGGGCGCGTTCGTTGACGAGACCGCGCGCTTTGGCCCCGGCGATATCGAGGTGGCGAATGAAGCGATGGATCACATGCCGGTGGCCGATATCGGGGACGATTGCATCTGCCTTGCGGCGACCGATGCGCCGCTGCGGTTCCGCGCGCTGATGCCGCGGCTTGCACAACCTTTCCTGCGGATTTGAGGGGCGGGCACGCCCGTCTGGTCATGACCGGCGGCACTGCGAGATTGTTGTCGGCGTTCTGAAGCGCGACCGGAAACCGCGCCATGCGATCATGTCCATGGCACAACCGATTGACCCGGAGACAGTCGGCGGTCTCAACCGGTCGGCGCAGCCAAGACGGTGCCATCGTAGTTGGCATGTCATGAAAGCCTGTTAGTCTATCCAAGGCGCAGCGGTTTCGTCTGCTTCATGATCGGGGGTGCCGGATGGCGGAATTGCGGGCTGACGGGGCGGTGATCCACCCCGATTGCGAGATCACCGATTGCGAGTTTGGCGCCTTCACCGAGATCGGGCGCGGCAGCCGTCTCGCGCATGTGGCGATGGGGGATTATTCCTATTGCGACCGGGTCTGTGACCTGGCCAATGCCGAGATCGGCAAATTCGCCAATATCGCCAGTTTCGTGCGCGTGGGGGCGACGGATCATCCACTTGACCGCGCTTCGCTGCATCATTTCCTCTACCGCTCGGCGAGTTACTGGGAGGATGCGCCAGACGATACCGACTGGTTCGCTCGACGGCGCACCCGCGTGGCGCGGATCGGGCATGACACCTGGATCGGGCACAACGCGCAGGTCAAACCCGAGGTGACGGTGGGCCATGGCGCGGTGATCGCGGCGGGGTCGGTGGTGACGCACGACGTGGCCCCTTACATGATCGTGGCAGGCGTGCCCGCGCGACCCTTGCGCGCGCGGCTGTCCCCCGATCTGGCGGAACGGATGATGGCGCTGGCATGGTGGGACTGGGATCATGCGCGGCTGCGGGAGAGTCTTGACGATTTCCGCGCGCTGTCGGCGGCCGAGTTCATCGAGAAACATGCATGAAAAAGGGACGGCCCGAAGGCCGCCCCGGTTGGTTCTCAAAACACACTTGGAATTGGGACTGGCAATGCCCGTCCGATAGGCCGGTTCTGTAACGGGCAGGTGACGCTGCCGTGATTATTCCGCGTCGAGGGTGAAGGTGATCCGCTCTCCGGCGAACCACGCGCGACCGTATTCGACCGGCACGCCATCCCCATCCACGTTGATCGTCGTGGTGCGCAGGATCGGCGCGCCGGGAGCGATCTGAAGGTGGCGCGCCTGACTTTGTGTGGCGAGTTTCGCAGTCAGGCGGGTCGAGGCGCGGGTATAGTCCGGCAGGCCGCACTCGACGAGGGCAGCGGTGATCGAGCGGTGCCGCCTCAGCGCCTCGGGCAGGCTGGGAAACCGATCAGCCGGAAAGAGACTCTGGAAGAGCGAGAGCGGCATCCCGTCGGCCAGCGAAAGCCCGTCATAGACATGAACCGGCGCGCCGGGGGCAAGGTGCAGCGCCTCGGCCTCGGTCGGTGCGACGCTGCGGGTCTCGATAGCTAGGATTTCGCGGGCGGGCGCACGACCGGCTGCGCGCAGGTTCTGGTGAAAGCGCACGCGCTTGCCCAAGGGGTAATCGGTCGGACGATGCGAGACAAAGGCCCCGGCCCCGCGCCGCGTATGGATCGTCCCCGCCTCGGCCAGCGCCCCGAGCGCGCGGCGTACGGTGTGGCGGTTGACGGCAAAGCGCGCGGCAAGCGCAGCCTCGGTCGGCAGTTTGTCGCCGGGGCGATAGCGCCCGGCGGCGATGTCGCCGCGCAGGCTGTCGTGAATGGTGCGCCAGAGCGGATCGGGGGTCATGTCACAGAAGTTTCACCTTGGGATGGCTTGTCGGGCAGGATCGGATCGGGTATTGATTTGTCTAGTTGTATAGTAACTCCGACAAATCGACAAGGTGTCTACGTGACCAAAAACCTGGACCGGGCCGGATGGATGGGATTGCTGGCGCGCGCGCGGGCCGGGGATGTCGCGCGGCTGGTGGCGGGTATCGGCGACCTGCCCGATCACCACTGGCTGCGCCCGCCCGAAACCGGCACCGTGATGGTGCGCGGCCGCACCGGGGCCACGGGCGCACCGTTCAACCTTGGCGAGATGACGGTGACGCGCTGTGCGTTGCGGTTGGGCTGCGGCACGACAGGACACGGCCATGTGCAGGGGCGCGACAAGGGGCATGCGCGCGACGCCGCACTGGTCGATGCGCTGATGCAGGGCGCGCGTGCCGACGAGGTCCGCGCCGGGGTGCTTGCCCCGCTGGCCGAGGCCGAGGCGGCACGACGTGCCGCGCGCGCCCGCAAGGCGGCGGCGACGAAGGTGGAATTCTTCACCATGGTGCGGGGAGAGGATTGATGCAGGCAGCGGCACTGTCAGGCGGGTTTTCCGACCCCTCGACCGATGGGGCGCGGGCGTTTCGCGCGGTGATGCAGGCGATGGCGCGGCCCGGTCGCATCGAGCGCCTGGCGGGTGCCGCACCGCCCGCGCCGATGTCCGTGGCGGCGGGGGTGGTGGCGCTCACGCTGTGCGATCCCGATACGCCGGTCTGTCTGGCGGGGGCGCTCGACTGCGCCGCCGTGCGCGGCTGGCTCGCGTTCCATACCGGTGCGCCGGTGGTCGGGCGGCAGGCGGCGGTCTTTGCCTTTGGCGAGTGGCAGGCGCTGATGCCGCTCGACGGCTATGCCATGGGCACGTCGGAATACCCCGACCGCTCGGCCACCCTCATCGTCGAGCTGGCGCGGCTGGAGGCGGCGGGCGCACAGCTTTCCGGGCCGGGGATCGACGGGGTGTCGGCGCTGTCCCTGCCCGAGGTTGCGGCATTTCAGGCGAATGCAGCGCGCTTTCCTCTGGGGCTCGATTTCATCTTTTGTTGTGGCGAGCGGCTGGCCGCGCTGCCGCGCAGCACGCGCGTGGAGGCAGGCTGATGTATGTCGCGGTCAAGGGCGGTGAGCGGGCCATCGAGGCGGCGCATGACTGGCTTGCCGAAGAGCGGCGCGGTGCGCGGGACGTGCCCGAGCTGAGCGTGGCGCAGATCCGCGAGCAGATGGCCCTGGCGGTCAACCGGGTGATGGCCGAGGGCTCGCTTTATGATCCGGACCTGGCCGCTCTGGCGATCAAGCAGGCGCGCGGCGATCTGATCGAGGCGGTGTTTCTGATCCGGGCCTATCGCACCACGCTGCCGCGCTTCGGTGCGTCCCGACCGGTCGACACTGGCGCGATGCGCTGCGAGCGGCGCATTTCGGCAACCTTCAAGGATGCGCCGGGCGGGCAGGTGCTTGGCCCCACGTTTGACTACACGCACCGGCTGCTGGATTTCGCGCTGGCCGCCGAGGGCACGGAACCGCTGCCTGCGCCCGAGGCCCCGGCGCGGGCGGGCGATGTGCAGCATGTGGCGGGATTTCTCGGGCGTGAGGGGCTTATCCAGGGCGAGCCGCCCGTCGAGGATGTGCCGCCCGACCTGACCCGACAACCCATGGACCTGCCCGCCAACCGCGCTCTGCGCTTGCAGGCGCTGGCGCGGGGCGACGAGGGGTTCCTGCTGGGCCTCGCCTATTCGACGCAGCGCGGCTATGCGCGCAACCACGCCTTTGTGGCTGAGTTGCGCATCGGCGCGGTGGCGGTCGAGATGGAGATCCCCGAGCTTGGCTTCGCCATCGAGCTGGGCGAGGTGGTGCTGACCGAATGCGAGACCGTCAACCAGTTCACCGGCTCGAAATCCGAGCCGCCGCAATTCACCCGTGGGTATGGCCTTGTCTTCGGGCAGACCGAGCGCAAGGCCATCGCCATGGCGCTGGTGGATCGCGCACTACGCTGGAAGGATCTGGGCGAGGAGGATCAGGGCGCACCGGCGCAGGACGAGGAATTCGTGCTGATGCATTGCGACAATATCCAGGCCACCGGGTTTCTCGAACATATCAAGCTGCCGCATTACGTCGATTTCCAGAGCGAGCTTGAATTGATCCGCAAGCTGCGCCGCGAGGCCGGTGACGGACGGGAGGCAGAATGAGTATTTGTGGAAGGATGAAGCCGGGGGCGGTGGTTGTTTTTGACATCGGCAACGTGCTGATCCGCTGGGATCCAAGGGCGGCGTTTCGTCATGCAGTCGGCAGCGACGCCGAAATCGACGCGCTGTTTGACGCGGTGGGGTTTTACGACTGGAATTATGCCAATGACCGGGGGCGTGCCCGTTTGGATGCGGTGGACGCGATTGCCGCGCGCTGGCCGCAACATGCCGGGGTGATGGCGGGCTATTTCGACCGGTTTGGCGAGACCATCCGCACACCTATCAACGGGACATGGGAAATCATCGCGGCACTGCGCGCGCGGGGGGTGCGCCTCTGGGCACTGACGAATTTCTCGGCCGATACATGGCCCGAGGCGCTGCGGCTGCATCCTCAGCTCGGCGCGGTATTCGAGGGGATCGTGGTGTCGGGCCATGAGGGCATGGTGAAGCCCGAGCGGGCGATTTTCGATCTTCTGTGCGCGCGGGCGGGCGTGAGGCCGGAGGCGTGTTTTTTTACCGATGACAGTGCGGAGAACGTGGCGGGGGCGCGGGCGGCGGGCTGGCAGGCGCATCTCTTCGATGGGCCGGACGGGTTGCGCGCGGCATTGCGCGAAAGGGGATTGCTGTGAGCGACTACAATTTCGCCTATCTCGACGAGCAGACCAAGCGGATGATCCGGCGCGCGATCCTCAAGGCGCTGGCCATTCCCGGCTATCAGGTGCCCTTTGCCAGCCGCGAGATGCCGATGCCCTATGGCTGGGGCACCGGCGGCGTGCAGGTGACGGCGGCGTGTCTGGTGCCCGAGGACCGGCTGAAGGTGATCGACCAGGGCGCGGATGACACCACCAACGCGGTGTCGATCCGAAAGTTTTTCGAGAAGACGGCAGGCGTGGCCGTGACCGAGGAGACGGCGCGCGCGAGCCTTATCCAGACCCGCCACCGGATACCCGAGACGCCGCTCACCGAGGATCAGGTGCTGGTCTATCAGGTGCCGATCCCCGAGCCGCTGCGATTTCTGGAGCCGCGCGAGACCGAGACGCGCAAGATGCACAGCCTCGAAGAATATGGCCTCATGCATGTCAAGCTTTACGAGGATATCAGCCGCCACGGCGCGATTTCGACCGCCTACGCCTATCCGGTGAAGGTCGAGGGGCGCTATGTGATGGATCCGTCGCCGATTCCGAAATTCGACAATCCCAAACTGTCGGATTGCCCCGCGATCCAGCTTTTCGGGGCCGGGCGCGAGCAGCGGATCTATGCGCTGCCGCCCTATACGAAAGTTGTCAGCCTCGATTTCGAGGATCATCCGTTCGAGGCGAGCAAGGCCGATGCGCCCTGCGCGCTCTGCGGGTCCGAGACGAGCTATCTCGACGAGGTGATCGTCGATGATGCGGGCGGGCGGATGTTCGTCTGCTCCGACACCGATCATTGCCGGGCGCGGCGTGCGGCGGGGCATATCGGGGCCGAGGGTGCGCCCTTTGAGGAGGCTGGCGCATGACCCCGCTCTTGCAGGTGCGCGAGGTGGCGAAGTTCTACGGGTCCCGCCGGGGCTGCGAGGGGGTGAGTTTCGATCTCTGGCCCGGGGAGGTGATGGGGATCGTGGGCGAGAGCGGGTCGGGCAAATCGACGTTGCTCGCGTGCCTCTCGGGGCAGATGGCGCCCGATCGGGGCGCGGTGATCTATGACACGCGCGACCGCGGACCGGTGGACACGCGCGCGATGTCGGAGCCCGAGCGGCGGATGCTGATGCGCACCGACTGGGCGCTGGTGCATCAGAACCCGCGCGACGGGCTGCGCATGGGGGTCTCGGCGGGGGGCAATGTGGGCGAGCGGCTGATGGCCGTGGGGGCGCGGCATTATGGCGATATCCGCGAACGGGCGATCGACTGGATGGGCCGGGTCGAGATTTCCGCCGACCGGGTCGATGACCGCCCCACGGCCTTTTCCGGCGGGATGCAGCAGCGGCTTCAGATCGCGCGCAATCTTGTGACCGGTCCGCGCCTTGTGTTCATGGACGAGCCGACCGGCGGCCTTGATGTCAGCGTGCAGGCGCGGCTTCTCGATCTCTTGCGCGGGCTGGTGCGCGAGATGGGGCTTTCGGCCGTCATCGTCACCCATGACCTGGCAGTGGTGCGGCTTCTGGCGGACCGGCTCATGGTGATGAAGGATGGCCGCGTGATCGAGGCCGGGCTGACCGATCAGGTGCTCGACGATCCGCAGCACGGGTATACGCAGCTTCTCGTCAGTTCGGTCTTGCAGGTATAAGCATGGTGGCATTGACAAAAGGAGAGCACCGATGATCACTGCCTATGCGCGCGAGGGCGAGGGGCTACGCGCTCTTGACAATGGCGATGCGACCGCGCCGATCTGGATCGACCTTTATCAGCCCGATGCGGACGAGCTTGCGCTTGTCTCCGGGCGCAGCGGGGTTGACCTGCCGACGCGCGCCGATCAGGAGGAGATCGAGCAATCCTCGCGGCTCTATCTCGAAGACGGGGTGCCGGTGATGACGGCGCTTTTGCCGTCGCAGGCGGGCAGCGAGGCGATGCAGGTGGGGCCGGTTACCTTCGTGCTGCGGCCCGCGCAGTTGATCACCATCCGCCACCATGCGCCGCGCCCGTTCACGACCTTTCCCGGTCGCGCCGACAAGGCCTCGCTCGGCTGTGCCAGTGCCGAGGCGGTGCTGGTGGGGCTCTTGGAAGAGATCATCGACCGGCTGGCGGATATCATCGAACAGACCGGGCGCGAGATCGACACCATCTCGCGCCGCCTGTTCGGAGCCAAGAAGCTGAGCACCGAGGATCACCGTGCGGCGCTCCGTGAAATCGGGGCAACTGATACCCGCGTGATGCAGCTCCGAGAGAGCCTGATGACGCTGGAGCGCTTGCTGGGCTTTCTCGCACCGGTCTTTGACAAGCTGCGCTCGGGCAAGGTGCTGCGGGCGATGCTCAAGACCCATTACCGCGACGCGCACACGATCGCGGAACACGCAAGCTATCTGCAACAGAAGACGGCACTTTTGCTCGATGCCACGCTGGGGATGATCAATATCGAGCAGAACGCGATCATCAAGATTTTCTCGGTCGTGGCGGTAGCGTTCCTGCCGCCGACGCTGGTGGCGTCGAGTTATGGCATGAACTTTGTCCATATGCCCGAACTGGAATGGACCCTCGGCTATCCGATGGCTTTGGGGCTGATGGTGCTCTCGGCGGCGGTGCCCTTGTGGTTTTTCCGCAGGCGTGGATGGCTCTGAAAGGAAACGGGATGATTGCAGTCGAGGCGGCAGACAAGAGTTTCACGCTGCACAATCAGGGCGGCGCGGTCATCAAAGTGATGGCGGGCGCGCATCTGCGGGTGGAGCCTGGTGAATGCGTGGCGCTGACCGGAGCCTCGGGCGCGGGCAAATCGACGCTGATACGGATGATCTACGGCAATTACCGCGCGAATGCCGGGCGGATCATGGTGGGCGCGGTCGATGTGGCGCAGGCGGCCCCGCGCGAGATCATCGCGCTGCGCCGCGAGGTTCTGGGATATGTGAGCCAGTTCCTGCGTGTGGTGCCGCGTGTGCCGACACTGGAGGTGGTGGCCGAACCGCTGCTTGTTCTGGGCGTGGCGCGGGCCGAGGCGCTGGACCGCGCAGAGGCGTTGCTTGTGCGGCTCAACATCCCCGCGCGCCTCTGGTCACTGAGCCCCACGACCTTTTCGGGTGGCGAGCAACAGCGGGTGAACATCGCGCGCGGCTTTGCCCATGACTACCCGGCGCTGTTGTTGGACGAGCCGACGGCGAGCCTCGATGCGGAAAACCGCGAGGCGGTCATGTGCCTGATCGAAGAGGCCAAGGCGCGCGGCGCGGCGATCCTCGGGATATTCCACGACGAGGGGGCGCGGGCGCGGGTCTGCGACCGCGAAGTGGATGTGTCGGGCTTCGCGGCCGGTGCGGCGGCATGACCCGTGGCCGGTTCATCGCCGTGGTCGGGCCCTCGGGCGTGGGCAAGGACACGCTGATGCGCGCCATGGCCGAGGCGCGGCCCGCCCTGCGGCGGGTGCGCCGGGTGATCACGCGCCCCGCCGACCCGGATGGCGAGGGGCATGAGGCCGTGAGCGAACCGGAATTCGACGCGCGGCTCAGGGATGGCGGTTTTGCGCTGCACTGGCGGGCGCACGGGCTGCAGTATGGCGTGCCGGTCGGGGTCTGCATGGACCTGGCGCAGGGGCGTGACCTTCTGGTCAACCTCTCGCGCACGGTGCTGGCCGTTGCGCAGGCGCGATTTCAGCCCTTCCTTGTCCTGCATCTGACCGCAGATCCGGGTGTTCTGGCGGCGCGGCTTGCGGGGCGCGGGCGCGAGACGGACGAAGATATCGCCGAGCGCCTCGGCGGCGCGGCGCAAGCGCTGCCCGAGGGGGTGGGGCCGGTGGTGACGCTCGACGCCGGCGCGCCGGTCGAGAGGCTGGCCCGCGCCGCGCTCAAGGCGCTTCATGCGGTCAGGGTGTGACGGTGGATCAGGTGAAACCGCCCCTCCCGATCCTCGCCCATGAGCGACAGCGCGTCGATCACGAACGGGCGCGGCAGGAGCGGTGTGAGGATCGGCGCAAGCGTGGCCTGCACGACATCGAGCATGTCAGACGGCAGGGTGCCGGTGAGGGTGATGTGAAAGCGGAAGGCCTCCATGACATAAGGATAGCCCCAGTCGCACAGGTTGGCCTCAAGGTCCGGCGAGAGCCCGTTGCCGCGACGGCGCGCGAGCTCAGCCTCGGTCAGGGGCGCGCGGTAGGGGTCGAACGCGCGCACCGTGTCGGCGGCGAGCGTGTCGAGGGCGCGGTCATCCCCCACGGGCCGCAACGCGAGGAACCGGCCAAGCCGCGCAAGTTCGAGCGTATCGAGCGCGACCGGGGCGCGGCCCGCGCAAAAGGTGCCGAGCGCCTCGGCGAGGGCCTCTTCGCTCTGGCCGGGGGCGAGGCGAAAGGGCGGCTTCATCGTCGCGTGCAGCCCGTATTTGCGCGGTGTGGCGGTGATCTCGGCCAGCGGCAGGTCCATCGCGGGATGGGCGCAAGGCGCACCGTGCACCGGGTCCCAGCCCAGCCAGGACGCGCCGAACGCGGCGAGCGGCCCCGGCGCGGGTGTGAAATAAATGGCGTAGCGGGTGAAGGGCATCGGGCATTTCTCCACGATCGCGGAAAGGCATGAGAGCGACATGACAGAAGAGACCATTCTCGCCAATGCGGAAATCGTCCTGCCCGGTGAGGTGCGGCGCGGATCGGTCGTGCTGCGCGAGGGGCGCATCGCCGATCTGGCCGATGGCGCAGGCGTGCCGACCGGGGCGGTGGATTGCGCGGGCGATCTGGTCATGCCGGGTCTGGTCGAGCTTCATACCGACAATCTGGAGCGTCATATCCAGCCGCGCCCCTCGGTCCACTGGCCCCATGAGGCGGCAATCCTTGCCCATGACGCAGAGCTTGCCAGCGTCGGGATCACGACGGTCTTTGACGCGATGCGCGTGGGGTCGGTGCCGTCGGGCATCGGCAAATATGCCGAATACGCGCGCGGGCTGGCGAACGAGCTTCTGGCGCTGCGCGCCGCCGACGCGCTCCGGATCAGCCATTTCCTGCACCTGCGCGCCGAGGTCTGTTCCGAGACGCTCGAGGCCGAGATGGCCGCCTTTGGCCCCGAGGACCGTGTGGGTCTTGTCAGCCTCATGGACCACACGCCGGGACAGCGGCAGTTCCGCGACATTTCCAAGCTCGAGACCTATGTGAAGGGCAAGCACGGCCTTGACGATGCGCAGTTTGCAGCCCATGTGGCGCACCTTCAGGCGCTGCGCGAAGCGCATGGCGACCGGCACGAGGCGGCGGCGGTGGCGCAGGCACGCCGCTATGGCGCGGTGCTGGCCAGCCATGACGACACCACCGCCGAACAGGTGGCGGTCTCGCATCGGTATGGCGTCGGTATCGCGGAGTTCCCGACGACGGTGGAGGCCGCGCGCGCCTGTCACGCGGCGGGGATCAAGGTGATCATGGGTGCCCCGAACCTGATCCGGGGCGGGTCGCATTCCGGGAATGTGGCGGCGGGGGAATTGGCCGATCTTGGTCTCCTGCACATTCTGTCATCCGATTACGTGCCCTCGGCGCTCCTGTTTGCGGCGGTGCGGCTGGGACGGCACTGGGGCGACATGGCGCGCGGCATCGCCACCGTGACCGAAGCCCCGGCGCGCGCCGTGGGGCTCTCGGACCGGGGCAGCATCGCGCCGGGCGCGCGCGCGGACGTGATCCGCGTGACGCTCCGGGGCGAGACCCCGGCGGTGCGCGGGGTCTGGTCGCAGGGGCGGCGGGTGGCCTGAGCGGGGGCTTTGACAAGGCCACGGCCGGGGCGCATAACCGGCGGCGAACCAGACCCGGAGGCCCCATGACCACGCCGCTTTTCGATCTTGCCGCCCCGCCGCTCGTCCCCGTCGAGGGGGATGCGCGGGGCTATCCGGTGCGCCGCATCTTCTGCGTCGGGCGCAACTATGCTGCCCATGCCGCCGAGATGGGCAACGAGGTGGACCGAGAGGCACCGTTCTATTTCACCAAGACGCCCCATGCGCTTTGCCTCAGCGGCGCAAACATCCCCTATCCGCTCGAGACGCGCGACTGTCATCACGAGATGGAATTCGTCGTGGCCCTCGGTGCGCCTGCCTTTCGGGTGACCGAGGCCGAGGCCATGGCGGCGGTCTGGGGCTATGGCTGCGGCATCGACCTCACGCGGCGCGATCTTCAGGGGCAGGCCAAGGACAAGCGGCGGCCATGGGATCTGGGCAAGGATTTCGAGGATTCGGCGATCATCGGCGCGCTGACCCCCAAGGCGGCCTTTGGCGACATCGGCGAACAGATGATCCGCCTTGACGTGGATGGCCGCGTGGCGCAGGAGGCGCGGCTGTCGGATATGGTCTGGTCGGTGCCCGAGATCATCGTGCATCTTTCACGCTTCTATCATCTGGGGGCGGGCGATCTGATCTATACCGGCACGCCTGCGGGTGTGGGACCGGTGGCACCCGGAAATGTGCTGCGGGGCGAGATCGACGGGCTTGCGCCGCTCACCATCACCATCGGCGCTGCGGAATAACGCAAGACGACCGCGCGCGATCCATCGGCGCGTGACCACGATCCACGGTGTCTTTCGGACACCCACCTCGAGAGAGCGGGTGCCACGGGAGCACCCGGTCTCTGTTAATGGCCCTTTAACCTCTTTGTGCCACGCTTGCCGACAGGAAAGATGCGGAGAGGCGGCATGGCGGGTCTGACGACACTCGATTTCGCGATCCTTGCGGGGACAGCCCTGGTCCTTTCGCTTTTGGTTGTGTGGCTTTCGGGGTTTCTCGTAGCGCGGCCCTCGCCCGTCCCCGGAACCGATACCATGCGTCACTTTCTGTTCCGCGATGGCGCGCTGATCGACACGGATGTGTCGGATTTCGTGATGCCTGACGCCGCTGAGCCACAGGAAAGCGACTGGTCCCGATTCCGCCGCTGGCTCGCCCCCCGCTTTTCCCTGCCCGAAACGGTCGGGGAAGACATGACCCTGACCGCGGATAGCGCGCGCCTCACGCTCACCCCGCAACGCGCAACGCTCCGTGTGACGCTCGCCGACACCAACATTTGCGCCGCCGCGCGCCAGGACCTCCTCGCGCGGCTGGCAGCGGATGATTGTCACCGCAGCGCACTCCGGACGGCACCACTGCCGGTCTGGCTGCGCGATCCCTCGGGCCGGGTTTTGTGGCAGAACAGGGCCGCAGAGATCATCCCCGAACCGGATCTGAACCGCCTTCTTGCCACGACGCAACCGGGCCGCGTGGCGCTCGATGACCCGCCGCGCTGGTATGACATCTCCTGTGTGCAGCATGAACAGGGGCAGATCATCTATGCCAACGACGTCACCGCCAGCGTGCGTGCCGAACAATCGCAGCGTGAATTCGTTCAGACCCTCGCCAGGACCTTCGCCGATTTGCCGACCGGACTTGCTACCTTCGACCGAAGCCGCGCGCTCGCGATGTTCAACCCGGCGCTTACGGACCTGACCGGCCTCGATCCCGTATTTCTCAGCAACCGCCCCGAGATCTTCGATTTCTTCGACAGGCTGCGCGACCGGCAGGTCATGCCGGAACCTCGGAGCTATGCCACCTGGCGAGCGCAGATCACGGCGATGATCCATGCCGCCGATGTCGGCCAGTATCAGGAGGTCTGGAGCCTTGTGAACGGGCGCACCTACCGCGTCACCGGGCGGCCCCATCCGAACGGGGCGGTGGCCTTTTTGTTTGCCGACATCTCCGACGAGGTCGCCAGCACCCGCGATCAACGCGCCGCGCTCGATCTGCGTCAGGCCGCGCTCGATCGCGTCGACGAGGGGATCGCCGTGCTCGACCGGGACGGCGCGCTGCTCTTTTGCAACCGGCGCTTCGCCCTTCTCCTGCGCCTCATGCCAGAGGCGCGCGCGGGCCTTTCCCTGCCCGATTTGCTCGCCGCCTGCCGCACCCGATTTCCGCGCCCCGCGCTCTGGGACGGGATCGAGACCAGATTGCGCAACGAGGCCATCACCGCCTTCGGTGAAAGCGCGGCACTCGAGCGTGGTGCCGTCCTTGCCGTGGGGCTCTCGCCGCTCGGTCACGGGCAAGCCATGCTCTCGCTTCGCCACATGCGGGCGCAAAGCGACGCGGCCGCGCTCAGCGCCTGAGCCCGCATCCGGCTTGCAGGCACCGGCGGGGCGTGTAGTCTCGCGCCATGACCACCCGAACCCTCTATCTTGTCAGTCCCGCCGAAACCTGCGCGCTGGCCCAGCGCCTCGCGCCCCGCCTTGGCCCCGGCGATGTCCTGCTGCTGTCGGGCGGTGTCGGCGCGGGGAAAACCCATTTTGCCCGCTGCCTGATCCAGAGCCTCTTGCCCTCCCCCGAGGATGTGCCCTCGCCCACCTATACGCTGGTCCAGACCTATCCCGGACCCCATGCCGGGATCTGGCACGCCGATCTCTACCGGCTCACCCAACCGGGTGAGCTGGTCGAGCTTGGCCTGACCGAAGCATTCGAAACGGACATCTGTCTTGTCGAATGGCCTGACCGCCTTGGCGATCTTGCGCCCGGGAGCGCGCTCTTGCTCGACCTTGCCCCCGGGGACGCCGACGAAGCCCGCCGCCTCACCCTGCGCTGGTCCGATCCGCGCTGGACCTCCCGCCTCGAAGGGATTGCCGATGCCTGAGCGCAGTGTCGAAATCACCGCCTTTCTCACCTCCGTCGGCTGGGCTGCGGCCGAGGCGCGTCCCCTTGCCGGCGACGCCTCGAATCGTCGCTACCTGCGCCTCACCGCCCCCGGCGGCGCATGCGCGGTGCTGATGGATGCGCCCCGCGATCGCGGCGAGGACGTGCGCCCGTTCCTGCACATCGCGCGGCATCTTTCGGGCCTTGGCCTCTCCGCCCCCACGATCCTTGCCGAGGACGTGCGGGCCGGCCTTCTGCTGCTCGAAGATCTCGGCGACGCGCTCTTCGCCCGCCTGCTCGAACAGAGCCCCGGGATGGAGGCCCCGCTCTACGAGGCCGCCACCGATCTTCTCGTGGCCCTGCACCGCCATGCCCCGCCCGCCGGTCTTGCCAGTTACACGCCCGCGCTCATGGCCGAGCTCGCCTGCCTCGCGCTCGACTGGTATCGCCCCGGCGCAACAGGCACAACAAGCATCAGAAGAGATCAATTTTACGCTGAAACAGAGACTGTTCTGGCCACGCTCTCCGCTCTCGACACGGTGCTGATCCAGCGCGATTATCACGCCGAAAACCTGCTCTGGTTGCCCGAGCGTGACGGCATCGCCCGTGTCGGTCTGCTCGATTTTCAGGACGCGATGCGCGGCCATCCGGCCTATGACCTCGTCTCGGTGTTGCAAGACGCCCGCCGCGACGTGAGCCGCCCCTTGGCCGAGGCGATGATCGCCCGCTACATCGCCGGAACCGCGCAGGACACCGAGAGCTTCACAACCGCCTATGCCTGTCTCGGTGCCCAGCGCAACCTGCGGATACTCGGCGTTTTCGCCCGGCTTTGTCTGCGCGACGGCAAGGCGCATTATGTCGATCTCATTCCCCGGGTGTGGGCACATCTTGCCCAGGACCTGCGCCATCCCGCGCTTGCGCCCGTCGCTGCTCTGGTCGCGTCGGAATTGCCGGTCCCAACGCCCGAAATCCTTGCCCGCCTCAAATCCCGGTGCGCGGCATGACCCTGCCGGTGATGCTCTTCGCCGCCGGGTTCGGCACCCGCATGGGCGCGCTCACCGCCACCCGCCCCAAACCGCTGGTCGAGGTGGCAGGCCGCGCCCTTATCGACCATGCGCTCGATCTGGTGGACGCTTATGCCCCACCGCGCACCGTGGTCAATCTCCACTACCTGCCCGAGCAGATCCGCGCCCATCTCGCCGGACGCGACCTGCTCTTTTCGCACGAGACCCCCGAAATCCTTGAAACCGGCGGCGGTCTGCGCGCTGCGCTGCCACTCCTCGGCCCCGGCCCGGTCGTGACCATGAACACCGATGCGATCTGGCGCGGCCCGAACCCGCTCACCTTCCTCGCGCCGCTCTGGGATCCTGCGCGCATGGACGCGCTCCTTCTCTGCATTCCGCCCCAAAACGCCATCGGCCACAGCGGCGCGGGCGATTTCACGATGGCGGAGGATGGTATGCTTTCGCGCGGGCCGGGTCTTGTCTATTCCGGCGTCCAGATCATCGCGCCCGATCCGCTCCATACCGTCCCCGAGACGCGGTTTTCGCTTAATCGCGTCTGGGACCGGATCGCTGAAAATGGCCGTCTCTTCGGCGTCGGCTATCCCGGTCGTTGGTGCGATGTGGGCCGCCCCGAGGGACTCGCGCTGGCCGAAATGATGTTGGATTTGGGCAATGTTCGAGACTGAGTCGACCCCTCACGTCTTCGCGCTCGCCCCTGGCGTCGATTTCCCGCGCGCGCTCATCTACGGGCTGCGCGCACGGCTGCGAGATGCCCCGCCCGAGGCGCTGGCCCGCGTTCAGATCATCGTCAACACCCGCCGCATGGCCCGCCGCCTGCGCGAGATCTTGGACGAGGGGCCGCCCTGCCTCTTGCCGCGCATCGGCCTTGTCACCGATCTCGGCGAAAGATGGGATCTGGCGCATCTCCCGCCCCCCGCCCCGCGTCTGCGGCGACGGCTGGAACTGGTGCAACTCGTGACTGCGCTCATCGACCACCAGCCTGATCTCGCCCCCCGCAGCGCCGCATTCGATCTCGCCGACAGCCTTGCCACGCTGATGGACGAGATGCATGGCGAAGGTGTTGCACCCCAAGCCATCGACGCGCTCGACATCACCGACCAATCCGGCCATTGGGCGCGGATAAAATCGTTTTTGGGCATTGTCAGACCCTATTTTGATGCCTCTGCCACCGCGCCCGACCCCGAGACACGGCAGCGGATGGTGATCGAGCGGCTCATCGAACGCTGGCGGAGCGCCCCGCCGCAACACCCGGTGATCGTTGCGGGATCCACCGGCTCGCGCGGAACGACACAGCTTCTGATGCAGGCAGTGGCGCGGCTGCCGCAAGGGGCCGTTGTCCTGCCCGGTTTCGATTTCGACGCGCCCGCCGCCGTCTGGGAGGCGCTCGCGGATCCCGACACCTCCGAGGATCACCCGCAATTCCGCTTTGCGCGCTTCGCCAGGGGTGCGGGTATCGCCCCGACCGCGATCCGCCGCTGGGCCGACGCGGCGCCGCCAAATGCCGCGCGCAACCGCCTCTTGTCGCTGGCGCTCCGCCCTGCCCCGGTCACCGATCAATGGTTGCGCGACGGCCCCGCGCTCTCGGATATTCCCGCCGCGATGGAGGGCGTCACCCTGATCGAGGCGCAAAGCACCCGTCAAGAGGCGCTCGCCATCGCAATGCGCCTCCGCGAGGCCGCCGAGACGGGCACGACTGCGGCTCTGATCACGCCGGACAGGACGCTTGGGCGTCAGGTTGCCGCCGCGCTCGACCGTTGGCGCATCCGCCCCGATGACAGCGCCGGTCAGCCCCTGCACCTTTCGCCACCCGGTCGCCTTCTGCGTCATGTCGCCGAGATATTCGCCAACGGGCTCAGCGCCGAGGCGCTTCTGACCCTGCTCAAGCACCCCCTCACCCATCAGGGCGACGGGCGCGGCCCGCATCACCACCTCACCGCGCGGCTGGAATTGCACCTGCGCCGCCACGGCCCGCCTTACCCCGATGCCGAGAGCCTGCGCGCCTGGGGCGAGACCCGGACCGAGCCGCTTGCCGCCGACTGGGTGCGGTGGCTCTGCACCTGTTTCACCGGGCGCAACACTCCGGGCGACCGCCCGCTGGTCGAGCGCGTGACCGAGCATCTCCTGCTCGCCGAACATATCGCGCGCGGCTGCCGGGCCGAAGGCAGTGGCACGCTTTGGGAGCGCGAGGCAGGCGAAGAGGCCCGCGCCGCGATGGACGAGCTCATCGCCGAGGCACCTTCTGGTGGCCCGATTTCGGCAGTCGACTATGCGCATCTCTTCCACGCCCTCCTGCGACAGCGCGAGGTGCGCGACCCGCTCGAGCCGCATCCCCAAATCCGCATCTGGGGCACGCTCGAAGCGCGCGTTCAAGGCTGCGACCTGCTCATTCTGGGCGGTCTCAACGAGGGCACCTGGCCCGAAAGCGCCGCGCCGGACCCCTGGCTCAATCGCGCATTGCGCACACAGGCAGGACTTTTGCTGCCCGAGCGGCGTATCGGCCTTCAGGCGCACGATTTTCAGCAGGCCATCGCAGCGCGCGAAGTCTGGCTCACGCGCTCCGTGCGCTCTTCGGATGCGCAAACCGTCGTCTCCCGCTGGCTCAACCGGCTTCAGAATCTGCTGGCCGGTCTGCCGGATCAGGCTGGAACAGAGACGCTTTCAACCATGCGCGCCCGGGGTCAGGCCTGGCTTGCCCGCGCCGCCCAACTCGAGGAATCGGGTGCGGTGCCCCGCGCTCCACGGCCCGCGCCCTGTCCACCCGTAGCACTACGGCCCGACCGTCTCTCGGTCACGGAGATCAAGAGGCTGGTCCGAGATCCTTATGCGATCTATGCAAAACATGTTCTTGGCCTCAAGCCTCTCAATCCTTTGATGAGATTACCCGACGCGATGATGCGCGGAACCGTGCTCCATACCATCCTGGAGCGGTTCATCTCCGAGACGCGCAACGATCCTGTGCGCCTGAGCGCCGAGGCTCTTTTGCAGGTAACAAAGACTGTTCTGGCTGAAATGGTGCCTTGGGGAGAGGCGCGGGCGCTCTGGCTCGCGCGTATCGAACGGGTGGCGGAGTGGTTTGTCGAAGGTGAGACCGCGCGCCGCCGCGACGCGCGGCCCGCTGCTGTCGAAAGGCGCGGCACGCTCGCTTTGCAAACCCCGCTCTTTACCCTGACCGCCACAGCCGACCGCATCGACCTTGATCCGCACGGGCGCGCGCTGATCTACGACTACAAGACCGGCGCGCCGCCCTCCAAAAAGGAGCAGACTCATTTCGACAAGCAACTCCTGCTCGAGGCGGCCATAGCCGAGCGCGGCGGCTTTGACGACCTCGGCCCCCTGCCCGTGCTGCGCGCCGCCTATATCGGGATGGGAAGCACCCCCGGCATCGTCGAGGCACCGCTCGATGAGATACAAACCGCTCAGACCATCGCCGAACTGACCGAGCTGATCGCTGCCTATATGGAGCGGGACAAGGGCTACGTCTCCCGCCGCGCCCCGCGCAACGAAAAGGAGAGTGGCGATTTCGATCAGCTTGCACGCTTCGGCGAATGGGACATCACCGATCCTCCCAAACCCGAGTGGGTCGGCCCATGACCGACGCTGCCACCCTCGCCCAACTCGCCGCCGCGCGTCCCGATCAGTCCACGTGGTTATCGGCCAATGCCGGCTCGGGCAAGACGCGTGTGCTCACCGACCGGGTGGCGCGGCTTCTGCTCGACGGGGTCAGCCCGCAGCATATCCTCTGCCTCACCTATACCAAGGCCGCCGCCAGCGAGATGCAAAACCGGCTTTTCGCGCGTCTCGGCGATTGGGCGATGAAGCCGGATGAAGCCCTGACCGACGCTCTGCGCAAGCTCGGCCATCAGGGAACGGCGGATGCCAGCGACCTGCGCCGTGCTCGGCGTCTCTTTGCACAGTCGATCGAGACGCCGGGCGGGCTCCGGATCCAGACGATCCACTCTTTCTGCGCCAGCCTCTTGCGCCGTTTTCCGCTCGAGGCGGGTGTCACGCCGCAATTTACCGAGATGGATGACCAGACCGCGCGCCTGCTGCGCGCCGAAATCGTGGAGGAGATCGCCGCCGGACCCGACGCTGCGCTATTTTACGATGTCGCCAGGCACTATTCCGGCGAGACTCTCGATAAATTCACCCTTGAGATCCTCCGCCATCAGGTCGGCTTTGCCCAGATCAAGGACCCCGCCGCGCTCTGTGCGTTGTTCGGCCAGCCCCCGGATCTGAGCCGCGAAAGCCTCGCGGCGCAGGTTTTTCTCGGGTCCGAGCGCGCCTTGCTCGAGCAGCTTTTGCCGGGCCTGCGCGCAGGCTCTTCCAACGATGTGAAGGCGGCGGACAAGCTTGCGCGCATTGCCACGTTCGATTTCACCGCCTTGCCGATACTTGAGGATGTATTCCTGACAGGCAAGGCCGCAAAATCACCTTTTTCCGCGAAGATCGGATCGTTTCCGACCAAGGCAACGCAACAGTCCTTCGCCGCGATCATGCCGCAGATCGAGCAATGGATGGCCCGCGTCGAGACCGCCCGTGACACCCGTCTCGCGCTGCTCGCCATCGAGCGCAGCACCTCGCTGCACGCCTTTGGCGCGGTTTTCATCAGAGACTATTCCCGCGCAAAACAGCGTCGCGGCCTGCTCGATTTCGATGATCTGATCCTGCGTGCCCGCGACCTGCTGACCGATCCCGCCGTCGCCGCCTGGGTGCTCTACCGGCTCGATGGTGGCATCGACCATATCCTTGTGGACGAGGCACAGGATACCAGCCCCGCGCAATGGCAGGTCATCGAGCGTCTGGCGCAGGAATTCACCAGCGGGCAGGGCGCGCGCGGCGACACGCGGCGCACGATCTTTGTCGTGGGCGACGGCAAGCAGTCGATCTATTCCTTCCAAGGGGCCGACCCGCGAGAGTTCGACCGGATGCAGCGCGATTTCGCCGCGCGCCTTGCGGAGACCGATACCCCGCTTCAGAGCCGCGTTCTTGCCCACTCCTTTCGCTCCGCCCCGGCGATCCTCGCTACCGTCGATGCCACCTTTGACGATGCCGAAGAAAGCGGCTTTCTGCCGGATCAGAGCCACATCGCGTTTTTCGATTCCCTCCCCGGACGGGTCGATCTCTGGCCGGTCGTGCCCAAGCCCGACAAAGAGGACCCCCCGCCCTGGCACCTGCCCGTCGACATCCGGCACGAGAGCGACCCGGCGGTGATCCTCGCAGGCCATATCGCCGCGCATGTCCGCGCGCTGATCAAGGGGCGCGCGCCGCTGCCGGTGCGCGACGCTCCGGGTTCCTTTCGCCCCATCACGGCAGGCGATGTGCTCATTCTGGTGCGCCGCCGCTCCGCGCTGTTTCATGAGATCATTCGCGCCTGCAAGGCCGAGGGCCTGCCCATCGCCGGGGCCGACCGGCTCAAGGTCGGCGGCGAACTTGCCGTGCGCGACATCGCCGCGCTGCTCTCGTTTCTGGCGACGCCCGAAGATGACCTGTCGCTCGCCACGGCGCTGCGCTCGCCACTCTTCGGCTGGTCCGAGAATGACCTTTTCACCCTTGCCCAGGGCCGTGGCCCCCGGACCCTCTGGGAGGTGCTGCGCGAGCGCGACGAGCACCCCGAAACCCGCGCGATCCTTGACGATATGCGCCGTCAGGTCGATTTCCTCCGCCCGTTCGAGCTGATCGAGCGCCTGCTGACGCGCCACGACGGCCGCCGCCGCCTGCTCGCGCGTCTCGGTGCCGAGGCCGAAGACGGGATCGACGCGCTGCTCACTCAGGCGCTTGCCTATGAACAACGCGCCGTGGACAGCCTGACCGGCTTTCTCGTCTGGATGGAAACCGACGATCTCGAAATCAAGCGCCAGATGGACAGCGCCGGGAATCGCATCCGTGTCATGACCGTGCACGGGGCCAAGGGGCTTGAATCCCCGGTGGTGATCCTGCCTGAAACCGGTGCCTGGAAACCGCCCGACGCGCCCGAGATCGTCGCACATGACGGGATTCCGCTCTGGCGCGGCAAGACCGACCTCATGCCGCCGCCCATCTCCAGCGCCGTGGCGGCAGGCCGCGCCGCGCAGATGGCCGAACGCGACAGACTGCTTTACGTCGCCATGACGCGGGCAGAGACGTGGCTCATCGTCGCCGCCGCCGGTGATCCGGGAAGGGATGGGCTTGCCTGGCACGATCGGGTGCGGCGCGGAATGGAGGCGGTCGGCGCAACGGAGCAGATGCTGCCTACTGGCCCCGGATTGAGGGTTCAAACCGGTGTTTGGGCTGAAACGGTGTCTGAAGTTACGCAACGCGACTTGCCATCACAACCGCCCCTTGCACCGCTCTTTCAGACCCACGCGCCCTCTCTCGACCCGCCCAAGCCCCGGAGCCCCTCCGATCTTGGAGGGGTCAAGGCGCTGCCGGGTGAGCGCGGCCTTGACGAGACCGCTGCCAAGCGGCGCGGGCATCAGATCCACCTCCTGCTGGAGCTTTTGCCGGACCTGCCGCGCGCCGATTGGCCCGAGCAGGCCGCGCTGATCTTTGCATCGGGTCCCGACGCAGCCGGACCCGAGGAAACAACCCTCCTGCTGGCCGAGGCACAAAGGGTGCTCGACAAACCCGCCCTCGAACCGCTGTTCGGCGCAGACGCCCTCGCCGAGGTGCCGATTACCGCGCCTTGGGGCGAAAATCGGCTGCACGGTGTCATCGACCGGCTGGTCGTCGCCCCCGACCATATCCTCGCGGTCGATTTCAAGACCAATGCCGAGGTGCCCGAAAGCCCGGAGGACACGCCGGAGGCGCTTTTGCGCCAGATGGGGGCCTATGCCCATGCGCTCGCCCTCGTCTATCCCGGCCGTCGCATCGAAACGGCCCTCCTCTGGACGCGCACGGCCACGCTCATGCGCCTGCCACACGCTCTTGTGAGCCCGGCGCTTGCCCGCGCCACCGGTCCTTGACGCTGACGCCCGCGCTCCATAGGTTCGCGGCAAGTGTCCGATCATAGGAGAGAGCCAATGGCCACCGTCGCCGTAACCGATGCCACCTTCGATGCCGAGGTGAAGAATTCCGACATACCCGTCGTGGTGGATTTCTGGGCCGAGTGGTGTGGGCCCTGCAAACAGATCGGTCCCGCCCTTGAGGAACTGTCGACCGAGCTTGCGGGCCGCGTCAAGGTCGTCAAGGTCGATGTCGATTCCAACCCCAATTCCGCCGTTGCCATGGGCGTGCGCGGTATCCCCGCGCTCTTCATCTTCAAGGATGGCGAGGTGGTTTCCAACCGCGCCGGCGCCGCCCCCAAGGCCGCGCTGCAAAGCTGGATCGAAGACAGCATCTGAGCCACCGCTTAACGCATGTCAGGGGTCGCGCATGTCGCGGCCCCTTTTCTTTTGTCTGCCAATCGGCATGATCGCGCCATGACCCTGACCAATTCCGATATCGCAGACCTGACCGCCCTGCGGCATGAGCTGCACCGCCACCCCGAGATTTCGGGCGAGGAGGCCATGACCGCGCAGCGCATCGAGGTGGCGCTTGCCCCGCTTGCGCCCGATAGTCTCGTCACAGGGCTTGGTGGGCACGGGCTTGCCGCTGTCTTTGACGGATCCGCCCCTGGCCCCACTGTGCTTTTCCGTTGTGAGCTTGACGCGCTGCCCATCGAAGAGCAAAGCGCGCTGCCGCACCGCTCCACCGTTCCCGGCAAGGGCCATCTCTGCGGTCATGACGGACATATGGCGATCCTCATGGGCCTTGCCCGCATGCTGTCGCGCCAGCGTCCCGCGCGGGGCCGGGCCGTCCTCCTTTTTCAGCCCGCCGAGGAGACCGGCGCCGGTGCTGCATCAGTCCTTGCCGATCCGAAATTCGAGACCATTTCACCCGATTACGCGTTTTCCTTGCATAATATGCCCGGCTTGCCATTGGGCCATGTCGGCCTTGCGCCCGGTCCGGTCAACTGCGCCTCGCGTGGCATGGCCATGATACTGACCGGGAAATCCGCCCATGCCTCCGAGCCGGAAAACGGTGCCTCCCCGATGGCCGCCTTGTCCCGTCTCATGCCGGCGCTGACCGCGCTCAGCCATGGCACGACCGCGCGCCCGGATTATACCCTCGCCACAGTGACCCATGCCCAAATGGGCGCGCCCGCCTTCGGCATCGCACCGGGCGAGGCCAGGCTTTACGTCACCCTGCGCACGCTCACCGATGACCGCATGGCCGCGCTATGTGAGGCCGCCGAAACGCTCCTGGAGGAAACGGCACAGGCCCACAACCTCGGTGTCACGCACAGCTATCAAGACATCTTCGCCCATTGTGAGAACCACCCGGATGCGACCCTGATCCTGCGGAATGCGCTCGATGCGCTGGCCATATCCCACGACACGCGCGGCCTGCCCATGCGCGCGTCAGAGGATTTCGGGCGCTTTGGCCATGCCGCCTGCGCCGCCATGCTGTTTCTCGGCGCGGGCGAGGATCACGCCGCGCTGCACAATCCCGATTACGACTTTCCCGACGACCTCATTCCCATCGGCAGCCGCATTTTCGCGCAGATCGCGCGCGACCTTCTGGGTTGACCGCGCCCTTGCACCCCGCGCGCACCCCTTCCATATAGGCCAAGGCAAAACGGAGACCCCCATGAGCGATTTTCCCGGCTGGCACGGCACCACCATCATCGGCGTCAGGCGCGGCGGTGAGGTGGTGATCGCGGGCGATGGTCAGGTGAGCCTTGGCCAGACCGTGATCAAGGGCACGGCCCGCAAGGTGCGCCGCCTCAGCCCCGGCGGTCATCCGGTTGTCGCGGGCTTTGCCGGCTCGACGGCGGACGCCTTCACCCTGCTCGAGCGGCTCGAGGCCAAGCTCGAAGCGACGCCGGGCCAGCTCCAGCGCGCCTGCGTCGATCTGGCCAAGGACTGGCGCACCGACAAATACCTGCAAAAGCTCGAGGCGATGCTGATCGTCACCGACGGCGACCAGCTTTACGTGATCACCGGCGCGGGCGACGTGCTCGAGCCCGAACATGACATCGCCGCCATCGGCTCGGGCGGCAATTTCGCCCTCGCCGCCGCGCGTGGCCTTGCGGAAAACCCCGCCCTTACGGCCGAAGACATCGCCCGCCGCGCCATGGCCATCGCCGCCGATATCTGCGTCTACACAAATGGCAACCTGACGGTCGAGCGTATTCAACCCTGACCGGAGATCTTGGCCTCCATATAGGCGCGCAACACGGCGTTCATCCGCGTCTGATAGCCTTTGCCTTGGCTGCGGAAAAACTCGACA
Organism: Roseovarius sp. MBR-79; assembly: GCF_053628555.1. Lineage (NCBI taxonomy): Bacteria > Pseudomonadati > Pseudomonadota > Alphaproteobacteria > Rhodobacterales > Roseobacteraceae > Roseovarius > Roseovarius sp. MBR-79. The sequence continues at coordinate 63,795 of NZ_JBRJGP010000010.1, read as the reverse complement.
ATATCGGGATCGAGGCGCAGCGAGATGAGCTTCTTTGGCATCGGCTCAACCAGACGCGCCTTGGACCAGTCAACTTCGAACTCTTGTTCCCCCTCATAAGGCGGGGAGTTCTTCAAGGCCTCCCAGTCCGTTTCGCCCTTAAGCTCGCGGGCCTCCTCCAGTGTGTAACGTCTGATATCGCTCTTGCTCATCCTTTCGTGCCCTTCTCGCCGTGATCAGGCGGACAGTATCGCCTCGCATTGTAAAGACGATGGCAATCAGCGTGTTCGCCAATGGCCCGATGGCGATGAAGCGGTCCTCTACGTCGCTTTTTGCAGTTAAAATCATAGGGTTTGCCAAAAGGACTTGTATGGCATCGGCAAAGTCGATCCCGTGCTTCCTTTTCGTCGCCACTCGCTTGGCTTCGTCCCATTCGAAATTCATGTCCGGCTCCGTTTGCGAGAATATTACCACTGCCTGCCATGATAGCCTTCTCGCCTCGCCGGTATCAGATGAAGAATTTCACATGAAAGATACACTTTGTAGCTACAATTTTCAACCCCTTCAAATCCCCCCCCACACTGCGTATCTCTGACGCAAACCGGTAAAGGATTCCTCAATGACCGACCTGACCCCGCGCGAGATCGTCTCGGAGCTTGACCGCTACATCATCGGCCAGTCGGGTGCCAAGCGCGCGGTCGCCGTCGCCCTGCGCAATCGCTGGCGGCGCAAGCAACTGCCCGAGGGCCTGCGCGACGAGGTCTATCCGAAGAACATCCTGATGATCGGCCCTACCGGCGTCGGCAAAACGGAAATCTCCCGTCGCCTCGCCAAGCTTGCCCGCGCCCCCTTCCTCAAGGTCGAGGCGACCAAGTTCACCGAAGTGGGCTATGTCGGCCGCGACGTCGAGCAGATCATCCGCGATTTGCTCGACACCGCCATCGCCCAGACCCGCGAGCACATGCGCGAGGACGTCAAGGCCCGCGCCCACAAGGCCGCCGAGGATCGCGTCATCGCCGCCATCGCTGGAGAGGATGCCCGCGACGGCACCCGCGAGATGTTCCGCAAGAAGCTCCGCGCCGGAGAGCTTGACGCGACCGTGATCGAGGTCTCGCTCGCCGATACCTCCAACCCCTTGGGCATGATGGACATTCCCGGCCAGCCCGGCGGTCAGATGGGCATGATGAACCTGGGCGAGATCTTCGGCAAGGCGTTCGGACAGCGCCGCACCACCAAGCGCCTCAGCGTCGCCGAGAGCTATGACTTGCTGATCTCTGAGGAGGCCGACAAGCTGCTCGACGACGAAACCGTGACCCGCACCGCCGTTGAGGCGGTCGAACAGAACGGCATCGTCTTTCTCGACGAGATTGACAAGGTCTGCGCCCGCGCAGAGACGCGCGGCGGCGACGTGAGCCGCGAGGGCGTGCAGCGCGACCTCTTGCCGCTGATCGAGGGCACCACCGTTTCCACCAAGCACGGCCCCGTCAAGACCGACCATATCCTCTTCATCGCATCGGGTGCCTTCCACATCGCCAAACCCTCGGACCTCCTGCCCGAACTGCAGGGCCGCCTGCCGATCCGGGTCGAGTTGCGCGCGCTCACCGAGGCCGATTTTGTCCGCATCCTGACCGAGACCGACAACGCCCTCACCCTGCAATACACCGCGCTGATGGGCACCGAGGAGGTCACGGTCAGCTTCACCGAGGACGGCATCGCCGCGCTCGCCCATATCGCGGCGGAGGTCAACCGGTCGGTCGAGAACATCGGCGCGCGGCGGCTTTATACGGTGATGGAACGGGTGTTCGAGGAACTCAGCTTCACCGCCCCCGACCGCTCGGGCGAGAGCGTGGTGGTGGATGCGGCGTTTGTGGAGAAGAATTTGGGCGAGTTGATGCGGTCGGCGGATTTGTCGAGGTATGTTTTGTAGAGGGGGGAAGCTGCACACAGGTGCCAAGTATTCGTCCCCGATGGTACACTTCTGCGCCCCCTAAAGCCGATGCTCATGTTGTATTAGTGAGCAAAGAACGGTCATCGTCCGCTTGCTGACGAAGCGCAAAGCCGCTATTCCTTTAAGAAGTTTAAAAGAGACGTGCACATGAGCATCGCGATCTATTGTGACGAATCTTGCCATCTAGAGCATGATGAAAGCACAGCCATGGGCTTGGGCTCAATTTGGACGAACCGCAGTTCTGTTCGCCTACTTTCAGCACAACTTCGTGATATCAAGCGGAGACATAACGCGAACGGGGAATTGAAATGGACCAAAGTGTCGACCTCTCGGATTGATTTCTATCAAGAGGTTGTTGATTGGTTTTTTGACAATGACGCCATCCATTTTCGGGCGCTGATCGTGCCAGACAAAAGACTTTTGGATCACGACACTTTCAATGCTGGAAGTCATGATGCATTTTATTACAAGATGTTTTTCTCCCTGCTTAATAAGATTATTTCACCTGTCGAACAGAACGAGATTTACATTGACATCAAGGATACAAGGAGCAAATTTAAGGTTCAGAAACTTAAAGAGGTCCTGTGCAATGATCGTTATGACTTCACGGGTGAAAGGATCTCCAAGATTCAGCACGCTCGGTCGCACGAGCTGGAGCTTATGCAGCTCACTGACTTGTTTTTGGGAGCGCTTGTTTATGCTCAACGTGGGCTAGATTCAAGCCTTGCAAAGATGGCTATCTGCAAACGCATTGAAGCCAAGCTTAAACGGTCTTTGCTAGTTTCAACACCTCTGAGCAACCAGAAGTTCAACATTTTCGTCTGGCGTCCGAGGGTGAACTGATGCCTTTGCCGCCAATGATAGACACCGATGGAAACTGGGAAGACGTTGTTAGTAGACTCGATTCGGAGTTTACTAAAGTTTTTCGATGCAATCCGCGCAGACAGTTCGAAGGAAAGCCTATTGTTTACAACTCATCGATCAAGGACGGTGACATAGAGGAGGGCGTTTGGCACGTGATATCCAAAGGCAACCCGAGGCTATTTGATCCTGAGCGTGCGCGCCGCCTATCGTGGATCCAATCCATGTTGGAAGGAACGGCTCAAAGTCTTAGCCGTTGGCGCTATGTCGAGGGCGACGGTACGGTGAAAATCTACCTTTGGCTTGAATTCGAAAGATACGTGGTCATTCTCGCCGAAAAAAAGCATGTCGTCGTTCTAGTTACAGCCTTCTATGTCTCACAGGATTGGACCATCAGAGACTTGGACAAAAAACGGAGCAAAGGTTACGTATTTTAATGCAAAAGCCGCCCAACCATGAGATTAAGCGGCTTTCGAGCTCCTTCTGCCATGGGCAGATGAACAACCTATAGATAGATGATTAAGTGGATTTGTCAAGGGCGAATCGAATTCTGGCAAACAAAACTGCTTTAAAGTCAAGTGTTTTCTATATGGTGTGGCACTCTACTCGATCAATGCTAGCGCTGGTGCTGGCGTGTCGCATGCCGAGCACCCGTGTTAGATTGGATAACGCTCCCCACCCCCCCGTCATTCCCCCAAAGGCAGGACTCTCCCCCACGCAGCACCCACCCCAGGAGATCCCCGCTTTCGCGGGGATGACGGTGTGTTTGTGGCGGCGTCCCGCCCCCGCCGACCGCGCCGTTACCCCGCGCCTCGCCGGTAGCCCGCCCCGCGCGGCATCCGGCACCGGCGCGATATCGACACGCTACCGGCAGGAAACCGGCGCGATCCCGGCCGGGGGTTTGCCGTGGTGACAGGGTCCTGATCCCCCGGGTCCGGGCGGGTGGGTGGAAACCGCTTTTCTCTCCCCCGGTTTCGCGCGACTTAAGGACATGCCGATTCTCGCCTTTCTCCGGGACAATGCGCGCTGGCTGACGGTCGGTGTTTTGCTCACGTTTCTGTCGAGTTTCGGGCAGACCTATTTCATCTCGGTCTTTGCCGGGGAAATCCGCGCGGCATTCTCGTTAAGTCACGGGGAATGGGGTGGAATATACACGCTTGGCACCACCGCCTCGGCGCTCTTGATGGTCTGGGCCGGGGGGTTGACCGATCTCTTCCGTGTGCGCGTGCTGGCCCCCATCGTTCTGGTCGGCATGGTGCTGGCCTGTCTGGCGATGGCGCTCAACCCGGTGTGGTGGCTCCTGCCGGTGATCGTCTTCGCGCTGCGCTTTGCCGGGCAGGGGATGATGAGCCACCTTGCCGTCGTCGCCATGGCGCGCTGGTTCGTCGCCACCCGCGGCAAGGCCCTGTCGGTGGCGACGCTGGGCAATGCGATCGGAGAATCGTTGCTGCCCATCGTGTTCGTGGCGCTGCTGGTCACGTATGACTGGCGGACGCTGTGGGTTGTGGCGGGGGTCGCGGCCTTCATCGGCATCCCGCTGCTTCTTTTGCTCCTCCGAAAGGAACGCACGCCGCAAAGCTGGGCACAGACAAGCCAGTCGCTCGGGATGCGCGGGCGGCACTGGACGCGCGGGGAAACGCTGCGGCATTTCCTGTTCTGGTTCATGGTGCCCGCATTGCTGGGGCCGTCCGCCTTCAACACCGCGTTTTTCTTTCACCAGGTCCATATCGCCGAGGTGAAGGCCGTGGCGCATCTGGACCTCGTCGCCATGTTCCCGCTCTACACGCTGGTCGGCATCGGCGCGATGGTGCTGGCCGGGTTCCTGATCGACCGGCTTGGCACGTCGCGGGTGCTGCCGTTCATCCAGCTTCCGATGATCGGGGCCTTCCTTGTGTTTTCGGTCTCGGACGGGCCGATTTTGCTGCTTGCGGGGTTTGTGCTGCTGGCGCTCACCACCGGGGCCAACAGCGTGGTGCCCAATGCCTTCTGGGCGGAGTTCTATGGCAGCGCCAATATGGGTTCGATCAAGGCGATGGCGGCGGCGATCATGGTGCTCGGCTCGGCGATCGGACCGGGGATTACCGGGCTTGCGATTGATTTCGGGATCGGGATCGAGACGCAATTCGTCATGATTGCCGCCTATTTCGCCTTTTCCAGCCTGATGATGACGATCGGCGTGGTCCGCGCCCGACCAGAGCTATCGCTGCCGCTTTAGATAGACGTAATAGGCCCCGCCCCCGCCATGCCGCAGATGCGCCTCGGTTATCTGGAGCACGAGTGGCCCGAGCGGTGCCATGCGCAACCAATGCGGCACATTATGGCGCAACACGCCCTGGCGCACGGGGATCGGGCCACCATCGTCGCGGTGCTTGCCCTTTCCTGTGACGACCAGAACCAGCCTCCGGCCCTGACCATGCGCGCGCAGGATGAAGCCGGTAAGCGCGCCATGTGCCTGATCCAGCGTCATGCCGTGCAGGTCGATCTTGACCTCGGGCGTCAGCTTGCCGCGCCGCAACCGCTCGAACGCCTTGCGATCCATCGCGACGGGTGGGGTTTTGCTTCGGTCGGTGAGACCGGGCAGCATATCGAGACCGGGCGCGCCGGGGCGCGCGACCGGCCCAGGACGGAACGGCGCGATTGGTTGCGACGCCGGGTCCTCGCGTGGCGCGGGTTTGGAGAGGAGCGGCATCGCGGGCCGCTGCGGCTTGAGTGGCACGGTGCGGCGCGCGACCTCCTGCCAGAGCGCCTCTTCCTCGGGGCGCAGGTGGCGCTTGCGGGTCACTGGCCGGTCTCCATCAGCATCGCGTAGGCGCGCTGGATCGGCATGAGAACGACCATGCGCCCCGGATCACGCAAGCGCCCCGCCGCGCGCCCGGCATCCGCGCCGGTGCCGAAAAAGATATCCGCCCTCTGCGGCCCGTTGATCGCCGAGCCGGTATCCTGCGCCACCATCAACCGGCGGATCGGCCCGTGCCCCTCCTTTTCGATCCAGACCGGCGCTCCGAGCGGCACATGGGCCGGATCAACCGCGATCGTGCGCCCTGCCGTCACCGAACGGTTCATCGCACCAAGCGGGCCGCGGTCCGGCGGGACCTGGTCCACGCGCCGGAAAAACACATAGGATGGGTTGTGATGGAGCAACGCTTCGCCGGCCTCCGGGTTACGCCGCACCCAGTTCTTGATCACCTCGGCCGAGACCTGATGCGCCTCGTAGACACCAAGGCGCACCAGTTCGCTGCCAATGGAGCGATAGGGATGGCCGTTCGCGCCGCCATACCCGACGCGGATCACCCCGCCATCCGGCAGCCGGATGCGGCCTGACCCCTGAATCTGGAGGAAAAACAGCTCGACCGGGTCATCGACCCAGGCGATTTCCAATCCGCGGCCCGACATCACATCGCCGGACAGGATCTCGCGCCGTGACAGCCAAGGGCTGACCTCGCGCGCTTCGGGCGGCATCCGGTAGACCGGGTAGCGGTAGCGCCCGCCGGGTTGCAGCGCGCCGCGCAGCTCCGGCTCGAAATATCCCGTGAAAAGCGCCGGGCTTCCGTCCGAAATCATCACCGGACGAAAGAACAGTTCGAAAAACGTCCGTGCGTCCGGTCCGGTCTGCGCGAGGGCGCAAAGCGATTGCCAGTCCGGATCCTTCATATCGGCACAGGTTTCGTTGAAAACCGTGAGCGCGCGCGCGTGGTCATCCTCCGCCCAACCGCGCAGGTCGGAAAAATCCAGGATCTCGTGTCGAAACTCAGACGCGCCCGCCATGGCCGACCATAGCGTCAAAATCAGGGGAAACGCGTGCCGCGCTCCGGTCATTCGCCCGTGGCAACAAGCCGCCAGTTCGGATCGTCCGCACCCATGATGCGCTCATAAGTCCACAGATCCTTCTGCCTCTTGCTGCGCCCGGGTTCGCCTTCGACAATCTCGCCATTGGCATCGCGCACCACCGAAACAAGCTCGGCGACATAACGCACGTCAATCTCTGCACGGCGGCTTGCCGGATCGAACCTTGCGTCATTGAGCGCAAGGTCACGAATGCCGATGAATTCCGACTCGATCTTCAGCCCCTGCTGCTCACGCGAATCGACGACCTGGGCAAAGGCCTCATAGACCTCGGGCGACAGAAACGGCGTCACCTCGTCGAGCGTGCCACGCTCGAAAGCCATGAGGATCATCTCATAGGCCCCCCGCGCACCCTGAAGGAAATCGGTCACGCCGAAATCCTGTTCGATCCGCTTCATCTCTGCGAGCGCGGCAGCAGCGTCTGAATCCTCGGGCACATGATCGGTGATGTCGTGATCGGGACCGCCCTCGATCACCTCGAAGCCGCGACGCTCCACCGGCTTTTCAAGCGGACGCGTGGCGGGTTTTCGCTCAAAACCTTCCCGCGTGCCGAGAACTCTCTTGAGCCGGACAATCAGGAAAATGGCGATACCGGCGAGAACCAGTAATTGCAGGATCGGCGAATTCATGAGCACCTCGTGTCGTGCGGGCATGGCAGGCTCTGTCACTTGCCCCTATGTAGGGGAGGGAAGTGGCCAAGTCCACCACAAGCCACGCAAATCCAAGGAGGCCGTCCATGTGGCTCTTGCTGGCATTCATCGCCGTGCCGCTGATCGAGATCGCACTCTTCATTCAGGTTGGCGGGGTTATCGGCCTTTGGCCGACTTTGGCCATCGTGATCCTGACTGCCCTTGCGGGCACAGCTCTTTTGCGGCGACAGGGATTTCAGGAAATGAACCGGCTGCGCGCGGCCCTTGGCGGCGATGGCGATCCGTCGGAGCCGCTGGTTCACGGGGCAATGATCCTCTTCGCAGGTGCGCTCTTGCTCACGCCGGGATTTTTTACCGACGCCGTCGGCTTTGCCCTGCTGCTGCCGCCGGTGCGCGCCTGGCTGTTCGCGCAAATCCGCAGACGCATCGTGGTGCATGACATGAACCGGCCCAGGCCCCGGCCCGATATCATCGAGGGCGAGTATGAAGCCGTCGAGCCGGACAGAAATGACCCCTCGGGCTGGACCAGGCATTGAGGCGCGGCCGCTCCCCTGCTAAGCAATCGCGGACTTCATTTCGATCAGGAGAGCCAGATGGCCGAACACGAGAACGGAGCCGCGCCGGAAACCGCCGGAGCCACAGAACAGCAGCCGCAACCGCAACTCAAGATGCAGATTCTCACGCAATTCGTGCGCGATCTGTCATTCGAGAACGTGCTTGCCCAACGCGGCACCGGCGGCGAGGTGCAACCCGACGTGCAGGTGACCGTCAATCTTGACGCCAAGAAGCGGGCCGTCGAGCATCAATACGAGGTCGCCTGCAAACTCAATATCACCTCGCGCAACAAGGGGAGCGAAGATGCGCTCTTCGTGTTCGAGATGGACTATGTCGGCGTTTTCCACATCGAAGGCGTGCCCGACGATCAGCTTCACCCGTTCCTGTTGATCGAGTGTCCGCGCCAGATCTTCCCCTTCATGCGCCGCGTCGTGAGCGATGTGACGCGTGACGGTGGCTTTCCACCTCTCAACCTCGACAATATCGATTTCGTGCAGCTTTACCGCCATGAGATCGCGCGCCGTCAGGCCGCGGCCCCCGCGGCCCAGGCCTGATCACCGCGACCAGAGCGCCGCGTCGCCCATCCGCGCCACAAAGGCGTCATGGGCGGCGCGTTCCTCGGCGGTGAGGCGCGGCGCGAGCGGGCGCGGTCTTGGACCGGGGCGCCAGTCCGTGTGGGGCTTGCCGCCCGATGAGGTGGCGGCCATAGGCCGTGCCGCCAGCGCGAAATCCGGCTGCCGCCCGCCAATCAGTTCAAGATAGACCTCGGCCAGGATCTGTGAATCGAGCAGCGCCCCGTGCAGCGTGCGCCCGGAATTGTCGATGGCAAAGCGGCGGCACAGGGCATCGAGCGAGGCAGGCGCGCCGGGAAACTTTTGCCGCGCCATGCTCAACGTGTCGATAGCCCGCTCGAGTGGCAGACCGGACAGGCCCGCCCATCCAAGTTCTGCATTGAGAAATTTCATGTCGAAGGCGGCATTGTGGATCACCAGCCTGGCATCGCCGACGAAATCCAGAAACGCCTGTCCCACCGATGCAAACAGCGGCTTGTCCCGCAGCGTCACCTCGCCCTCGCGCGGAGCGCGCGACACCGTCAGCAAATCGGGCCCGATTCCGTGCACGCCAAAGGCATCCTCGGGCATGTCGCGCGCCGGATTGACATATTGGTGAAAGGTGCGCCCGGTCGGCATGTGGTTGTAAAGCTCAAGCGCGCCGATCTCGACGATCCGATGACCTTCGGACGGCTCGAACCCGGTGGTTTCCGTATCCAGAACGATTTCACGCATGGGCGATCCGCCTCCTGATATCCGCCATCACCGTCCGCACCTGAGCGCGCGCATGGTCCGGCGTGTCGGTTTCGATCACGTAATCCGCACGGGCGCGTTTTTCGCTATCGGGCATCTGTCGGGCCAGAATGGTCTCGAATTCCGCGTCGCTCATCGTGCCGCGCGCCAGAACGCGGGCGCGCTGCGTCTCGGGCGGGGCGCTCACCACCACAACGGCGTCAAACCCGGTCGCACCCGTCTCAAAAAGCAGCGGGATATCAAGAACGGTCACATCCGCCGTTTGAGCCGCGAGGAACGCGGCCCGGTCCTCGGCCGCCAGCGGATGAACGATGGCCTCGATCCGCCTGAGCGCCGCCGGATCGCGCGCGATGATCTCCTTGAGACGGGCGCGCTGCACCTCTCCGCGCTCGACTGCACCGGGAAAAGCGCGCGCCATGGGGGCCACCGCCGCGCCGCCGCGGGAATAGAGACGATGCACCGCCGCATCCGCATCCCAGAGCGCACACCCTTCTTCGACGAATAACTGCGCCGTCGTCGATTTTCCCATCCCGATGGAACCGGTCAATCCCAACCGAAAGGTCATCTGAGCGCCGCTGCCCGCGTCGCCGCATCAACCTCGGGCCGCGCGCCGAACCAGCGCTCGAACCCCGGCACGGCCTGATGCAGAAGCATCCCCAGACCATCTACCGTGACGCACCCCATTGCTTCGGCCACCTCCAGCAGCCGGGTCTTGAGCGGGGCATAAACGAGGTCCGTCACCAGGGCACCCTTTTGCAGCCCGTCCAGCGGCACACGCAGCGCCGGTTTGCCCACCATGCCGAGTGATGTGGTGTTCACCACCGTCGCGGCATGTTCGAGCATATTGCCTGCCTGCACCCAATCCACCACCCGCAGCTTGCGCCCGAATTCCTGTTGCAATGCCTCCGCCCGGAGCCGTGTGCGGTTGGAGATCAGGATTTCCGGTGCGCCCGCGTCACGCAGCGCCACCACGACCGCGCGTGCGGCCCCGCCAGCCCCCAGCACGGCGGCGGGTCCTGCGGTCACATCCCAGCCGGGCGCGCCCTGCCTGAGGTTTTCGATAAATCCATAACCATCGGTGTTGTCTGCGTGGATCGTCCCATCACGAAAGCTGAGCGTGTTCGCAGCGCCGATGATCGTCGCGCGATCACTGACATGATCAGCCAGCCTCAGAACGCGCTCCTTGTAGGGCACGGTGACGTTCACACCCACGAATCCAAGCTTGGGAAGGCTCCGCAACGCCTCTTCAAGATCGTTCTCGGCGACCTCCATCGGGATGTAGAAACCTCGTATCCCAAGACTCTTCAGCCAATGTCCATGAACTTGCGGAGAGCGCGAATGGGAAATCGGCGATCCGATCACACCGGCCAGCGGAATTGCGTCATGGCTCATTGCGGCAAATCTCCTCGCAGCGTCAGGAAGGCCAGCACATCGAGCAATGGCAGGCCCAATACCGTGAAATAATCGCCTTCGATGCGGGAAAACAAGCGCACTCCTTCAGATTCGAGTTTGTAGGCGCCGACACACCCGGCAATGTCGGGCCAGTTCCGGGCAAGATAATCGTCCAGCCACGCATCGCTGAACGCTCGAACCGTCAGGCGCACCCGCCCGACATGCCGCCAGATCGGCACACCGTCCTGGCAAATCACGACCGCCGACAAGAGATCGTGTGTTCGTCCACGGAGTCTCTGGAGTTGTGCCCGAGCCTCCTCGATGGTGGCGGGCTTTGACAGGATTTCACCCCCAAGATCAAGCACCTGATCGCAGCCGAGCACAAGCTGCGTCCTCTCTTTGAGGCTGACCTTGGTCGCCTTCATTTCTGCCAGCGCATCCGCGATATCGCGCGGTGACATATTCTCGGACAACAAAGCATCCCGCAGACTTGATTCGTCGATCCGGGCGGGACTCACCGTGATGGACAGGCCCGCATTTTCCAGAAGAGTCCGCCTTATGGGTGATGCCGAGGCCAGAACAAGCGGGTGAGCCATGTGGATAACTCCATAACAAGTTTCTTGAACCGGGCGAGATCAAGGCCGCGCCGCATCGCCCTCCCGGACTTCGCCGGGGTCCACGGCCCAACATCTTGGTTTTTCCCCGTGTGGACAAGGATGAAACTTGACTGCGCATAAACCTGGCGATGGTGATTTATCAACAGGGTAAAAGATGATCTGAGGATCATTATTATATTTAAGTATCTGATTTTAAACACTCGTTTTACGATCCTTGCTCTTATACCGACATCGCGCAGTATTATTCACTGATTTATCCATATGTGGACGATATCGGGCAAAACCGCGTAATCCACAGATCGGGCCTGCCCTACATCATCATCAAATTTTCTATATTTCTTTATTATTTTAAGGAAACACGGGTCCTCCCATAATGGTTGACGCGTTCAAACGAGACGCCTAAGAGAGGGTGAGGTGCCGTCCGGTGCCCTGTGTCCCCTTGATCAATCCGTTATAGCCCTTTGCACGGGCTGAACCTCTTGAGGTCTCTCATGTCCGAAGACTGCGTCTACCTGTCCGATCTCAAGGCGCTCACCGCCAAGGATCTCCTGTCCATCGCCGAGGAACTTGAGATCGAAAACGCCTCGACCATGCGCAAGGGCGAGATGATGTTTTCCATCCTCAAGGAACGGGCCGAGGATGGCTGGCTTGTCTTTGGTGACGGTGTTCTGGAGGTCCTTCAGGACGGGTTCGGGTTTCTGCGGTCGATCGAGGCGAATTACCTGCCCGGCCCGGACGATATCTATGTCTCACCAGAGATGATCCGGCAGTATTCCTTGCGGACGGGCGACACGATCAAGGGCGAGATGCGTCAGCCGGACGATACCGAGCGGTATTTTGCCCTGACCTCGGTCACGGAGATCAATTTTGAGGAGCCTGAGCGCGCTCGTCACAAGATCGCCTTCGAGAACCTGACGCCGCTCTATCCCGATGAGAGGCTCAAGATGGAGGTCGAAGACCCGACCATCAAGGACCGCTCGGCACGGGTGATCGACCTTGTTGCGCCCATCGGCAAGGGCCAGCGGTCTTTGATCGTGGCCCCGCCGCGCACAGGTAAAACGGTTCTTCTGCAAAACATCGCACATAGTATCGAAGTGAACCACCCGGAGTGTTTTCTTATCGTTCTTCTGATCGACGAGCGCCCGGAAGAGGTCACAGACATGAAGCGGTCGGTGAAGGGCGAGGTGATCAGCTCGACCTTCGACGAGCCTGCAACGCGCCATGTCGCCGTATCCGAAATGGTGATCGAGAAGGCCAAACGCCTTGTCGAGCACAAGCGTGATGTGGTGATTCTTCTGGATTCGATTACCCGCCTCGGCCGTGCGTTCAACACCGTTGTTCCGTCGTCGGGCAAGGTGCTCACGGGTGGCGTTGATGCCAATGCGCTTCAGCGCCCCAAGCGGTTTTTCGGCGCTGCGCGCAATATCGAAGAGGGCGGTTCGCTCACGATCATCGCCACGGCGCTCATCGATACCGGAAGCCGTATGGACGAAGTCATCTTCGAAGAGTTCAAGGGCACGGGCAATTCGGAAGTCGTTCTTGATCGCAAGATCGCGGATAAGCGCGTGTTCCCTGCCATCGACATTCTGAAATCCGGGACGCGCAAGGAAGACCTGCTCATCGACAAGCTTGATCTGCAAAAGACCTTTGTGCTTCGGCGTATCCTCAATCCGATGGGAACGACCGACGCTGTCGAGTTCCTCTTGTCCAAGCTCAAGCAAACCAAGTCCAACTCCGAATTCTTCGATTCGATGAACACCTGATCCCGGCGGTTTCGATGGAGACGATCTTTGCGTTGTCGACCGCCCCCGGCAAGGCGGGCGTTGCTGTTATCCGTGTCTCCGGTCCAGAGGCTGCGACGGTCTGTCAGGCACTGTGCGGGGCCCTTCCCGTAGCGAGGCGCGCGGAACTAAGGGTCTTGCGGGATCGCTCGGGGGATCGGATCGACGACGCTCTTGTGGTGTTCTTCCCGGACGGGGCAAGTTTTACAGGTGAGCCCGTTGTCGAGTTCCAGACGCATGGCAGCCCCGCCGTTGTTGCGGCGATCCTGCGTGAGCTGAGCTGCTTTTCCGCGCTTCGTCCGGCAGTGCCGGGTGAATTCACGCGTCGTGCTCTTCAAAATGGTCGCCTGGACCTTACGCAGGTTGAGGCCCTGGCCGATCTTCTGGAGGCCGAGACGGAGGCCCAGAGGCGTCAGGCGTTACGGGGTTTCACGGGCGAGCTTGCCCGGGAGTGCGAGATTTGGCGCAGATCGCTTCTGCGGGCCGCTGCACTTCTCGAGGTCACGATAGATTTTGCTGATGAGGAGGTGCCGGTTGACGTCGCACCCGAGGTCAGGTCCTTGTTATCGGACGTGACCCAGCGCCTTGATCATCAGATCAAGGGTGTTTGCGTTGCGGAACGCGTCCGCTCCGGCTTTGAGGTGGCTATTGTAGGCGCGCCCAATGTCGGAAAATCGACGCTGCTCAACCGGTTGGCGGGCCGGGAAGCGGCAATTACGTCGGAATTCGCCGGAACGACGCGTGATGTGATCGAGGTTCGGATGGACCTGGGCGGGCTACCGGTGACGGTGCTGGACACGGCGGGGCTTCGAGAAACGACTGATGCGGTCGAGTCCATCGGCATCGGTCGTGCCCGCGAGAGGGCAACAGCGGCTGATGTGCGGGTTTTCCTTGTTGAGGGCATGGAACGCTTTGACGATCTTGCGCAGCACGGTGATATATATCTTGGCGCAAAGGTGGATCGGAGCGGTGGTCCCAACGGTATATCCGGGCTGACGGGGGAGGGTGTCGACGCCCTCATCGCCCAGCTGACCGACATTTTGCAGAGCCGTGTCTTGTCAGTTGGTATGGCCACGCGCGTGCGTCATGGGGCCGCCATGCGTCAGGCCATCGAGGCGCTCGGGCGTGCGCAAGGTCACCTTGATCTTGGCGAGTCGTCGACAGATCTTGCTGCTGCGGATGTCCATACCGCTATTCGCGCTCTCGATTCTCTGGTAGGACGCATCGACGTAGAGGCTGTCCTGGGTGAAATATTCGCCAGCTTCTGCCTTGGCAAGTGAGGGATGTTTCACGTGAAACAATTCGACGTTGTGGTGATCGGCGGTGGTCATGCGGGGGCGGATGCGGCGCATGCTTCTGCGCGTATGGGTGCGGCGACGGCGCTCGTTACGCTTGCCCGTGGGGCCATTGGTGTCATGTCCTGCAATCCGGCGATTGGCGGCCTTGGCAAGGGTCACCTTGTGCGCGAGATCGATGCGTTGGACGGCGTCATGGCGCGTGTTGCCGACCGGGCCGGGATTCAGTTCCGGCTTCTCAATCGCCGCAAGGGGCCGGCCGTTCAAGGCCCGCGCGCGCAAGCAGATCGCAAGATATACCGGGAAACGATGCAGGCAGTGCTCGATTCGACGCCCAGTCTGACCATCATCGAAGGCGAGGCCGCCGATTTCATCATGGCTGGCGATAGCGTTCAGGGGGTCGTGCTCGCGGACGGGACCGCGCTCTCCGCGCGCGCTGTGATCCTGACGACCGGAACGTTCCTGCGCGGCGTCATTCATATCGGGGACGTTACCCGTCCCGGTGGGCGCATGGGTGATCCGCCAAGTATCCGCCTCGCGCAGAGGATCGACAGCTTCGGCTTGCCGCTTGGTCGCCTCAAAACCGGGACGCCGCCGCGCCTTGACGGGAAGAGCATAAATTGGGAAGGGCTGGAAAGTCAGCCACCGGATGACGATCCGGTGATGTTCTCGTTCATGTCACGCGTTCCGTTTGCGCGGCAGGTTTCCTGCGGGATCACGCACACCAATCAACGCACGCATGACATCATCCGGGAAAACCTCTCTCGATCCGCGATGTATGGCGGCAAAATGGAGGGGATCGGCCCCCGTTATTGCCCGTCCATAGAGGACAAGATCGTGCGATTTGCCGAAAAGACATCCCATCAAATTTTCCTGGAGCCTGAGAGTCTGTCGGATTCCGTCATCTATCCGAACGGCATTTCAACCTCCTTGCCGCTGGACGTGCAGGAGGCCTATGTGCGCTCGATCTCCGGACTGGAAAGCGCGATCATCCTTCAACCGGGTTACGCGATCGAGTATGACTATGTCGACCCCCGCGCGCTCGACAGCAGTCTGTCAGTGACGTCTGTTCCGGGCCTTTTTCTTGCGGGCCAGATCAATGGCACAACCGGATATGAAGAGGCTGCCGCCCAAGGGCTGGTTGCGGGCCTCAATGCGGCGCGCTTCGCGCAGGAAAAGGCACCTATCCACTTCAGCCGCACCGAGAGCTACATCGGGGTGATGATAGACGACCTTACCACCCGAGGCGTCTCCGAGCCTTATCGCATGTTCACCTCGCGGGCGGAGTTCCGGCTTTCGCTTCGGGCCGATAATGCCGATCAACGGCTTACACCGATGGGACTGTCCGCAGGCTGCATCGGCGAGGCCCGCCAGCGCGCATTCGAGGATAAGATGGAGCGCCTCCACGCGGGCCGCACTCTGCTGGAAAAGGAAACCTATACCCCGCGCGATCTTGGGCGCGCCGGTATCGAGGTCAATCTGGACGGCGCTCGGCGCAGCGGCATGGAGGTGCTCTCGTTTCCCATGGTTGAGGTTGCCGATCTTGTTCGGGTCAATCCGGCCTTTGCGGATATCGACGCCGACACGACGGCACAACTCAAACGGGATGCGACCTACGTCAATTACATTGCGCGTCAGGCGCGCGACGTGGAAATGTTGCGCCGGGATGAAGCTGTGGCGATTCCGCAGACCTTAGATTATGATGCCATCGACGGATTGTCCAACGAACTGAAGGCGAAACTTACGGCTGTCCGCCCGGACACCCTCGCACAGGCGTCTCGGATCGAGGGGATGACCCCTGCCGCCTTGTCGCTTGTCCTTATAAAGCTGCGACAGCCCGCGCGGTCGCGCAGCGCATGATGTCCGGGAATGTTTCACGTGAAACAGCGGAGCGGCTCGACATTTACAGCGCGCTCCTCGAAAAATGGAATCCGCGCATAAACCTTGTCTCGCGGGCCTCCCTGGCCGAGCACCGAACCCGCCATTTTGACGATTCGGCACAACTTTATGATCTTGCGGCGCATCCCGTCGGGCATTGGGCCGATCTCGGGAGCGGTGGCGGCTTTCCTGGTCTCATCATCGCGATTCTCGGGCAGGGAGGGGGATCGCCGTCTCGCGTCACCCTTGTTGAATCCGATGCCCGCAAAGCGACCTTTCTCAACACCGTGATACGCGAAACCGGCGTCAACGCGACAGTGATAACCGGGAGGATAGAGACGATCCCGCCACTTGATGCCGATGTCCTCTCGGCGCGTGCCCTGGCA
The DNA here is from genome assembly GCF_053628555.1 of Roseovarius sp. MBR-79. Classification (NCBI taxonomy): domain Bacteria; kingdom Pseudomonadati; phylum Pseudomonadota; class Alphaproteobacteria; order Rhodobacterales; family Roseobacteraceae; genus Roseovarius; species Roseovarius sp. MBR-79. The sequence goes on along the minus strand of NZ_JBRJGP010000010.1, from coordinate 47,306 downwards.
GACCTGAGCACACTTCTTGGTTTTGCGTCTCGCCACATGCGCGCGAATGGTGCCGCGCTCTTTCCCAAGGGTGTGAGCTGGCAGCAAGAACTCGCTGCGGCGCAAACGGCGTGGCAATTCTCTCACCGGGTTGTTAAAAGCAAGACTGAAACCGGCCCTGTTATCCTGCATGTCAGAGGTATTTCCCGTGTCTGATCCACTCCGTCTCACCGGTCCACGAATCATCGCGGTCGCCAATCAGAAAGGCGGCGTGGGCAAGACCACGACGACGATCAACCTGGGGGCCGCGCTCGCCGAAAGTGGTTCGCGCGTTCTCATTGTCGATCTCGATCCGCAGGGAAATGCATCGACCGGTCTCGGTGTCGCGGCAGACTCCCGCACCTACACCACCTATGATTTCCTCCTCGACGAAGCCCCGTTCGTCGATATCGTGCAACAGACCGCGCATGAGGGGCTTTTGATCATTCCGGCAACGGTCGATCTCTCCTCGGCCGATATCGAGCTTCTTGCCAACGAAAAGCGAAGCTTTCTTCTCCATGACGCGCTGCGTCAGCCCGCGATGGACGGGCTTTTGCTCGATTACATTCTGATCGACTGCCCGCCGTCGCTCAACCTCCTGACGGTCAACGCGATGGTTGCGTCTCATTCCGTGCTGATCCCGCTCCAGAGCGAGTTTTTCGCGCTCGAAGGCCTGTCGCAGCTCATGCTTACCATTCGGGAAGTGCGTCAGTCCGCCAATCCTGATTTGCGGATCGAGGGCGTGTTGCTGACCATGGTGGATGCACGCAACAACCTGTCGGCCCAAGTTGAGAACGACGCGCGCGAGAACCTGGGCGATCTTGTGTTCCAGACCCGAATCCCGCGTAATGTGCGGGTAAGCGAGGCACCATCCTATGCTTTGCCGGTGCTGAACTACGATCCCGCGTCAAAGGGGGCGCAGGCCTATCGTGAGCTTGCCCGCGAAATCGTGCAGAAACACGCGCGGGTTGCCGCATGAACAGGGAGTCGGGGTTATGACAATGAAAACCAAGCAGGGACGAGGTCTTGGGCGCGGTCTGTCGGCGTTGATGGCTGATGTGAAAGACAGTGCGCCCACGCCCGACGCAGAGCGCCGTGCGCCCGACATGATGGTGCCGGTGGAAAAGGTCCATCCGAACCCCGACCAGCCGCGCCGCCATTTCGATGCCGGGGCGCTGGAGGATCTGGCCCGTTCGATCACCGAAAAGGGCATCATTCAGCCCCTCATAGTCCGAATCAGCCCGCGCGAGGCGGGATGCTACGAGATCGTCGCCGGTGAGCGCCGTTGGCGGGCCGCACAGATGGCGCAACTGCATGAAGTTCCGGTGCTTGTCCGCGACTTCACGGATACGGAGGTGCTGGAGGTTGCCATAATCGAGAATATCCAGCGCGCCGATCTCAACCCCGTCGAAGAGGCCGCCGGATATAGCCAGCTGATGACGAAATTCGGTCACACCCAGGAAAAACTGGCCGAAGTGCTGGGCAAGAGCCGCAGCCACATCGCCAACGCCGTGCGTCTGCTGAACCTGCCGGACGAGGTGCAGGGCTATCTCAGGGATGGCCGTCTCTCTGCTGGTCACGCGCGCGCCCTTATCACAGCACCTGACGCCGTGGCGCTGGCACGCGGCGTTATTCAGAAAGGGCTATCGGTGCGTCAGACCGAGAAGCTGGCCAAGGTGGTGCCGGGGGAAAAGGCAGGCAAGAGGGAACCGGGCTCAAAGGGAAAAATGGAGAAGGACGCCGATACAAAGGCCCTTGAATCCGATCTTTCCGCCGCGCTCTCGATGAGCGTCAGCATAGACCATCAGCCGGGCAACGAGCACGGCGCGCTGACCATCCGCTATCAATCGCTTGACGATCTCGACCGGTTGATGGCGCTTCTCAGCGCCTGAGTCAGGGCATCAGGTCAAAGATAACGGAATTCAGCACCGCACGCCCGGCCTCTGTGGCGCAAAGCCGGTCGTTCTCGACCCGGACCATGCCGATCTCGGTCAGATGCCTCAAGGCGTCCGCATCAAGCGGGGTGCCTGACAGACGTTCGAATCGGGCCATGTCGATCCCTTCGGAGAGGCGCAAACCCATCAAAAGGAACTCCGTCGCCTGCTCCTGTGCGGGGAGGCTCTCACGCAGCGACTCCCCGGATCCGCGCTCGACGCGCGCAAGCCATTCCCCCGGCATCCGGCTCGCCTCGGTCGCGTGGCGCACCCCGTCAATTGTCAGACGCCCATGCGCGCCGGGGCCGATTCCCACATAATCGCCATAGCGCCAATAAATCAGGTTGTGCCGCGATTCCGCGCCCGGTTTTGCATGATTAGAGACTTCATAAGCGTGAAGGCCCGCCGTTTCGCAGATTTCTTGCGTTGCATGATACATATCTGCGGCCAAGCCCTCTTCGGGCAATCCATGAAGCTTGCCCGCAGCAAACCGATCACCAAAGGCGGTGCCGCCTTCTATGGTCAATTGATACAAGGAGAGGTGATCAATCGCCAGATCAAGCGCGCGGTTGAGTTCCTCCTGCCAGTCCCCGAGCGTCTGATCCTGTCGCGCATAAATCAGGTCAAAACTTGTTCTTTGAAAGTATTTCTGAGCGATCTCATACGCTTGCACTGCCTCTGCCGCCGAATGAAGGCGTCCGAGCCGCTTCAGGTCAGTATCATTGAGCGCCTGAACGCCGAGAGAGACGCGGTTCACGCCAGCCTCGGCATATCCGGCGAAGCGCGTCGCCTCGACCGAGGTCGGATTGGCCTCCAGGGTGATCTCCAGATCGTTTGCCGACGGCCACGCCGCGCGGGCCGTTGCGACGATCGCGGCGACGGTCTCGGGCGGCATGAGGCTTGGGGTGCCACCACCGAAGAAGATCGAGTTGAGCACACGATGTGGCACCAATTCAGCCTGACGCGCGATTTCACGCAGGAAGGCTGCGCGCCAGCGACCGTGATCCACCGAGGCCGAGACGTGACTGTTGAAGTCGCAATAGGGGCACTTTGCCTGACAGAAGGGCCAATGCACATAAAGCCCAAAGCCGCCGTCCTGCCAGTCCTCAGCCAAAGCAACCTGCAACGAATTTGCGGAAGGCCTCGGCGCGGTGGCTGATCCGGTTCTTTTCCCAGCGGTTCATTTCGGCAAAGGTCGCATCATGGCCGTCGGGCTGAAAAATCGGATCATAGCCATGACCCTCGGTGCCGCGCATGGGCCAAACCACCCACCCCTCAACGGTCCCCTCGAACACCTCATCATGTCCATCAGGCCAGGCAAGCACCAAAGTGCAGCAAAATCGCGCAGTCCAGGGCTGCCGCGCCTTGCTTGCCACAAGCATGTCATGGACCCTTGCCATCGCCAGGGCAAAGTCACGACCAGTCTCTGTTTCGGCCCAATCCGCCGTATAGACGCCCGGCGCACCATCAAGCGCGTCGATCACGATCCCGGAATCGTCGGCGAGGGCAGGCAGGCCCGTGGCCTGCGCCGCCGCGTGGGCCTTGATCCTGGCGTTTCCCACAAAGCTCGTCTCGGTCTCTTGCGGCTCGGGGAGGCTTCGTTCCGCCGCGCCGGTCACCCGCACGCCGTAGGGCTGAAGAAGATGCGCGATTTCTTCGAGCTTGCCGGCGTTATGGGTTGCCACCAGAAGCGTATCGCCCGTAAATTTACGCACCGACTGCCTCGCGCTGTTTGGTGACAAGGTCGCCCACACCCTTTTCGGCGAGATCCAGGAGGGCGTTCATCTGATCCCGGCTATAGGTCGCGCCCTCGGCGCTCATCTGCACCTCGATAAGCCGACCGGTCCCGGTCATGATGAAATTACCGTCAACGCCTGCTGCGCTGTCTTCCGGATAATCCAGATCAAGCACCGGCTGGCCCGCGTAAATCCCGCAGGAGATCGCGGCCACCGGATCCACCATCGGATCGCTGATAACATCCCCCGCCTTCATGAGCTTGCCCACGGCCAGCCGAAGCGCCACCCAGCCTCCGGTGATCGAGGCGCAGCGTGTGCCGCCATCGGCCTGAATCACGTCGCAATCAACGGTTATCTGCCGCTCGCCAAGCGCGACCCGGTCCACCCCTGCGCGCAGGGCGCGGCCGATCAGGCGCTGAATCTCCACCGTGCGCCCGCCCTGCTTGCCCATAGCGGCCTCGCGCCGCATCCGGCTGTTCGTCGAGCGGGGCAGCATACCGTATTCGGCTGTCACCCAGCCAAGCCCGCTGCCTTTGACGAATGGCGGCACGCGATCTTCTATCGTCGCCGTGCAGAGCACATGGGTATCGCCCATCTTGATCAGGCAAGAGCCTTCGGCGTGTTTCAGAACCCCGGTTTCGATTGAAACCGCCCGCATCTCGCTTAAATCTCTACCCGAAGGCCGCATCTCTGTCCCCTTGTGCTGACAGGGCGGGGATATATGGGGGCGGGCCCCGATGGCAAGCCCGATTGACCTTTGGCCAAAGGCGTCCTTAATGCTCGATTGACCAAGAGGCCCGTGTGAATGTCTGACGCCAGCACGATTCTAGATCAGCTCAACGACCGCTCGCGCGAGGTGTTTCGCCGCGTGGTCGAGGGATATCTCGCCACCGGCGGACCGGTCGGGTCGCGCACGCTCACCCGAGACTTCAGCGAAAACATCAGTGCCGCGACGATTCGCAACGTGATGCAGGATCTCGAATATCTCGGCCTGCTCGGTAGCCCGCATGTCAGTGCCGGGCGGGTGCCGACGCAGAACGGCCTCAGGATGTTTGTCGATGGTCTGCTCGAGGTGGGCGGTCTCGAGGATACCGACCGGGCGCTTATAGATGCGACCGTTGCCAGCAATTCCAGCGATGTGACCGGCTTGCTCGATCGCATCGGGTCCGCCCTGTCGGGCGTGACCCAGAGCGCCTCGCTTGTTCTTGCGCCCAAGCATGAGGCACCGATCAAACATATCGAATTCGTGAGCCTGGGCCATGATCGCGCGCTTGTGGTTCTGGTCTTCGCCGATGGCCATGTCGAGAACCGGATTTTTACCCCGCCTCCGGGCCAGACCCCCAGTTCCATGCGTGAGGCGGCGAATTTTCTGAATTCTCTGGTCGAGGGGCGGACCCTATCAGACATGCAGCTCCGTATTGCACAGGAGATCGCCGCGCGCCGTCAGGAGATCGACCAGCTTGCCCATGCCCTTGTCGAAAGCGGGCTTGCCGTCTGGCAGGACGAGGGCGACCGGCACGAGCGGTTGATCGTGCGGGGCCGCGCGAACCTTCTCGATAGTGGCGTGGACGAGGCCGACCTTGAGCGCATACGCATCCTCTTCGACGACCTTGAGCGCAAGCGCGACATTGCCGAATTTCTCGAGCGCGCCGATGAGGGTGACGGTGTGCGCATTTTTATTGGCTCGGAGAACAAACTTTTCTCACTTTCGGGTTCCTCTTTGGTGGTCTCTCCATATATGAACGCAGACCGTAAGATCATTGGCGCGGTGGGCGTAATCGGCCCCACGCGCCTCAACTATGGGCGCATCGTGCCGATTGTGGATTACACGGCGCAGCTTGTGGGCAGGCTGATCTCCGACCGGAGTGAGAGGTGAAAGATGGCAGAACCGAAAGAAGACAGCTTTCTTGACGATATCGAGGAGGCTGCCGCCGAGGAGCAGGCGCTTGGCGAGGCCGATGCAGGCGATGGGATGTCCGAGGTGGAGGCGCTGCGCGCCGAGCGCGACGCATTTCAGGATCGTTTCATGCGCGCTCTTGCCGATGCGGAGAATGCGCGCAAGCGTTCGGAAAAGGATCGCCGCGAGGCAGAGCAATATGGCGGGTCACGGCTTGCCCGCGACATGCTGCCTGTTCATGACAGCCTCAAGCGCGCGCTTGAAACCATCACCGACGACCAACGCGCGGCGTCTGCCGCGTTGGTCGAGGGGATCGAATTGACGCTGCGCGAGCTCGGGAACGTTTTTTCCAAGCACGGCATCACCGTGATCGACCCGCAGCCGGGCGACCGTTTCGATCCGCGCCATCATGAGGCGATGTTCGAGGCCCCTGTTCCGGGCACCTCTGCGGGTGAGATCATCCAGGTTTCGGCGCAAGGCTTCATGCTGCATGACCGAATCCTGCGGCCTGCGCAGGTGGGCGTGTCGTCCAATCGTGGATAGGGCGACCAGGCGGGGCTATCGGGCCCCGTCCAGCATCGCCTTCAATTCGTAGATGAGGTCGAGTGCCGCGCGCGGGCTGAGCGTGTCGGGCATCACCTCCGCCAGCCGCTGTTCAATCCCCGATTCGGGGCGCGTGACGGGCGGAGGGGCTGCCGCGGTAAAGAGCGGCAGGTCGTCGATCAGCGCCTTGCGCGCGGCGCCCCCCTCACGTTCGCCCTTCTCGAGCGCTTCGAGCACCACGCGGGCGCGGGCAACCACCGCTTCGGGCAACCCCGCCAGCCGCGCCACCTGAACGCCATAGCTGCGATCCGCCGCGCCGCGCCGGACCTCGTGCAGAAAGATCACCTCGCCACCATGCTCCTTGACGCTCACCGTGGCATTGGCCACACGGTCCAGCCGGTCGCTCAGCCCTGTCAGCTCGTGGTAATGGGTGGCAAAAAGCGCGCGGCAGCCGTTCACGTCATGGAGATGCTCCAGTGTCGCCCACGCGATTGAAAGGCCGTCATAGGTCGCCGTGCCGCGCCCGATTTCGTCAAGGATGACCAGCGCGCGCGCATCCGCCTGATTGAGGATCGCCGCCGTCTCGACCATTTCCACCATGAAGGTCGAGCGTCCGCGCGCAAGGTCGTCCGAGGCCCCGACACGGCTGAAAAGCTGGCTGACCAGGCCGATATGGGCTGACAGCGCGGGCACATGGCTTCCCATCTGGGCCAGAAGCGCAATCAGCGCGTTCTGGCGCAGAAAGGTGGACTTGCCGGCCATGTTCGGCCCGGTCAGAAGCCAGATATCGCTCTCATTGCCAAGATCGCAGTCATTGGCGATGAAAGGCGCGCCCCCTTGCGCGCGCAGGCTGCGTTCCACGACCGGATGGCGTCCGCCCTCGATCCTCAGCGCGCGGCTTTCGTCCACTTTCGGCGCGCACCAGTTTTCGGCCACCGACAGATCGGCAAGCGCTGTTACAAGGTCGACCTCGGCCAGCCCGCGCGCCGCCTGTGAAATCTCTGCCGATTTATCCAGAACAGCCGCTTTCAGGCCGTCATAGAGCCGCTTTTCAATCTCGATCGCCCGCCCGCCTGCGTTGAGGATCCGGCTTTCCATCTCGGTCAGGCGCGGCGTGGTGAAGCGAAGCTGATTGGCCGTGGTCTGCCGATGCCTGAAGCTCTCGCTCAGCGGCGGCGCGAGCATCCGCTCGGCGTGGGTCGCGGTGACTTCGATGAAGTAACCCAGCACGTTGTTGTGCTTGATCTTGAGCGAGGCGATTCCGGTTTCCTCGATATATTCGCCCTGCATCGCCGCGATGACGCCGCGCCCCTCGTCGCGCAATTGCCGCGCCTCGTCGAGATCGGCGTCAAAGCCGGGCGCGATAAAGCCGCCATCCCGCACCAGAAGCGGCGGCTCCGCCACCAGCGCCCGATCGAGCAGATCGCAGAGGGGGTCATGCCCGCGCAACCCCTCTGCCGCATCGCGCAAAAGGTCCGGAAGGTCCAGACCCTCCATCCGTGCCGCAATCTCGGACGCCTGTCGAAGCCCGCTGCGGAGCGCTGCCAGGTCACGCGGCCCGCCCCGATCCAGAGCCAGCCGCGACAGCGCACGATCAAGGTCCGGCACGCGCCGCAACCGCTCGCGCAGGTCGCTCCGTAATCGAGACTGTTCCGCCGCAAAATCAACGGCTGCGAGCCGCGTCTGCACCACCTCGAGCACAAGGCTCGGGCTCGAAAGCCGTCGCTCCAGAAGGCGCCCGCCTCCCGCTGTCATCGTCCGGTCGATGGTTGCCAGAAGCGAGCCCGCGCGCCGCCCGTCAAGCGCGTGGGTCAGTTCCAGATTGCGCCGCGTCGCCGCGTCGATCTGCATCACACGACTTGCCTGCTCGCGCACCGGTGCCTGCAAGAGCGGCAGCTTGCCCTTCTGCGTGATCGTGAGCCATTCAACGATGGCTCCCATCGCGGCCAGTTCGGGGCGGGTGAAGGCGCCAAAGGCCTCAAGCGTGCTGACCCGGAAGAGCGCGCAAAGCCGCTGCTCGGCGCCCGTGCTGTCAAAGGCCGCTGCGCCAAGCGCGGTGATCGACGCCCCGATTTCAGTGACTGTATCGGCCAAACCAGCCTCATCTGCCTCGGATACCACCACCTCGCGTGGCATCAGGCGCGCCAGCTCCGGTCCCAGCCGGGCAGGGGAAAGCGCCATGACGTGAAAGGCCCCCGTGGAAATGTCCACCCAGGCCAGAGCACCCTCGCCCCGCACCTGCCCAAACCCTGCCAGATAGTTGTGCCGCCGTGCGTCAAGCAGGCTTTCCTCGGTCAGGGTTCCCGGTGTCACGAGGCGGACAACCTCGCGCCGCACCACGGATTTCGAGCCGCGCTTCTTTGCCTCTGCCGGGTCTTCCATCTGTTCGCAGACGGCGACGCGGAACCCTTTGCGGATCAGCGTCAGAAGATAGCCTTCGGCGGCATGAACGGGCACCCCGCACATGGCGATATCATCGCCGAGATGCTTGCCCCGCTTTGTCAGCGCGATATCGAGCGCCTCGGCCGCCGCCACCGCGTCCGCGAAGAACAACTCGTAGAAATCGCCCATCCGGTAGAACAGGAGCGCATCGGGATAGTCTGCCTTGATCTCCAGATATTGCGCCATCATCGGCGTGATGGTCGGTCCGGTCTCGCTCAATGTTGCTCCCCCATTTTTCTGGCGCGGACCTTACGCACCGCTCCGTTCCGGCGAAAGCCCCCTCACGCCTTTCGGTTGAGGCGGGGCGCGTCCGTCGCTATGCAGGTTCAGCCCCTGTTTGTGAAAGACCGCCCCATGACAAACCCCAAATACACCCGCGAAGAGGCGCTTGCCTTTCATCTCGAGCCGATGCCCGGCAAGTTCGAGATCCAGGCCACTGTTCCGATGAACACGCAGCGCGACCTCAGTCTTGCCTATTCCCCCGGTGTGGCGGTCCCCTGCGAGGAGATCGCGGCCAACCCGGAGCTGGCCTATGACTATACCAACAAGGGCAATCTTGTCGCGGTCATCTCCAACGGCACCGCCGTTCTTGGCCTTGGCAATCTTGGTGCGCTGGGCAGTAAACCGGTGATGGAGGGCAAGGCGGTTCTCTTCAAGCGGTTCGCGGATGTGAATTCCATCGACATCGAGCTTGATACCGAGGACTCGGATGAATTCATCAACGCCGTGCGCCTCATGGGGCCAACCTTTGGCGGCATCAATCTTGAGGATATCAAGGCACCGGAATGTTTCATCATCGAGCAGCGGCTCAAGGAGGTGATGGATATTCCCGTGTTCCACGATGATCAGCACGGCACGGCGGTGATCTGCGCGGCGGGCCTCATCAATGCGCTGCACCTCTCGGGCAAGAAGATCGAGGAGGTGCGCATCGTGCTCAACGGCGCGGGGGCGGCGGGGATCGCCTGTCTGGAGTTGCTGAAATCCATGGGCGCGCGGCATGACAATTGCCTGATGTGCGACACCAAGGGCGTGATTTACCAAGGCCGCACCGAGGGCATGAACCAGTGGAAATCCGCTCATGCCGCCGCCACAGACCTGCGCAGGCTGGAAGAGGCGATGAAGGGGGCGGACGTGTTCCTCGGCGTTTCCGTCAAGGGGGCTGTGACGCCCGAGATGGTCGCCTCCATGGCCGATAACCCGGTCATCTTCGCCATGGCAAACCCCGATCCCGAGATCACCCCCGAAGAGGCCCACGCCGTGCGGCCCGATGCGATCGTGGCCACCGGGCGCTCGGATTATCCCAATCAGGTCAACAACGTGCTGGGGTTTCCCTACCTTTTTCGCGGCGCGCTCGATGTGCATGCGCGCGCGATCAACGACGAGATGAAGATCGCCTGTGCCGAGGCGCTGGCGCGGCTCGCGCGCGAGGACGTGCCTGACGAAGTGGCAATGGCCTATGGCCGCAAACTGAGCTTTGGCCGCGACTACATCATCCCCACGCCCTTTGATCCGCGCCTCATCCATACCATTCCGCCTGCCGTGGCGCGCGCGGGCATGGCGACGGGGGCCGCCCGCCGTCCCATCGTCGACATGGAGAGCTACGAGCAGTCGCTCAAGTCGCGCATGGATCCGACGGCGAGCATCCTGCGCGGCATCAATGCCCGCGCCCGACGCGCTCAGGCGCGGATGATCTTTGCCGAGGGCGATGATGTGCGTGTGCTGCGCGCGGCCGTGCAATATCAGCGCTCCGGGCTGGGCAAGGCCCTTGTCGTCGGGCGCGACGAGGATGTGAAGGCGAAGCTTGACGCCGCAGGCATGGGCGATGCCGTGCGCGAGCTGGAGGTGGTCAACGCCGCCAAGACCGACCGGCTCGAGGACTACAAGGCGTTTCTTTACGCCCGGTTGCAACGCAAGGGATTTGACCGCCATGACATCCATCGCCTCGCCGCGCGTGACCGGCATGTGTTTGCCGCGCTCATGCTGGCGCACGGCCACGGCGACGGGCTGGTGACCGGGGCCACCCGAAAATCCGCCCATGTGCTCAACCTCATCAACCACGTTTTCGATGCCGATGCCGAGCATGGCGCGGCCGGTGTCACGGCGGTCTTGCACAAGGGGCGGATCGTGTTGATCGCCGACACGCTGGTCCATGAGTGGCCCGACGAGGAGGATCTGGCCACCATCGCGATGCGCGGCGCGGATGTGGCGCGCCATCTGGGGTTGGAGCCGCGTGTCGCCTTTGTCAGCTTCTCGACATTCGGCTATCCCAAATCCGAGCGGGCCGAGAAAATGCACCGTGCGCCAAAGGTTCTGGAACGGCGCGGCGTCGATTTCGAGTTCGAGGGCGACATGACCGTAGATGTGGCCCTCAACCCCGCTGCGCAGGCCGGTTATCCGTTCCAGCGCCTCTCGGGTCCCGCCAATATCCTTGTCGTGCCCGCCCGCCATTCCGCCTCGATCTCGGTCAAGCTGATGCAGGAGATGGCAGGCGCGACCGTCATAGGCCCGATCCTGACCGGGGTTGATGCCTCGATCCAGATCTGTTCGTCGAACTTCACCGCCAGCGATATCCTCAACATGGCGATCCTCGCCGCCTGCAAGGTCGGCTGACCGATGCATCCCCGGCGGCGTCGAAGATGAGTATTTCCGGAACAGTGAAGCCGGGGCGCGTCTGGTGCCTGGGGTCGATCAACGCGGACCATATCTATCGCCTGCCTCGGCTGCCCACACCGGGCGAGACCTTGCCTGCCACCGGCTATTGGCGGATGCTGGGCGGGAAGGGCGCGAACCAGTCCATCGCGGCCGCCCGCGCCGGGGCCGAGGTGCGCCATCTGGGTGCTGTTGGCCGGGACGGCGCGTGGATGCTGGCGGCGCTGGCCGATTGCGGGGTCGATGTAAGCAATGTCGTCCGGATGGACGGATCTTCGGGACATGCGCTCGTGATGGTCGATGATGCGGGAGAGAATGCCATCGTGCTTCACCCCGGCAGCAATCGTGCGCTGGATCTGCCAACGGTCGCGGCGGCGCTTTCGGGACTGGTGCCGGGCGATTGGCTGCTCTTGCAGAACGAAACCAACCTTTCGGCAGAAGCCGCCCGCCTGGCGCGGGATGCGGGCGCGCAGGTCGTTTATTCTGCCGCGCCGTTCGAGGTCGAGGCCGTGAGAGGCGTTTTGCCGTATGTCACGTTGCTTATCCTCAATGCCGTCGAGGCGGCGCAGCTGGAGGCCGCGCTCGGACCGGTGGAGGCCCCGTATGTTCTGGTGACAAAAGGGGCCGAAGGCGCGGTCTGGTCTGACCGGAAAAGCGGCGAAACGGTCTCTGTTCCGGCGCACGCCGTCCCTGTTCGGGATACAACGGGTGCCGGGGACTGTTTCTCGGGATACGTGGTGGCCATGCTCGCCACGGGCAGTTCGGTCGATACCGCGCTCCGCCTCGCCAGTGCCGCCGCCGCGCTTCAGGTCACGCGCGATGGCGCATCAGAGGCGATCCCGGCCTTGCCCGAGGTTCTGGCCTTTCTCGCTCAAGAGTGACCGGCAAAAGGCGCAGCCTTGCCCCAAAGCGCCTTCACTCGCGCATCGCGTCCGCACGCTTCGCGGTAGAGTTTGTAGGCGGTCGCCTTTGGGCGCGGCCCGAAGCGCGTCAGCACGATATCGCGACTTTTGTAGTAATCCTGATGATAGGAGTCAGCGGGCCAGAAAGCACCGAGAGGCAGGACCGGCGTGACGATGCCCTTGCCAAGATCCTGCGCCGCCTTCGTGATGGCCGCCTCGGCGAGTGTCTTTTCCGGTTGATCAGAGACGAATATGGCCGTTCTGTAGCTCTCTCCTCGATCACAGAATTGGCCACCTGCGTCGGTCGGATCGACCGACCGCAGGAACATGTCCAGAAGAGCCTCGCGTGTGACCGTGCCCGGATCGAAGGTGATCCGCACCGCCTCGAGATGCCCGGTGCCGCCGCGTGTCACCTGCTTGTAGGTTGGATTGGTTGCCGTGCCACCGGTGAACCCCGATTCGGCCTCGATGACGCCGCGCACCTTTTCGAAATCGGCCTCGACGCACCAGAAACACCCCCCCGCGACCACCAGGGTCGCGCGCTCCGCCGCCTCGGCGGCTCTGCCCTGAAGGCAGAGCGCGGCCGCGATCAAAAGCGCCAGCATCGCTGCTTTTATGTCCCGAAGTCTGATGACCATGGCCTAACCCTCCTTGTCAGGATCAGCATGCGGCGAGAGCCTCTCACACCCAAGCGACAAATCCGTGACTTCACGCCCTGTTGAGCGCGGTTTCAACCTTGGCCCCGCGCCGTGCGCTCAGCGTGCAAAACCTGCCTTCAGGCGCGCATCCTGCCGGGGAGACCATGTCCGCGCGCTTGCGCAGGCGCGCCATGCGCGGTAACTCGCCCATGACAGAACGGGGTGACGGACATGAGCGATCTGCGCGAGACCTATCTGAAAGCGATTGCCGGGGCGGGTGACGAGGCCACGCTTGAGGCGCTGCGCGTGCAGGCGCTTGGCAAGAAGGGCGAGATCAGCCTTGCCATGCGGGAACTGGGCCGGATGACACCGGAGGAACGGCAGGAGGCGGGACCGCGCCTCAACGCCCTCAAGGACGAGATCAACTCGGCGCTGGCGGCGAAAAAGCAGGCCTTGGCCGATGCGGGGCTGGATGAGCGGCTGCGGGGCGAATGGCTCGATGTGACGCTGCCCGCGCGGCCGCGCAGGCAGGGCACGATCCATCCGGTGTCTCAGGTGACCGAAGAGGTCACGGCGATCTTTGCCGATATGGGTTTTGCCGTGGCCGAAGGCCCGCAGATCGAAAGTGACTGGTATAATTTCGACGCGCTGAACATTCCCGGCCACCATCCGGCGCGCGCCGAGATGGACACGTTTTACACGCATCGCGCCGACGGCGACGACCGCCCGCCACATGTGCTGCGCACCCACACGAGCCCGGTGCAGATCCGCACCATGCAGGCCGAGGGCGCGCCGATCCGGGTGATCGCGCCGGGGCGCGTCTATCGCGCGGATTACGACCAGACGCATACGCCGATGTTCCATCAGGTCGAGGGGCTGGCGATTGACCGCGATATTTCCATGGCCAACCTGAAATGGGTTCTGGAGGAGTTCGTGAAGGCGTTCTTCGAGGTGGACGCCGTCGACCTGCGTTTTCGCGCCTCGCATTTCCCGTTCACCGAACCCTCGGCAGAGGTGGATATCCGGTGTTCCTGGGAAGGCGGCACGCTCAAGGTGGGCGAGGGCGACGACTGGCTGGAAATTCTCGGGAGCGGCATGGTGCATCCCAAGGTTCTGGAAGCGGGAAATATCAATCCCAATGAGTGGCAGGGCTTTGCCTTCGGCATGGGGATCGACCGCATCGCGATGCTGAAATACGGCATCCCCGATCTGCGGGCGTTTTTCGATTCGGACCTGCGCTGGCTGCGGCATTACGGCTTTGCGGCGCTGGACGTTCCGACGTTGCATGGTGGGTTGAGCAGGTAAACCCGGCATCCGAAGGGTGCGCGCTACCCTTCCTGCGGACCATCGACGCGGGCCGACGGACCGGCTAGGGTGACGCCAAAGGAGCCATGCCATGCCGTTGATCCAGCTTGTCTATGCCTCGCGGCCCTTCGGGTTCGATGCGGCCACGCTCTCGGCGATCCTGATGGATGCCCGCCGCGCCAATGCGCGCGACGACATCACCGGGGCGCTGATCGTGCGGCATGATCTTTTCCTGCAACTTCTGGAAGGGCCGCGTGACAAGGTTGCGGCGGCCTATCAGCGGATCCGCCGCGACGACCGGCATGTCGAGGTGACGCGGTTGGTGGAGCGGGCCATCGAGGCGCGCATGTTTCCCGGATGGGCGATGCGCGACGATCCGGCGCAAAGCTGGGTCTGGAGCATCGAGGCGGTCAATGACGGGGCTATCGAGCGGGCCGATCAGGCCGAGGTGCTCGGGTTCTTTCAGCGCCTCGCGGATCAGGGTGTGGTGCCGCCGCGCGGGGCGTGAGGCACCCGCTCAGGGCTTTGGCCGGTCATCCCAGTCATTCGACAGGATGCGCCGCGCGTCGCCCTCGGGATCGTCATACTGGTTCGAGCGCACCGTGTAGACAAAGGCCACAAGGCCCACGCCCCCGAGGATCAGGGAAATCGGGATCAGATAGGCGAGAATGTTCATCGGCTACCTCAGTCGCAGGGCATTGAGGGATACCGTAATCGAACTGAGCGACATCGCCAAGGCGGCGATCAGCGGCGAGCAGAGACCCGCCACCGCCAGCGGCACGGCAACGATGTTGTAGACCGTGGCGATGCGGAAATTTTCGCGGATGCGCCGGGTGGCGGATTTGGCGGTTTCGCAGGCCGCACCGATGGGCGTGAGATCATTTCCCAGAAGCACGATATCCGACGCCACCCGCGCGGCATCGAGCGCCGAGGCTGGCGAGATCGAGACATGGGCGGCGGCCAATGCGGCGGTATCGTTGAGGCCGTCACCCACCATCAGCACATGCGCGCCCTTGTCCGTCAGGGTGGCCACGCGCGCGGCCTTGTCGGCGGGCAGCGCCTCGGCCAGCCACTCGGCGATTCCCAGCCGTTCGGCCAGCGCCTTGACCGCGGGCGTGGTGTCGCCCGACATGAGGATGACGCGCTTGCCCTGTTTCACCAGCGTTGTCACGGCCTCCTCCGCGCCGGGGCGCAGGGCATCGGCAAAGGTAAAGGCCACCGGCGCGGCCTTGCCCAGCTTGAGATAGGTCGCGGTCTCGGCGCAGGGCGTCGCGCCCACCCAGCTTGCCCGGCCAAGGCGGACCTCTTGCCCGTCGATCATGCCTTTGGTGCCGTATCCCGGCACCTCGGTGATATCGGTGACGTGCGCCGCCGCAAGCCCTGCGTCGCGCGCCGCGCGGGTGATCGCCTGCGCCAACGGATGCGCCGATGCCTGCGACAGTGCAAGCGCCAGTTCCAAGGCGTCGCGCGGCAGTGACGCGCCATTGGTCAGGCGCGGCGTGCCGGTGGTGAGGGTGCCGGTCTTGTCGAATACCACCGTATCCACCTGCGCCAGCCGTTCCAGCGCGGTTTCGTGCTTGATCAGCATCCCGCGCCGAAAGAGCCGCCCCGAGGCCGCCGTCGTGACGGCAGGCACGGCAAGGCCAAGCGCACAGGGGCAGGTGATGATCAGCACGGCGGCGGCGATGTTGAGCGCGGTGCGCAGATCCCATGTCGCCAGATACCAGCCCGCGAAGGCCAGCGCCGAGAGGATATGCACCCCCGGCGCATAGAGCTTGGCGGCCTTGTCGGCGAGCGAGGTATAGCGCGAGCGCCCCGATTCCGCGATGGCCACCAGATCGGCCATGCGATGGAGCGAGGTCTCGGCCCCCACCGCCGTGGCGCGGATGGTGAGCGGCCCGGTGAGGTTCACCTCGCCCGCGCTCACCGCCTGTCCCTCACCCGCAAAAACTGGCAGCGTCTCGCCGGTCAGGAGAGAGCGGTCAAGCTCGGACGTGCCGCTGACGATCTCGCCGTCCACCGGCATCCGACCGCCCGGGCGCACGAGGATCAGATCGCCCACGGCGAGGTCCGCGATTCCCACCACCTCTTCCACACCGTCCCTCAGCCGTGTCGCCCGCGGCACCTCGAGCGCGGTCAGTTCCTCGGCGGCGGAGCGGGCAATGGCGCGGGTGCGGTGATCGAGATAGCGCCCCGCGAGCAGGAAAAACGTAAGCGCGATAGCCGCATCGAAATAGGCGTGTTCGCCGGAAAGCGAGGTTTCCCAAAGCGAGGTGACCACCGCCAGCAGGATCGCCAGCGTGATCGGCACATCCATGTTGAGCCGACCGTGCCGCAGCGCGGACCAGGCGTTGCGAAAGAACGGCACACCGGAAAAGGCGATCGCCGGGAGCGCGATGGCGGCGGAAATCCAGTGGAAGAGGTCGCGCGTCGCGGCCTCGGCCCCGGACCAGACCGAGACCGACAAGAGCATGACATTCATGGCGGCAAACCCCGCCACTGCCAGCCGCATCAGAAGCTCGCGGCCCGCGCGGTCGGTTGCCGTGGCGCTCAACGTGCCCGCATCGAGCTCATGCGCCTCATAGCCCAGCCCCTCGACCAGCGCGCGCATCTCCTCGGCGGTCACCTCGGGCGCGGCGTCGATGCTGGCGCGCTTGAGCGTCAGGTTGACGCGCGCCGAACGCACCTGCGGATGCGCATCAAGCGCGCTCTCGATCTTCGAGATGCAGGCCCCGCAATGGATCGTCGGCAGCGACAGGGCAATCCGCGCATCGGGCAGAGCGCGCGCCGCCAGCGCCTCGGCTGCGGGGGCTGCGGCGCAGGCGGGGCATGCCGACGGGGTGGGGCGCAGCGTAGCTGTCATGGTCTATTCCGTCACCAGAACGACGCGCTGTTGAAACTCGGTGCCGTCCGGCGCCTCGGCCACCATGCGGATATTCCAGTTGCCGGGGGCAAGCGTGACCGGGGCGACATAGCCGCGCCCGTCAAAGTGGAACTCGGGCCGCTGATCCTCGGCCACATGGGTGGCACGGCCCACCGTTGCGTCAAGGGACGCCACGCGCACCGGCTGCCCCTCGGCATCGGTGATTGTCAGTCGCAGCACGCCGCCGCCATGGGTCGCGCGGACCTCCCAGCCAAGCGCCTCCTGCGCCGCCTTGCGCTCGTTGAACTCCTGGCTGGCGACGTAGGAATTTTTCACCTCGAGCCCCGGAAAGGTGCTGACCGCCGAATACGCAAGAACAAGGTTCACCGCGATGATCGTCCCGAATGCGCCCGCGAAGATCAGGAAAACATGCCGCCCGGTCAATTGCCGCTCTGCCATCACTCTCCCTTTCCGTTGAACACCGTGTCGCGTGAGGCGCGTGTGCCGCTCTCGCCATCCTCGAGCCAGATGCGCACCTCGCTGCGTGCATCGCGCGCCGGGGCCGATCCCGGCGGCGCGGCAAGATACAGCCGTTGCAGGCGCATCTCGTCGGCGGGAACGCTGACCACATTGCCCTCCACCCCTTCCAGCGACAGGGTGATCGCCGGATCGCCCTTGACGCTCAGAACGAATTCGCGCTCCTCGTGCTGCATGTTGCGGATACGCACCTCGTAGGTGTTGCGGATCGTGCCGTCCGAAAGCGTCACGTAAAGCGGGTTGCGCACTGCCGCCACCGTCAGGTCGATATCCGACCGGATGAAGAGCGCAAAGATCAGGCCGATGCCGACCGCCGACCAGAGCACGGTATAAAGGATCGTGCGCGGGCGCAGGATATGCTGCCAGACGGGTTTGGGCGCCTTGCCCTCGCGTTCGCGCAGCTCGTCGGTCAGCGCCATGTAGTCGATCAGGCCGCGCGGTTTGCCGATCTTTGCCATGATATCGTCGCAGGCGTCGATGCACAGCGCACAGGTGATGCACTCCATCTGCTGCCCATCCCGAATGTCGATGCCCATGGGGCAGACATTGACGCAGGCCATGCAGTCGATGCAGTCGCCCATCTCTGCCCCGGCGCGCACCTCGTCGGAGTTCTTGCGCGGCTCGCCCCGCCAGCTCCGGTAGCCGACGGTGAGGCTGTCCTCGTCCAGCATCGCTGCCTGAATGCGCGGCCAGGGACAGGCATAGATGCAGATCTGCTCGCGCGCGAAGCCGCCAAAAAAGAAGGTCGTGCCGGTCAGAACGGCGATGGTGGTATAGGCGACAGGATGCGCGTTGAGCGCGAAGAGATCGCGCATGAGCGTCGGCGCATCGGTAAAGTAGAACACCCAGGCCCCGCCCGTGGCCACGGCGATCAGAAGCCACGTGATCCACTTGGTGATCCTGAGCCGAAACTTGCGAAAATCCCATTTCTTCTGGCGATGAAGCCGCAAGCGTGCGTTGCGGTCGCCCTCGATCCACCGCTCGACAAGGATGAACAGATCCGTCCAGACGGTCTGAGGGCAGGCATAGCCGCACCAGACCCGGCCCAGTGCCGACGTGAAGAGAAACAGCCCCAGGCCCGCCATCACCAGCAGACCGGCCACGAAATAGAATTCGTGCGGCCAGATCTCGATCCAGAAGAAAAAGAATCGACGGCTTGCCAGGTCAAGCAGCACCGCCTGATCCGGCAGGCTCTCGCCCCGGTCCCAGCGAATCCAGGGGGTGATGTAGTAGATGCCCAGCGTGATCGCCATGATCACCCATTTCAGGTTGCGGAACGGCCCCGAGACGCGGCGCGGAAAGATCGGCTCCTGCGCGGCATAAAGGGATTGCGGGGCATTGGGTTGCGTCTCGGACACTGGATCACTCCGATAAGATCGGTTTCAGGTTCGTCTTTTCGCAGACGACTTCGGCCATTGCTTTGACCTGCGTCAATCTTGTGGGAATTTCTGCGCGGGGGAAGCGTGGCGCGTTGCCGCGCGGGGGATAACGACACCGGCCCTTCCTGGAAACGCGCGAACAGGACGGAAGGACCGGTGCCTTGCCCCGGTCCCACCCGAAGGCGGGGCCGGGGGGGTCAGAGGCGGGGCTACTCGCCGCCGCCAAGCTGGTGGACATAGACCGCGACGGCGCGCAGCTGCGCCTCGCTCAGATCGGCCCCGCCCATTGCGGGCATGATGCCGAAGCGCGAATAGGTGACCGTCTCGCGGAGCGTGTCGTAATCCCCGCCATAGAGCCAGATCGCATCGGCCAGATTGGGCGCGCCCTGGGTGATGTCGCCCTCACCCGCCTCGCCGTGACAGGCGGCGCAATTGTCGAGAAAGATCGTCTCGCCCGCTGCGGCGGCCTGGGCATCCTGCGGCTCGCCCGAGAGTGACATGACGTAATTCACCACCTGGCCGATCTCGGCGCTTTCCAGCAAGTCGCCAAAGGCCGGCATCTGCGACCAGCGCGCATCCGGGTCCGTCTCGTTGCGGATCCCGTGGGCGATGGTCAGGTGGATATCCTCGAGCGTTCCGCCCCAGAGCCAGTCATTGTCCAGAAGGCTGGGATAGCCTCCCGCCTGCACGCCCGCCGCCCCGGCACCGTGGCACTGGGCGCAATAGGTGCGGAAGACCGCGCCGCCTGCTGCGACAGCATAGGCGTTGAGGTCGGGGTCGCCGGGAACATCGTTGAGATCGGCCGCGATCAGACGCGCGTTGATCTCCGAATTGGCCTCACGCGCCGCCGCGATCTCGGCGGCGACGTTGGCGCGGGTGGACCAGCCCTTGTAGCCCGCCGTTGCCTGGTTCACCAGCGGCCAGGCGGGATAGGCGATCACATACCAGATCCCCCAGACGATGCAGGCGTAGAACACCCACAGCCACCAGCGCGGCAACGGATTGTCGAATTCCTGGATACCGTCCCATTCGTGGCCGGTGGTATCCGGTTCCTGTTTGTCGATCGGCTTCTTGGCCATGTCTTACGCCTCCTTGGCGTCGGCATCCCGCTTGGGGGCCGGTTTGTCTTCGTGCCGGAAGGGGATGTTCGCCGGGTTCTCGTAGGTCTTGCTGGCGCCCGGGCGGAACACCCAGAGCACCACACCGACGAAAAAGGTGAACAGCACCAGCAACATCCAGCTATCGGCGAATTGGCGCAGCAGCGAATAGGTTTCCATAGCACCCCCTCCTCAGCGGCTGGCAACTGGCGTGAAGGTCGAGAAATCGACCAGCGTGCCCAGCATCTGCATGTAGGCAATCAGCGCATCGGTCTCCGAAATGCCCGGCTGCCCGTCGAAATTGCGCACCTGCGCCTTGGGATAGCGCGCCATCAGCCCGTCGGTATCGGCCTCGGGGTTGGATTGCGCCCGGAAATCCGCCACCGCGTTCTCGATCATCTCGTCGCTATAGGGCACGCCCACCAGACGATGCGTCTTCATCAGGTCGGCGATATGTGCGCCGTCGATCAGACGGTTTTCGAGAAAGCCGTATTTCGGCATGACCGATTCGGGCACCATGGATTGCGGGTCGCGCAGGTGCTTGACGTGCCAGTCATCCGAATAGCGGCCGCCGACGCGGGCAAGATCGGGCCCCGTCCGCTTGGACCCCCACTGGAACGGGTGATCGTATTTCGATTCAGCCGCCAGTGAGTAGTGGCCATAGCGTTCCACCTCGTCGCGCATCGGGCGGATCATCTGGCTGTGACAGACGTAACAGCCCTCGCGGAGATATATGTCCCGCCCCGCAAGCTCGAGCGGCGCGTAGGGGCGCACCCCTTCCACGTCCTCGATGGTGTTTTCGAGCCAGAACAGCGGTGCGATCTGCACGATGCCGCCGATGGTGACCACGAGGAAGGCGAAGATCGCCAGAAGCGTGACGTTCTTCTCAAGGATTGCGTGTTTGTCCAGAATTGCCATCTCTCCGGCCCTCCTTATTCAGCCGGGACTGTGCCGTTCGTGGCTTCGACAGCCGGCGAACGTTTCACAGTCATCCAGAGGTTGTAGCACATGATCAACGCCCCGGTGAGGAACATGACCCCGCCCAGCCCGCGCACCACATACATCGGGAACTTGGCCCCAACGGTGTCGGCGAAGGAGTTGACGAGGAAGCCATTTGCATCCACCTCGCGCCACATCAGCCCTTCCATGATCCCCGTCACCCACATCGACGCGGCGTAGAGCACGATCCCGATGGTGGCGAGCCAGAAGTGCCAGCTCACGAGGCTCAGGCTATAGAGCCGCTCGCGGTTCCACAGGCGCGGTACAAGGAAGTAGAGCGCACCGAAGGTGATCATGCCGTTCCAGCCAAGCGCACCGGAATGCACGTGCCCGATGGTCCAGTCGGTGTAATGCGACAGCGAGTTGACCGCGCGAATGGACATCATCGGCCCCTCGAAGGTCGACATACCGTAGAACCCGATGGAGATTACCATCATGCGGATCACCGGATCGGTGCGCAGCTTGTCCCAAGCGCCCGAAAGCGTCATCAGACCGTTGATCATCCCACCCCAGGACGGCATCCAGAGAATGATCGAGAACACCATGCCCAGGGTCGAGGCCCAGTCGGGCAGCGCCGTATAATGCAGGTGGTGAGGACCGGCCCAGATGTAGATGAAGATCAGCGCCCAGAAGTGGATGATCGACAGCTTGTAGCTGTAAACCGGACGTTCGGCCTGCTTCGGCACGAAGTAATACATCATGCCAAGGAAACCGGCGGTCAGGAAGAAGCCGACGGCGTTGTGGCCATACCACCATTGCGTCATCGCGTCCTGAACGCCCGAAAAGACCTGCACCGATTTGGAGCCGAAGATGCTGACCGGGATGCTGAGGTTGTTGACCACATGCAGCATCGCCACGGTGATGATGAACGACAGGAAAAACCAGTTGGCGACATAGATATGCGGCTCGCGGCGTTTCACCAGCGTGCCGACGAAGACCGCGAGATAGGCCAGCCAGACAACCGTCAGCCACAGATCCACATACCATTCCGGTTCGGCATATTCCTTGGACTGCGTCGCGCCGAGCAAGTAGCCCGTCGCCGCCAGCACGATCACAAGCTGATAACCCCAGAACACGAACCACGCCAGATTTCCGCCCCAGAGCCGCGCCGCACTCGTGCGCTGCACCACGTAGAACGAGGTCGCGATCAGGGCGTTGCCGCCAAAGGCGAAGATCACCGCCGAGGTATGCAAGGGACGCAACCGCCCGAAATTCGCGTATCCCTGCGCCCATTCGAAATTGAGGCCCGGAAAGGCAAGCTGAAAGGCGATGAACGTGCCCGCGAGAAAGCCCACCACACCCCAGAGCGCGGTGGCGACCACCCCGGCGCGGATCACGCCATCCATGTATTCGCCAGACAGATCCGCCTTGGTCTCCGGCTCGTCGGTGTGCCGGAGCACCCACAGAAACAGCCCGCCAGCCACCAGCGCGATTGTCAGCGCATTGACCAGATAGGCCAGATCGCGCGCGTAATTGGCAGCGACCAGCGCGAAAAGCGTGATCACCCCAAGCACGATCAGCTTGATATAATTCGTCATGTTGCGTCCCTTCGTCTTCACCCGTCCGAGTCGGCCTGACCCGCGCAGGCGCGTTTGACAGTGCCCGTAATGCTAGGATCGGAGTCAACAAACCTTGATCTGTGTCAAAGCCCTGCACGGTCTGGATTGATCCGGGTCAAGGCGGCGCGCAGGCTCCGCTCCTATGCTGGTCCCAGCGTAACACCAACCGGGATATCCGCCATGACATATAACAGTCTTTTCACGGTCCTTACTGACGCAGCCCTTGTCGAAGAAACCCTGACCCATGCCATCGCTGCCGCAGAGGCGCATGACGCGCATCTTGACGTGCTCTGCCTTGGCGTGGATCGCAGCCAGACCGGCTATTACTACGCGGGCGCAAGCGCCATCGTGCTTCAGGAAACCATCGCCCGCGCGCAGGAAGAGTCCGAGGAGGTCGAGGCGCTGGCCCGCAAGCGGCTCGATGCGACAACGATTCGCTGGTCGCTTGATGCCGGGGTAAGCCAACTGGCCGATCTCGGGCGGCACGTCTCGACACGGGCACGCTTTTCGGATCTGGTCATTCTGCCGCAGCCCTATGGTGACGGGCGCGGGGCCGAACTGGAACCGGTGACCGAATCGGCCCTCTTCGAAGGTCACACGCCGGTGCTCATTGCCCCGACCGGGGCCGCGCCCGTTCCGCATCCGAAACGCATCCTGCTCGGCTGGAACGAGAGCAGCGAAGCGCTTGGTGCGACCCGCGCCGCCCTGCCGCTTCTCTGCGCCGCCGAGAGCGTGCATGTCGTGGTGATCGACCCGCCCACCCATGGCCCGAACCGCTCCGATCCTGGCGGTCTTCTGTCGCAATATCTTGCGCGGCACGGGGTCAAGGTGGAAATCGACGTGCTGTCCAAGACGCTGCCGCGCGTGTCCGACGTGCTCTTGCGCCATGTCACCGACATGGATGCCGATATGGTGGTGATGGGGGCCTATGGCCATTCGCGCTTCCGCGAGGCGATCTTTGGCGGCGCGACACGCTACATGCTGGAACGGGCCACCGTGCCGGTCTTCATGGCGCATTGAGCGGGCGGGCCGTGGCCTTGTGCACAGGGTCTGCGCCCCGGCGCGGAATTGCCGGGCGGGGCGGCGAGGCGCATTCTGGGGGCATGACAACCTCACAGGAGCAAGCCCCATGACCGTCCCCGTCCACCCCGCCACCCGCATCGGCCACGTCCATCTCAAGGTGGCCGATCTTGAGCGCGCCATCGGGTTCTATTCCGGTGTGCTGGGTTTCGAGCTCACGCAATATTATTCCGGCGGGCGCGCCGCGTTTCTGTCGGCGGGCGGCTATCATCACCATATCGGCCTCAACACATGGGAGAGCCTTGGCGCCACCCCGCCGCCGCCGGGCCATACCGGGCTCTATCACACGGCGTTTCTTTATCCTGACCGGGCCGCGCTTGGCGATGCGCTGCGGCGCGTGCTTGAGGCGGGCATCGCGCTTGACGGGGCCGCCGATCACGGGGTGAGCGAGGCGGTCTATCTGCGCGACCCCGATGGCAACGGGGTCGAGCTTTACCGCGACAAGCCCGAAGCGGACTGGCCGCGTGACGGCGAGGGACGTCTTGCCATGGTGAATGCGCGGCTTGATCTTGACGCGCTTCTGGCCGAGGCACCGGCGCGCGCCTGACCCCTCTGGACGCAGCCGTGCGCGCGGCCTAACCTCTGGGCAAAAGGGAGGGCACCGCATGGCCACAGGGACCAATATCCGCACCTATTTCGACGGCCGCTGGCACGATGGCGACCTTGCGGTGATGAAGGCCGCCGATCACGCCATGTGGCTTGGCACCTCGGTCTTTGACGGGGCGCGCTTTGTCGACGGGATCGCGCCCGACCTCGACCGCCATTGCGCCCGCGTCAACGCCTCGGCGCGCGCGCTGATGATCACCCCGACGCTGAGCGCGGGCGAGATGGAGGAGATCGTCTGGGACGGGCTTTCGGCCTATCCCAAGGGGGCCGCGATCTATATCCGTCCGATGTATTGGGCGCTCGACGGCGGATATCTGGGCGTCTTGCCCAAGGAAGGGGCCACTGGCTTTGCCATCAGCCTCGAAGAGATCCCGATGCCGCCGCCGGGCACCGCCACGACGCTCTGTCGCACGCGGTTCCGCCGCCCCGTGCTCGAGGATGCGGTGGTCAATGCCAAGGCGGGCTGTCTTTATCCCAACAACGCGCGGATGTTGAAAGAGGCGCGAGACCGCGGCTTCGGCAACGCGCTGGTGGCCGATGCGCTTGGCAACGTGGCCGAGACGGCGACCGCCAATGTCTTTGCCGTCAGGGATGGAGAGGTGTTCACGCCCATCCCCAACGGCACTTTCCTTGCGGGCATCACGCGCGCGCGTCACATCGACAACATGCGCAGCAACGGCATGGCGGTGCATGAAACGGTCATGACCTTCGCCGATTTCGAGGATGCGGACGAGGTGTTCCTGTCGGGCAACCTGATGAAGGTCACGCCCGTCTCGGCCTTCGAAGAGACGCAGTATCAACCGGGGCCGGTCACGGAACGGGTGCGCGATATGTATTGGGACTGGGCGCATTCGTCGCAGGGGTGATCCGCGTGCGGTGCTGCGGCGTATCCCACTCAATTAACAGGAGGGTCCAATGCGCCTTGTCGCCACCATTTTTGCCGTGCTTCTCGCCCTGCCCGCCGCCGCGCTCGATCTTGCCACGCCGTTCGGCAATATCGACGGCGGCGAGATCCGACTGAGCGATTGGAAAGGGCGGCCCGTGCTCGTGGTCAATACCGCCTCGCGCTGCGGTTTTACCCCGCAATATGACGGGCTTCAGGCGCTCTATGACCGGTATCGCGACTCGGGGCTGATCGTGCTTGCCGTGCCGTCGAACGATTTCCGGCAGGAACTGGCCAGTGAGGCCGAGGTCAAGGAATTCTGCGAGGTGAATTTCGGCCTCGATCTCCCGATGACCACGATCACCTCCGTCAAGGGACCGCAGGCGCACCCTTTCTATGCCACGCTTGCGGCCGAGACGGGATTTGCGCCGGCGTGGAACTTCAACAAGGTGCTCATCGACCCCGACGGCAGCGTCGCGGGCACCTGGGGTTCGATGATCAAGCCGCAATCCGGCGCGATCACCGGGAAGATCGAAGCGATGTTGCGCTGATCCTTACCAGTCCATCACCACCTTGCCGGAATGGCCCGAGATCATCGCGGCAAATCCCGCCTCGAAATCGTCGATCCCGATGCGGTGGGTGATCAACCCGCTCACATCCAGCCCCGATTGCACCAGCGCGATCATCTTGTACCAGGTTTCGAACATCTCGCGGCCATAGATGCCCTTGATGTGCAGCATCTTGAAAATCACCGCGTTCCAGTCCACGGCAAACTCGGTCGGGGCGATCCCCAGAAGTGCTACCTTGCCGCCATTGTTCATACGCGCAATCATCTGCTGCATCGCCGCCGAGGCACCCGACATCTCCAGCCCGACGTCAAACCCTTCGGTCATGCCGATCTCGTCCATCACGTCGCGCAACTGCTCGTTGGCCACATCGACCACATGCTGCACCCCCATCCGCCGCGCCAGATCAAGGCGATAAGGGTTGATATCGGTGATGACTACCTTGCGCGCGCCGACCTTCTGCGCCACCAGCGCGCCCATGATGCCGATGGGCCCCGCGCCCGTCACCAGCACGTCCTCGCCCACCAGATCAAAGCTGAGCGCGGTGTGCACGGCATTGCCGAACGGATCGAAAATCGCCGCGATCTCGTCGGGGATGTCCTCGGGGATCGGCACCACGTTCATCTCGGGGATGCAGAGATATTCCGCGAAAGAGCCGGGCCGGTTCACGCCAACACCGCGCGTGTTGCGGCACAGATGCCCCCGCCCCGCGCGGCAATTCCGGCAGGTGCCGCAGACGATATGCCCCTCGCCACTGACGCGCTGCCCGATCCGGTATTTCACCGCCGCAGACCCGGTATCGACGATCTCGCCCACGAATTCATGGCCCACCACCATCGGCACCGGCACTGTCTTGGCGCTGAACTCGTCCCATTTCCAGATATGCACATCGGTGCCGCAAATGGCCGATTTCTTCACCTTGATCAGCACATCGGACGGGCCAACCTCGGGCACCGGCACGTATTCCATCCACAGCCCCGGCTCGGGCCGCGCCTTGACCAGCGCCTTCATCTCGTTCTGCATCAGATCACTCCCAACTCCCGGCCCACGGCCTCGAACGCCCCAATCGCCCGGTCCAGCATGTCGCGGCTGAGCGCCGCGCTCATCTGCGTGCGGATGCGGTCCTGCCCCTTGGGCACCACCGGGAACGAAAACGCCGTCACGTAAACGCCCCGCTCCTCCAGCCGGGCCGCCATCTCCTGCGCCAGCTTCGGGTCGCGCAGCATCACCGGGATGATCGCGTGCTCACCCGGCAGCAAATCGAACCCCAGCGCCCCCATGCGATCCCGGAAATACGCCGCATTCTCCCACAGCCGCGCCCGCCGCGCCTCGCCATCCTCCAGCAGATCGAACACCTTGAGCGAGGCGCCCGCAATCACTGGTGCGAGCGTGTTGGAAAACAGGTAAGGCCGCGAGCGTTGCCGCAGCCAGTCCACAACCTTGCCGCTCGCCGCCGTATACCCGCCCGACGCGCCGCCCAGCGCCTTGCCCAGCGTGCCGGTCAGGATATCCACCCGCTCCATCACCCCAAACCGCTCCGGCGTGCCGCGTCCCGTGGCTCCGACAAACCCGGTGGCGTGGCAATCATCCACCATCACCAGCGCATCATACCGCGCCGCCAGATCACATATCTCATCGAGAGGCGCGTAAAACCCGTCCATCGAAAACACGCCATCGGTGGCAATCAACCGATGCCTCGCGCCCGCCGCCTCGCGCAGACACCGCTCCAGATCGGCCATGTCGCGATTGGCATAGCGCCAGCGCTGCGCCTTGCACAGCCGCACCCCGTCGATGATGCTGGCATGGTTGAGCGCATCCGAGATGATCGCATCCTCCGGCCCCAGCAGCGTCTCGAAGAGACCGGTATTGGCATCGAATGCCGCCGCATAAAGGATCGCATCCTCCTTGCCCAGAAACCCGGCGATCCGCGCCTCCAACTCTTTATGCTCTTCCTGCGTCCCGCAAATAAACCGCACCGAGGCCATGCCGAACCCGTAGCGATCCAGCGCCCCATGCGCCGCCGCTATAACCTCGGGATGATCGGCCAACCCGAGGTAATTATTGGCACACAGGTTCACCACCTCGCGCCCATCCGCCAGCCACACCTCGCCCGCCTGCATCGAGGCAATCACCCGCTCCACCTTGTAAAGCCCATCCTCGCGCAAGCCCTCCAGCCGCCCCGCCATATCCGCGTCAAACCGATCCGCCGCACCCATGATCCGCTCCTTCATCTTGCCCCAAATATCCCGGGGGCGTCGCCGCAACGCGGCGACGGGGGCAGCGCCCCCCTCTTCTCAGACCGCCACGCGCGGGCGTCCGCTTGCCTCTACCACGATTTCGGCCTCGAGGAACACCCGCCGCGCCTCGACCACGGCCTCCTTCACCTCACGCCGTGCGCTCACATGGATATCGACTGCGCCTGCCGCAACCGCCGCTTCGCGCGCCCCGGCGGCAAGCGCTGTCTCAAGTGCGGCCATGGCCGCCTCCGACCCGGCGAAATCCTCCGGCCCGCCCTCAAGATGCACGCGGAATTTCCCCTCGGCGGGCGAGGTCACGATGCCTGCGCGCCGGATCGTCACGCGCCCCACCACAGCGCCGATGGCATTGGCCACCCCGGCATGATCCGGCACGATCATCTCGCATCCGAGCCGCTGCCCCACGGCCGGATAATAGCTCGCCGCCGAGGCTCCCAGCCCGATCACCGGCACGTTCAAACCGCTCTCGATCCGCACCAGCCCACGATGCCGCCCAAGGCCCCGCTGCATGAGCACATGCGTTGCCAGATCGGCGGGCGGCAGGCCGAAATCCGTCTCTTCCTCGGCAAAAGCAGTCTCCAACACGGCCAAACTGGTCTGATGTGTCAGCCGCTCGACGATCATCCGCGCCAATGGCTCCGCCCCATTGGCCAGCCGCTCGCCCGCCCCGGTCCGCTTGCGCGCCACCAGCGTCAGCGCCAGCCGCGCGGCCTCCGCGTCCCAGACCGCGACCTTGCCCAGCACATGGGCCGCATCCGAGGGCGTGACGCCACCCACCTGCACCAGCCCGCGCCGCACCAGACGGACCAGCGCGCCGTGATCCATCCGGTTCCTCAGCACTCCGGCCAAAGGCCACACTTCAGCCCCGATCCGCGCCAGCAGCGCCGCCTCACGCTCCGTCAGCCCGCCGGTCTCCACCCCCGGCACCGCCCGCACGAACCGCGCGTCCATCTCGCCGGGCGTCGGTGCCCGCGCCTGTTCCTCAAGCGCGCGATGCACCGCCTCTCGCGCTTCCATGGCCATCAGGCTGACCGGCACCACCCGACGCGGCCCGAGGCTCACGCCACCGCCCAACCCCTCGGTCACATGTACCTCGCTGTCACCGCCCAGACCAAAGGTGCGCATCGCCACGGCCTCGACCATGGTGCGCCACGGCCCGACCTTGGCCCCTTGCGCATCGATCGCGGGTCGTCCGTCCCGCAGCACCGCCACATCCGTCGTCGTGCCGCCGATATCCGAGACAAGCGCCCGGTCCGCCCCGGTCAGCCAGCGCGCGCCGACGAGACTTGCCGCAGGTCCGCTGAGGATCGTCTCGATGGGCCGCTCGCGCGCCTGATCCGCCGAAATCAGCGCCCCGTCGCCGCGCACCACCATCAGCGGTGCATGGACCCCCAACTCACGCAGCCGCGTCTCCGCCCGGTCGATGAGCCGCGCGATCATCCCGATGAGCCGTGCATTGAGAAGCGCCGTCAGCGCCCGTTTCGGCCCGTTGAGTTTCGCAGAGAGGTGATGCGACAGGCTCACCGGCCGTCCCGTCACCGCGCGGATCACCTCCGCCGCGCGCAATTCATGGGCCGGGTTGCGCGTGGCAAAGAGCGCGGCCACCGCATAGGCCTCGGCACCCGTGCCTGCCTCCAGCCAGTCGCGCAACCGTGCCTCGTCGAGCGCCGCCGCCTCGCTGCCCGCATGGCTGTGCCCGCCCGCAAGCACCAGCGCCGGATCGCCCGCCAGCGCCTCCGAGAGGCCGTGCGTCTGCAAATCCGCCTCGCGGAACCCGATATAGACCAGCCCCGCGCGCCCGCCCTGCCCCTCGACCAGCGCATTGGTGGCGAGGGTGGTGGAAAGCGACGCAAGCCCGATCTCCCCCGCCGCCGCACCGCTCTGACGCAGCACCGCCTCGACCGCGTGCCCGATGCCCACCGCCAGATCGTGCCGCGTGGTCAGCGCCTTGGCGCTCGCGACCACCTCGGATTCGTTGCGGATCAGCACCGCATCGGTATAGGTCCCGCCCGTATCCACCCCAAGCAAAAGCGTCACTGTTCCAGCCTTTCCAATGCCCAGCGCGCCGCATCCGCGACGGCCGCATCGTCATTCCCCAGATGCGCCCGCGCCACGGCGCAAAGCCGCGCATCGCCCGAATTGCCGATGGCATAAAGCACATTGCGCAGAAACCGCAGCCAGCCGATCCGCTTGATCGGGCTGCCCGAGAACCGCGCACGAAACCCGGCCTCGCCCAAGCCGGCCAACTCCGCCAGCGGCGGCGCGACAAGATCGGCGCGCGCGTGATACTTCACCTCGCGCGCCTCGACCGCGAACTTGTTCCACGGGCACACTGCCAGACAATCGTCGCAGCCATAGATGCGGTTTCCCAGCAAGGGCCGCAACGCGACATCGACGGGGCCTTTGTGCTCGATCGTCAGATAGGAAATGCAGCGCCGCGCATCGAGTTGATAGGGTGCCGGAAAGGCCTCTGTCGGACAGATATCCAGACAGGCCCGGCACGAGCCGCAATGGTCCATTTCCGCCGGATCAGTCTCTATCTCCAGCGTCGTGAACACCGAGCCGATGAAGAACCAGTTGCCGAGATCCCGGCTCACGAGGTTGGTATGCTTGCCTTGCCAGCCAAGCCCCGCCGCCTGCGCCAGCGGTTTTTCGGGCACCGGCGCGGTATCGACGAACACCTTCACCTCGCCGCCCGCCTCGGTCATCAGCCAGCGCGCCAGCCGCTTCAACCGTTTCTTCACCGTGTCGTGATAGTCGCGGCCCCGCGCATAGACCGAGATGTTGCCACAGTCCCGCCGCGCCACCCCCGCCAGCGGATCGCCCTCGGGCGTATAGCTCTCGCCCAGCACGATCACCGTGCGCGCCTCGGGCCACAGAACCTGCGGCGCACCGCGCCAATGGCTGCGCTCTGCAAGCCATCCCATCTGTCCATGATATCCCTTCTCCAGAAACGCCGCCAGACGTCCGGGCACCTCGGGCACGTCCCACGGCCGACCCAACCGACAGGCATCAAATCCCTCGGCTCTCGCCTGCGCAACCAGTCTCTTTTTCAGGTCATCCTTCATCGTTCCGGCAAATACTCCGGGGGAGTCGCCGCTCGCGGCGACGGGGGCAGCGCCCCCGCTCTAGAAATCCAGATCGGCATAATGCGCGGGCGGCGGAAAGCCGGGCACCTGATCGGCAAGGATTCCCCGGAACGCGGGGCGGGACTTGATCTTGGCATACCAGTCCTTGACCACATCCGAGCGGTGCCAGTCCACATCCGAGATGTAATCCAGCGACGACAGATGCGCAGCGGCCGCGAAATCCGCCAGCGTCATCACGTCGCCGGCCAGCCAGCGGCGGTGATCCAGCAGCCAGGCCAGGTAATCGAGGTGGAACTTGATCGCCCGCGCCCCGTCCTTGACGTTGCGGCTGTCGGGAAAGCCCTGTTTCATCATCTTCTTGTTCACCCGCTCATAAAGCAGCTTCGAGGTGACCTCGGCATGAAACTTGTCGTCGAACCAACCCACCAGGCGCCGCACCTCATAGCGTGCCTCCGCGCCTTTCGGCATGAGCGGCGGGGTCGGGTGCTTTTCCTCGATGTATTCGCAGATCGCGGCACTTTCGGACATGGTCAGCCCGTCCATGCGCAGCACCGGAACCTTGCCCGCCGGGTTGCGGCGCAGGAAATCGGCGTCCTGTTCCCAATAGCGCTCTTCCACCAGTTCGCATTCGATCCGCTTCTCGGCAAGCACCAGCCGCACCTTGCGGCAAAAGGGCGAGAGCGGGACGTGATAGAGACGGGCCATCGGCAAACCTGCGGTAACACGGGGATCGACCCTCAATGCCTTCTTCGGGCGCGGGATTCAATCCTCGAAACAGGCGGCGCGCCCGTCGCGGGCGATGGTGGCCGCCCCATCCATGATGCGCGCGGCGCGACGGCGCAGGGCATCCGTGGGGCGGCTTGCCGAGCGGCCCTTGGGATCGGGCAGCACGGCGGCAAGGCGCGCCGCCTGCGCCGGGCTCAGGTCGGCGGCGCTCAGTCCGAAATAATGCCGCGCGGCCGCTTCGACGCCGAAAACACCTTCGTCGAACTCTGCCACGTTGAGGTAGACCTCGAGCACGCGCCGCTTGGGCCAGGCCGTTTCCATCACGGGGGTGATCATCGCCTCCAGCGCCTTGCGGCCCCAGTTGCGCCCATGCCAGAGCCACACGTTCTTGACCACCTGCTGACTGAGCGTAGAGGCACCGCGGCCCGATCCTTCGGCGATGGCCGTGCGAATCGCCCCCATGTCAAAGCCCCAGTGCAGGCAGAAATTCGCATCCTCCGCCGCCACGACAGAGCGCGCCATCACCGGCGCGATCCGCGCCATCGGAACCCAGTCCTGCGAAACCCCGCCAAGGCGCCGCCCTTCCTGCCAGATATAGACCGTGGTGGGCGGGTTCACCCAGCGATAGCCGAGGATCAGGGTTGCCAGCAGAACGACGGCGGCCAGCACCGCCCGCAGCACCCATCGCCACAGGAATTTCAGCGGCCTGACCCTCCCTGCCTTGACCGATTTTTTGCGCGTGCGTGCCATGATCCAGCTATAGCCGTCAATTCGCGGGGGCAAAACACCCCGTTTGAAAGCGGCAAATTTGCGACATCGCGCCGCAAGGACAGGCTGTCACCTTCAAATCCCCGCCGCCCCGCGCCATGTTACCGCCACCATCGAAAGGGATAGTCATGCGCGACACAACGCTCACCGCCGAGTCCGACCGTCCGGTCAAACCCGCCATGTGGCGGGGGTTTCGCGGCAAGTGTCCCAATTGCGGCTCGGGTCCGGTCTTGCGCAACTATCTGACCGTGCGCGATCACTGCCCGGTCTGCCAGGAAGATCTCAGTCATCACCGCGCCGACGATGGCCCGGCCTATCTGACGATTCTCTTCGTCGGGCACCTGATGGCCCCGCTCCTGATGATCGTGTTCGAGACATGGCGGCCCGAACCGCTTGTGCTCTTCACCATTTTCGCCATTGGCACCATCGCGCTCTCGCTCTACCTTTTGCCCCGGCTCAAGGGGGCCATTGTCGGGCTGCAATGGGCCAAGCGGATGCATGGGTTCGGGACCGGCGACTAGCCCCTCCAAACACGCGGGGCGAACATGGATCAGACAACGGACAAGGTGCCGGTGCGCGACGCGGCCACGGTGATCGTGCTCCGAGAGAGCGCGGGCGTGCCGCATGTGCTCATGGGTCAGCGCGGCGCGGGCGCGGCCTTCATGCCCAACAAGGTCGTGTTTCCCGGTGGTGCTGTCGATGCGGGCGATGCGGACATTCCGCTTGCCCGACCGCTGCCCGATCTTTGTGCGAACAGGCTGTGTGAGGCAGCACCGGGCAACCTTGCGCAGGCCCTTGCCGCCGCCGCGATCCGCGAGTTGTGGGAGGAAACCGGCCTCGCCCTCGGGGTGCCGGGACACTGGCCCGGCGAGGTGCCGCCGGATTGGCAGGGCTTTGCCGCCCGTGGCCTCGTGCCGCGCGCCGATGCGCTGCAATTCGTGTTTCGCGCCATCACTCCGCCGGGCCGTCCGCGTCGCTTCGATGCGCGCTTTTTCCTTGTTCATGCCGAGGCGCTGGCGGGCGATGCCGACGATTTCTCGGCCGCCTGCGAAGAGTTGAGCCACCTGCAATGGATTCCCCTCCCCGAGGCGCGGCATTTCGACCTGCCCTTCATCACCGAGGTCGTTCTGGCCGAGGTGGCTGCGCGCGCCCATGACCGCACCCCGCCCGCCTCGGTGCCGTTCTTTCGCAACGATGACGAGGAAAGCCTGTTCCTGCGCCTCAACGGAGTGCCACCACGGCCATCACTGAAAGGGTGACAAGGGCGATGCCCCAGCCCTCGCGCGCGCTCAGCCGTTCGCCGAAGAACAGCCATGAGACGATGAGCGAAAAGATCACCTCGACCTGCCCCACGGCAAAGACCAAAGCCGCGTTTTGTAGCGTGAAGGCGGTGAACCAGCACAGGCTCCCGCCCATCCCCGCGAGCCCCATCCAGACCGCCGTGCGCCAGGCCGCAACAACGCGCGCAACCTGCCCCGGCTCGCGCCAGCCGAGCCAGAGCGCCAGCGCCACCGCCTGCATCACCGTGACGACCGCCAGAGAGAGCGCCGCACGCAGGAAAGGGTCCGCGCTCGCGATCTCCAGCGTGGCCCCGCGATAGCCGACGGCGGAAATGGCAAAGAACGCCCCGGACGCAAGGCCAAGCAATGCCGCACGCGCACCGATGCGCCGCCACCACCGCCCCTCACGGCCCGGCGTCTGCGACAGAAGCAGCACGCCGACGAGGCCGAGAAGGATAGCGCCCACTGCCGCGATGTTCACCCGGTCGCCCAGCACGATCAGGCCGACGATGGCGGTCTGCACCACCTCGGTCTTCTTGAAGGCGATGCCGACGGCGAAATTACGCTCGGCGAAAAGCGCGACCACGGCCCATGTAGCCAGGATTTGCGACAGCCCGCCCGCCACGGCATAGGCCCAGAAGCGCGGCGTATAACCCGGCCACTCCACACCCATGGCCAGGAGGTATCCGACCGCCAGCGCCACCACGAAAGGTGCCGAATAGAAAAACCGCGCCAGCGTCGCGCCGCCCGCACTCAGTGCGCCCATGCTGAGCTTTTTTTGCAGCATGAAGCGCAGCGTCTGAAACGCCGCAGCGGCAATCGAAAGGACAATCCATGGCTCCATGGCCCGTCATGCCCCGGATGGCCGGGATTGGCCAGTGGCCTCGCTCAGGATCGCCCGTCGCCGTTCCAGAGCGGGTGCGGCACCGGGTCCTTGGCGCGCAGGAAATGGGCGCGGATCACCTCGGCATAGGAGCGGTAGCGATAGCCGCCATTGCGCGAGAGGTAATGCGCGCGCCGCGCGGCGTAGAGCGCGGGCAGCCGATACCATGGCACATCGGGGTGCATGTGATGGACCACATGCAGGTTGTTGTTGAGAAACAAGAGCGCCAACGGCCCGCGATCCTCGATGATCACGGTGCGGCCGCTTGCGCGCACATGCGCGCGATGCTCGAGGAACGTGCGGATCTTAAGCAGGCCAAGCCCCAGCCAGACCGAGACCAGATAGGCCCAGAGTGGCATCGGCGCGAGCGCGACCCAACCCAGCACCAGCGCCACCGCCGGGACATGCCACAGCCACGCGCGCAGCGCGTCCCGGTCGCCCGCTTGGATTGCCAGCCAATCGGCGCGCAGGAACGCCACCTGCGCCACGAACGGGCCCAGCACCATCCGCCCCAGCAACGTATTGTTCGCCCAAAGCACGGCGCGCGCCCAGCGCGGCAATCGTGCCCAGCGCGCCGGATCGAGATAGTTCGATTCCGGGTCGTCATAGGGATCGGTCAGGATCTCCTCGCGGTGATGCGCGAGGTGCGTGTCGCGGAACCGTCCGTAGGGGATCAAGAGGCAGAGCGATGGGAACACCAGCGCCTCGTTCCAGAGGCGCGACCGGACCGGATGGCCGTGCAGCGCCTCATGGCAAAGCGAGGAATGCTGCGCGATGGCCAGCCCCGTCAGGACAATTCCCAAGGGCAGCCAGAGCGCCGCCGCCCAGACCGTGCCCAGCGCCCAGACCGCGTAGGTCAGTGCCAGAAGCACAAGGGTGGGCCATTCCACCCGCGTATCGGCCATGTCTGGGAAGTGCGTCCGCATCCGCGTTTCCATCTTTCCTTCATGTCGATGAGCCTGAGGAAAAGTGATTGAGATTCGGTTGATCCGGAATTGCGGGAATGGTTAACTTTTGCCTGCAATCATGATTTAATTCACCACATGTTCCATAATATCGACAAACGCGCCCGCGCGGACCTCTTCCGCACCCGCCTGACCGAGGCGATGCGCCTGCGCGCGACCAATCAGAGTGCGCTTGCCCGCGCCATCGGGGTGGACCGCTCGACCGTCTCGCAACTTCTCACGGGGGCGGGCGCGCGTCTGCCAAATGCGCAGGTCGTGGCGGAATGCGCCCGCGCGCTCGGGGTCTCGGCGGATTGGTTGCTGGGGCTGACCGCGCGCCCCGAGACCGCCGCCGATCTGCTGGCCAATTCGCTCTCGCTGACCGAGGCGCCCCGCGCGCTGGTGGATGAACAGATCTTCGCATGGCACAAGGAAGCGGCCGGCTACAAGATCCGCCATGTGCCCGCCGCGCTACCCGACATGCTCAAGACCCGCGCCATGCTGCAATGGGAATACGCGCCCTCGCTCGGGCGCTCTGCCGATCAGGCGATCGGTGCGTCGGAGGATCGCATGGCCTGGATGCGCGGCGCGCGCTCGGATTACGAGATTGCCCTGCCGCTCCACGAGATCGAGAGTTTCGCGCGCGGCGAGGGCTATTACCGTGACCTGCCCGCCGAGATCCGCCGCGACCAGCTTGACCACCTGATCACGGTCGCGCGCGAGTTCTATCCGCGCCTGCGGCTCTATCTTTTCGACGCGCACAGGCTCTATTCCGCCCCGATCACGATCTTCGGTCCGCTTCTGGCCGTGCTCTATATCGGGCGCAACTATCTGGTGTTCCGCGACAGCGCGCGGGTCGAGGCGCTCTCGCTTCATTTCGATACTCTGGTGCGCGAGGCGGAGATTTCCGCGCGCGCCCTGCCCGATCATCTCGCGGCGCTGACCGCCTCACCGCGTTGAAGGCGCACCGGGATCTCGCGCGCCAGCCGCAAGAGATGTGACATATACGGCTTGTCGGCATCCTCGTCGCGGATCGCGGCATAAAGGCGTTTGGTCTTGCCCTCTGCCGTCAGCGGGCGGGTGACGTAATCCGAGCTTGTGCGCAATTCCCGCACCACCCAGTCGGGCAAGACCGCCACTCCGCGCCCCGACGCCACCAGAAGCAGGATCACCGCCGTCAACTCCACCTGCCGGATGCCGCGCGGCTCGACCTTGGCAGGCGTCAGCAACTCGGTGAACACGTCAAGGCGCGAGCGGTCCACCGGGTAGGTGATCAGCACCTCGTCGCGGAAATCCGCTGCCTCGACAAAAGGCTTCGCCGCCAGCGGATGCTGGGCGGAGGCCACGAACACCGGCTCGTAATCGAATAGCGGCCTGAAGCTTATGCCCGGAAGATCCTCGGGATCCGAGGACACCACCAGATCCACCTCCTCTTTCTGCAAGGCGGGCAGCGCGTCAAAAGCAAGGCCGGGGCGGATATCGACATCGACATCGCCCCAGGTCTTTCGGAACCGTTCCAGCACCGGAAAGAGCCACTCGAAACAGGCGTGACATTCGATGGCGATATGAAGCCGGCCGACGCTGCCCTCGCGCAACCCTTCGAACTCCTGCTCCAGCGCCTCGATTTCGGGCAGGATCTTCTCGGCGAGGCGCAGCAGGCGATGACCGGCGGCCGAAAGGCGCAAGGGCTTGGACCGCCTCACGAAAAGCTCGACCCCGGTCTGCTCCTCAAGCCCCTTGATCTGATGGCTGAGCGCCGATTGGGTGATGTGCAGGATATCCGCAGCCCGCGCCAATCCGCCCGCCTGGTGGATGGCGCGGATCGTCCGGAGGTGGCGAAACTCGATGTGCATTATTAGCGATCCTCATTCTCACCATGAATTATATGAAGTTGTCTCACAGGGGCGCGGCTGCAACAAGAGGCTCAACAGGCTCCGTTCCAGAGGATCACCGATCATGAAAACGCCGCGCGTCTCTTTCGAGTTCTTCCCGCCCAAATCGCTCGAGGCGTCGTTCCGCCTTTGGGAGACAATCCACACGCTCAGCCCCCTTGGCCCGCGCTTCGTCTCGGTCACCTACGGGGCAGGCGGCACCACGCGGGAATTGACGCGCGAGGCGGTGAGCACGCTGCACAATGCCACCGGGCTCAACGTGGCGGCGCACCTTACCTGCGTCAACGCAAGCCGCAGCGAGACGCTTGAAATCGCCGAGCAGTTTCATGCCGCCGGCGTGCGCGAGATCGTGGCGCTGCGCGGCGACGCGCCGAAGGGGTCGGACGGGTTCACCCCCCACCCGCAAGGCTTTGCCGATAGCTGCGAGTTGATCGCGGCGCTGGCGGAGACCGGCAAATTCACCATCCGCGTCGGAGCCTACCCCGAGAAACATCCCGAAGCGGCGGATCAAAAGGCCGACATCGACTGGCTCAAGCGCAAGATCGACGCGGGTGCGTCAGAGGCGATCACGCAGTTCTTTTTCGAGGCCGAAACATTTTTCCGCTTCCGCGATGCCTGTGCCGCAGCGGGGATCAACGCCCCGATCATCCCCGGTGTCCTGCCGATCGAAAACTGGGAAGGGGCGCGCAAATTCGCGCTCTCCTGCGGCACGACCGTGCCCGTCTGGCTCGATGACGCGTTTGACAAGGCCCTGCGCGACAATCGGCATGACCTGCTGGCGACCGCGCTTTGCACCGAATTGTGCAGCGACCTGATCGAGGGTGGGGTGGAGGATCTGCATTTCTACACGCTCAACCGCCCCGATCTCACGCGCGATGTCTGTCACGCCCTTGGCGTGACGCCCAAGGTAACGCTGCGCGACGTGGCCTGAACACGTTCCCTGCGCGCGGCTTCCCGGTCGCGCCATCTGCCCCGGCCCTGTGGCCGGGGCTTTTTGGTGCATGTGCCCCGACTTCGAGAGCCTCTTGCAAAAGGTCGGGCGACCCTCCCTCTTTACATCCCCCGCCGCCTCCCGTCATCTACCGCTCATGACCGTCTCCGTTCAGCGCGCGAACCTGACCGGCGCCGCCTATGCCCTGGCGGCGATGGCGTGCTTTTCCGTGAACGATGTGGGAATCAAGTTCCTGTCGGGCGGGTATGCGCTGCATCAGGTGGTGTTCATCCGGGCGCTGGTGGCGCTGACGGTGTTTACCGTGTTTGTGATGCCGTTCGCAGGCGGTCTGACGGTCCTGCGGACACGCCGCCCGGTGATCCATCTGGTGCGCGGGCTCTGCGTGGTCACGGCAAACATGTGCCTCTTTCTGGGGCTGGCGGCGCTGCCGCTCGCCGATGCCACGGCGATCTTCTTCGTCTCGCCGCTCATCATCACGGTGTTCTCGGTGATCTTTCTGGGCGAGACCGTGGGCGTGCGGCGCTGGGCGGCCATTGCCGTCGGGTTCTTCGGCGTTCTGGTGATCGTCAAGCCGGGCACGGCGGCGTTTCAGGCGGCGTCGCTTCTGCCGGTCGCGGCGGCATTCTTCTATGCCACGCTGCATGTGCTCACCCGCAAGATCGGCGGCACCGAGAGCGCGCCGACCATGGCCTTTTACATTCAACTCACCTTTCTCGTGGCCAGCGTTCTCATTGGCCTCGGGCTGGGCGACGGGCGCTTTGCCGGGTCGGGGCATCCCTCGCTCGAATTTCTCTTTCGCGCCTGGGACTGGCCCGCCGCGCAGGATTATCCCGTCCTGATCCTGCTCGGGATCACCGGGTTGTTCGGCGGGCTGTTCATCAGCCAGGCCTATCGCCTCTCCGAGGCCGCCTTTGCCGCGCCGTTCGAATATGTCGCCATGCCCATGGCGATTCTCTGGGGCGTCACCGTCTTTGGCACCTGGCCCGATGCCACCGCCTGGATCGGGATTGCGCTGATCATCGGATCGGGGCTCTATCTGCTCTGGCGCGAGACGGTCCGCGAAGAGCCACTGGCCGCCAAGGCCCCCAAATACCGCCGCTGAGACAAGGAGAGGCTGCATGACCCCCACCTTCATCCCCTTTGAGGCGGGCGAGCGACATCTCGACTGGCTGGGCCTTTGTGCCGCGTTTCAGACGGGGCACGCGCGCCCCAAGGCCGAGATTGCCGACACATTCCTGTATCGGGGCAAGGATACGCTGCTCAATCGCGCCGCCTGGATCGACGGGCTGGGCATCGCGGTCAAATCGGCGACGATCTTTCCGGGCAATGCCGGAGCGGGTCTGCCCACGATCAACGGCGGGGTGAGCCTTTATGACGATACCACCGGACGGCTCGAGGCGATTGTCGATTTTCACCTTGTCACCAAGTGGAAGACCGCGGGCGACAGTCTTTACGCCGCGACCCGGCTGGCGCGGGCCGACAGCCGCGAAATCCTCATCGTCGGCGCGGGCACGGTCGCGCGTTCGCTCTGGCAGGCCTATCGCGCCGCCTTTCCCGAGGCGCGGTTCACTGTCTGGAACCGCACCCGCGCCAATGCCGAGGCGCTTGCCGCCACGTGTCCCGGCATGGCCGTGGCCGGAGATCTGGAAATGGCGGTGCGCGAAGCCGATATCGTCACCTCGGCCACGATGACCACAGAGCCGATCCTCAAGGGCGACTGGCTGCGCCCCGGTCAGCATATCGACCTGATCGGCGCCTATCGCCCCGACATGCGCGAGGCCGATGACGAGGCCCTCAAGCGTGCACGTATCTTTGTCGACAGTTTCGACACCACGGTGGGCCATATCGGCGAGCTGAAAATTCCGCTTGAGGCGGGCACCATCGCGCGCACGGATCTGGTGGCGGATTACTATGACGAGGCGCGGTTCCACCGCCAGAGCGACGACGAGATCACGCTTTTCAAGAATGGCGGCGGGGCGCATCTTGACCTGATGACAAGCCGCTACATCCTCGATGCGTGGCGGGCGGCCTCGTGATCTGGGGGCTTGTTGCCCTCGTCGCGCTGCTGGGCGCGCCGCTCTTGCGCGAGGCGCTCAGGCCCCGGATGAATGCGGCGGCGCGGGCCGAGGCCCCCGGCGATTTCGCCACGCTCTCGCGCGGGCGGACGCATTACCGTTGGTTCGGGCCGGCGCATGGCGCGGTCACGGTCTGCGTGCACGGGCTGACCACGCCCTCTTTCGTCTGGGACGGGCTGGCACCGGGACTGGCCGGGGCAGGGCGGCGCGTGTTGGTCTATGACCTTTACGGGCGGGGCTTTTCGGATCGGCCCGAGGGCGCGCAGGATGCCGCGTTTTTCATCACGCAATTGCGCGAGTTGCTGGCCGATCAGGGGGTGGCGGGGCCGGTCACGCTGATCGGCTATTCCATGGGCGGGGCGATTGCCACGGAGTTTTCCGCCAGACATCCCGAGCGGGTGCAAACCCTCATCCTCATCGCGCCTGCCGGCCTGGGCCACGATCTCGGGCCGGTGGCGCGGATCGTCGCGCGGGGGGGGCCGTTTGCGCTCTGGCTCATGCTTGCCGCCTTTCCCCGCAGCTTTCAAAGAGGGTGCGAGGCCGAGCGCGCGCTGCCCTCTTCGGTTCCGGGGATCGTGGACCTCCAACAGGCGCAACTGCGCTGGCGCGGGTTTGTGCCTGCCGTCGCGCGCTCTCTGTCGGGCATTCTCGCGCCGGACCTCTCACCGGTTCACGCCCGCATCGCGCAGAACGGCCCGCCCGTTCATGCGATCTGGGGGGCGGCGGATACGGTCATTCCCATCGCCTGCAAGGACAGGCTTGCCGCCCTCAACCCCGCCGCGCGTCAGAGCGTCATCGCGGGGGCGGGGCACGGGCTGACCTATACCCATACGGCGCAGGTGCTCGCCGCCTGTCTCGATGGTGACCGAGGCCCCGCCGCTTGACAAGCAACCGCGCGCAAGCGATGGACCGCGCCATGATATCCACATTTCTTCAGGTCGCCATCGGCGGCGCAATCGGGTCTTGTCTGCGCTATGGCGTGGGGCTGGCGGCGCTGCGCCTTGCCGGTCCCGGCTTTCCCATGGGCGTGCTTGCGGTCAATATCGTTGGCTCTTTCCTGATGGGGGCCTTTGCCATTCTCTCGCTTGAGCGCGGGCTGGCGCATCTCAACCCCCTGATCATGGCGGGGCTTCTGGGCGGATTCACCACATTCTCGGCGTTTTCGCTCGAGGCGGTCACGCTTTGGGAGCGCGGCGCGATGGGGCAGGCGGCTATTTATGTGGGGCTGTCGGTCGGATTGTCCATCGGGGCGCTGATCCTGGGCGCGGCACTGGCACGGGGGGGCCTGGTATGAGCGGTGTTCAGATTATCCGGGTGGCGGAGGGCGACGGCGACCAGCGGCTTGACCGCTGGCTGCGGCGGATGTTTCCGCATGTGGCGCAGGCGCGCATCGAGAAAATGTGCCGCAAGGGCGATTTGCGCGTCGATGGGGCGCGCGCCAAGGCAAGCACGCGCGTCGAGGCGGGCCAGGAGGTGCGCATTCCGCCGCTGCCCGTTCCGGGATCGGCCCCGACCATGGTGAAAACCCACATATCCGAGGCCGATACCGCGATGATCCGGTCCTGCGTGATCTGGCGCGACGATCATGTGATCGCGCTCAACAAGCCGCCGGGCCTGCCGGTGCAGGGCGGCAGCGGGCAGGCGCGGCATGTGGATGGCCTTGCCGAGGCGCTGCGTTTCGGGCTGGAGGAGAAGCCGCGCCTTGTCCACCGCCTTGACAAGGACACATCGGGCGTCCTGCTTCTGGCGCGCACTCGCGAGGCGGCCAAGGGCCTTACGGCGGCGTTCCGGCATCGTAACACGCGCAAGATCTACTGGGCCGCCGTGGCCGGTGTGCCAAGCCCGCGCATGGGCACGGTGCGTTATGGCCTTGTCAAGGCACCCGGCCACGGCGCGAAGGGCGAGGGTGAAAAGATGATTTGCGTGCATCCCGGCAGGGTCACGGACACGCCCGGTGCCAAGGCCGCCACCACCGATTACGCGGTGATCGAGGCCGCAGGCGGGCGCACCGCCTGGATGGCGCTTGTCCCGGTGACGGGGCGGACGCATCAGTTGCGCGCGCATATGGCCGAGATCGGGCATCCCGTTATCGGGGACGGTAAATATGGCGGATCGGGGCAGGAAAACCTCGGCGATGGCTGGGGCGCGCAACTTGGCGGCGATGTGAGCCGCAAGCTCCACCTGCACGCGCGCTCTCTGAAGATCGAGCATCCGGTGACCCGCGCCATTCTGAGCCTGACCGCGCCCCTGCCCGAACACATGCGCCGGACCTGGGACCTGTTCCAATGGCGCGACCGGGATGCGCCCGAGGACCCGTTCGAGGATCTGGCATGAGCCGCCCCTTGCGTCTTGTGATCTTTGACGTGGATGGCACGCTGGTGGACAGTCAGGGCGACATTCTGGCCGCGATGCGCGCGGGGTTTGCCGGGGTGGGAGAGCGCGCGCCGGCAAAGGCGGCGATTCTCGGGATTGTGGGGCTGTCGCTTGATGTGGCGGTGGCGCGTCTGGCGCCGCATTTGCCCGCAGACACGCGGGCGCGGATCGTGGCGGATTACAAGGCTGCCTATATGGGCCTGCGCGCCGAGGCCGGGGTCACGCAATCCTCGCCGCTTTATCCCCATGCCCGCGCGACGCTGGAGGCGCTGCACGCTGTGCCCGAGACGCTGCTTGGCGTGGCCACAGGTAAATCCGCGCGCGGCCTCGACAAGCTTTTGGACGGGCATGATCTGCGGCCTTATTTCGTGACCCGGCAAGTGGCCGACCACCACCCGTCCAAGCCGCACCCCTCGATGATCCGCGCAGCCCTTGCCGAAACCGGGGTCGCGCCGGAAAACGCGGTGATGGTGGGAGATACGAGTTTCGACATGGAGATGGCACAGGCCGCCGGGATCACCGGGATCGGCGTAAGCTGGGGCTATCACCGCCCCGAGGCGCTGGGCGCGGCGGCGCGGATCGTGGAGGATTTCCGCGATCTGGCCGGGGTGCTCGAGGAGGTTTGGGGCGGCGTGAGATGAGCGAATGGGCGGCGAAACGGTTCTGGAAAGAGGCGCGCGCGGTCGAGGGCGCGCCGGGATATGCGGTCGAACTTGACGGCAGACCCGTGCGCACGCCCGCCAAGGCCGCGCTTGTCGTGCCGACGCGCGCATTGGCCCAAGGCATCGCCGACGAATGGGCGGCGCAAGAGGACGTGATCCGACCTGCCACCATGCCCATGACGCGCGCGGCTAATGTCACCATCGACCGGGTAGCGCAGGAGCGCGATGCGGTGGCCGCAATGCTGGCAGAGTATGGCGGCAGCGATCTGTTGTGCTATCGCGCCGATGGTCCCGAAGCGCTTGCAGAGCGTCAGGCCAAAGCGTGGGACGCGCTTCTGGAATGGACCGAATCGGTCTTTTCCGTCCGCTTGCGGGTTACACGGGGGGTCATGCCGGTCCAACAGGAGGCTGAGGCGCTCAATCGGCTGCATGATGAGGTAAAACTGCTTGATAATTGGGCATTAACCGCATTTCACGATCTGGTCTGCCTGAGCGGCTCGCTTGTCATCGGGCTTGCCGCGCTGCGTGGTTACGCGCCGGCGGAAACCCTCTGGCATGTCTCGCGTATCGACGAAATCTGGCAAGAAGAGCTGTGGGGGTGCGATCAAGAGGCGCAAAAGATGGCTCAAGGGAAACAAAGTGACTTCCTTAACGCCATGCGCTTTCATGATCTTTCGCGCGCGCCGGGTGACGAAGCGTAAGCCTTTCGAAACCGGCACTGCCGCGCGATTTCCTGAACAAAGACTTGACGTTTCAGCCTGAATCCACACAAACTTGTTGGCACTGATCCGGGGAATTCCCTTTGCAGTGCTATACTGGCCCCT
This sequence comes from Roseovarius sp. MBR-79, assembly GCF_053628555.1. NCBI lineage: Bacteria > Pseudomonadati > Pseudomonadota > Alphaproteobacteria > Rhodobacterales > Roseobacteraceae > Roseovarius > Roseovarius sp. MBR-79. The sequence continues at coordinate 2,950 of NZ_JBRJGP010000010.1, read as the reverse complement.
GCAAGGGCCAACAAAACCGCCTTCTGAAAGGCGGACAATCAGGAAGAGGTAAACATGAACAAAACCGTATTTTGGGGCGCACTGACTGTCGCCGGCCTTGCGGCTGGCGCATCGGCGGCGGCCACGCTGGATGATGTCAAGGCCCGTGGCAAGCTCAACTGCGGCGTGACCACCGGCCTTGTCGGCTTTGCCGCGCCCGACGCGAATGGCGTCTGGGAAGGCTTTGACGTTGCCGTATGCCGCGCCGTTGCCGCTGGCGTGCTGGGCGATGCCAACGCTGTCGAATTCATCCCGACCACCGGCAAGACCCGCTTTACCGCGCTCTCGTCGGGCGAGATCGACATGCTGGCGCGCAACACCACCTGGACCTACTCGCGCGACACCGACCTCAAGTTCGACTTCGTCGGCGTGAACTACTACGACGGCCAGGGCTTTCTCGTTCCCAAGGCGCTGGGCGTAAGCTCGGCCAAGGAACTCGACGGCGCGACGGTCTGCATCCAGACCGGCACCACCACCGAGCTGAACCTTGCGGATTTCTTCCGCGCCAACAACATCAGCTACGAGCCGGTGCCGATCGAGACCAACGCAGAAGGCCAGCAGCAATACCTGGCCGGTGCGTGCGACACCTACACCACCGATGCGTCGGGTCTGGCATCCACCCGGGCGGCGTTCGAGAACCCGGCCGATCACGTGATCCTTCCCGAAATCATCTCGAAAGAGCCGCTCGGCCCGCTCGTGCGCCATGGCGACAACGACTGGGGTGACATCGTGCGCTGGACGCTCAACGCACTGATCGCGGCCGAGGAATACGGCGTGACCAGCGCGAACGTGGCCGAACTGGCCTCGGCTCCGGGCAGCAACCCGGAAATCAACCGTCTGCTCGGCACCGAGGGTGACCTTGGCGCGATGATCGGTCTCGACAACGAGTGGGCCCGTCGCGCGATTGCCGCCGTGGGCAACTATGGCGAGGTGTTCGAGAAGAACATCGGCGAGAAAACCCCGATCGGCCTGTCGCGTGGTCTGAACGCGCAGTGGACCGATGGCGGCCTGCTCTACTCGCCGCCGTTCCGGTAAGACTGACTGACAAGGGGGCGCGGGGAAACCTGCGCCCTTCTCGCCTGTGACAAACGATAAGCGTCCCCCGTGCAGCAAAGCACGAAAAATCAACGGGGCGAAAAACAGGGAACTTCCCAGATGACAACGATCAGCGACCCGCCAAAGGCGTCGTTCCAGCTCTCGATGCTGATCTACGACACCCGGTTCCGATCCTACACATTCCAGTTCATCGCGCTCATCCTTCTGATGCTGTTCATCGGCTATCTGGGCGCGAACCTGATGAAAAACCTCTCGGATCAGGGGCAGAACATCTCGTTCGGTTTTCTGAACTCGCCGTCGAATTACGACATCAATCAGCGGCCGATCGAATATGACAGCCAGTCGTCCCACATGCGGGCCGCGATCGTAGGGGTTTTGAACACATTGATCGTGGCCTTTCTGGGCTGCCTGACCGCGACGGTGTTCGGCGTGGTCGCAGGCGTGCTCCGGCTCTCGCCCAACTGGCTCGTGCGCAAGCTGATGGCGGTCTATGTCGAGGCATTCCGCAACGTGCCGGTGCTGATCTGGATCCTGATCATCTTCACCGTGATGACAGCGGTCATGCCCGCGCCGAGCGCGTTCCGGGGCGACAATGCGACCGCGTCGATGCTGTTTGACGCCGTGGCCTTTACCAATCGCGGGGTCTATGTGCCCTCGCCGATCTGGGGGCCGGGGTCGATGGTGGTTGTGCTGACCTTTCTCGCCTCGATCTTCGGCATGTTCTATTACCGCCGCTACGCGACCAAGCTGCTTTACGACACCGGCAAGCTGCTGCCGATGGGATGGCCGTCGCTGGTCATCCTCTTCGTGCCGTCGATCCTGATTTATTTCGTGATGGGACAGCCGATCAGCCTCGATTATCCGGCGCTCAGTGGCTTCAACTTTGGCGGCGGGTTGCATATCCGCGGTTCGCTCATCGCGCTGTGGTTCGCGCTGGCGATTTACACGGGTGCCTTCATTGCCGAGAACGTGCGCGCGGGCATTCAGGCGGTCAGCAAGGGCCAGACAGAGGCGGCGGCATCGCTCGGGATGCGGCCCAACCGGATCATGAACCTCGTGATCCTGCCGCAGGCGCTTCGGGTGATCATCCCGCCGCTCATCTCGCAATACCTGAACCTCACCAAGAACTCGTCGCTGGCGATTGCCGTGGGCTACATGGACGTGACCGGCACGCTTGGGGGAATCACGCTCAACCAGACCGGCCGCGCCATCGAATGCGTTCTTCTGCTGATGCTGTTCTATCTCACGATCTCGCTCAGCATTTCGGCGGTGATGAACGTCTACAACAAGTCCATAATGCTGAAGGAGCGCTGAGCCATGTCAAATGACAAACTCGCCTTTGTGCGCTCTCACATGCTGCCCGAAGCGCCGCCGCCGGCGGCCGAGACGGGCGCAATAAAATGGCTGCGGGAGAACCTGTTCTCCTCGGTCGGCAACTCGGTCCTGACGCTGGTTTCGGCCTATGTCGTGGTCATGATCGTGATCTCGGCGGCACCTTGGTTCGTCAACGGCATCTGGGACAGCCCGAGCCTCTCGGCCTGCCGCGAGATGCTCGACGGGCGAACGGGGGCGTGCTTTGCGGTGCTGACCGAACGGTGGAACCAGCTTCTCTTCGGGTTCAAATATCCGCCCGAGCTTTACTGGCGGCCGACGCTGGCCTTCGTCTTGCTGTTCATCGCCGTCGCACCGGTTCTGTTCCTGAAATACCTGCCGCGTCAGATGCTGGTCTTTACCGGGCTTTACCCGTTCATCGCCTATTGGGGGTCTGTTGCCGGAGGGGGCAGAATAGTACGCTAAGGCGGTTTGATCATCTTTTGGGCCATCTGTATTCGCCAGTGAGCAGGATGTGGGCCCA
>NZ_JBRJGP010000009.1:0-186121 GCF_053628555.1 Roseovarius sp. MBR-79 | reverse complement strand
CATGTCCGCGCCTCCGTCCAAATGTCTCTCAGGACCGATCTTGCCATGAAGAGGGCGGATCGCCGAGGAGAAACGTGATCATCCGGGATGGAGCACCATGACACCATATTCGTAGGCTTTGTTTTGCCTGTCAGATATACGCTTATCAAAGAAAATTTCATTTTCCTTCAGCTCTTTTCGATATTCTTTATAATCGCTCACCCCATCGCCCCCATCATCTCGCGGCCCACCAGCATCCGCCGGATCTCGGAGGTGCCCGCGCCGATCTCCATCAGCTTGGCATCGCGGAAGAGCCGCGCAACGGGGGCATCTGCAAGGAACCCCGCGCCGCCCATGGCCTGCACCGCCTGATGCGCCTGCACCATGGCCTGTTCGCTTGCGTAAAGACAGCAGGCGGCGGCATCCTGGCGCGTGACCTCACCCCGGTCGCAGGCCTTGGCCACCTCGTAGACATAGGCGCGCGCCGAGTTCATCGCGGTATACATATCGGCGATCTTGCCCTGCATGAGCTGGAAAGAGCCTATGGGCTGGCCGAACTGCTTGCGCTCCGAGAGGTAAGGCATGATCTCGTCCAGACAGGCCGCCATGATCCCCGTTCCGATCCCCGCCAGCACCACGCGTTCATAGTCCAGCCCGGACATCAGCACGCGCACGCCGCGCCCCTCCTCGCCCAGCACGTTCTCGAAGGGCACCTCGACATCCTCGAAGATCAGCTCGGCGGTGTTGGAGCCGCGCATCCCCAGCTTGTCGAAATGCGGGGAGGTGCTGAATCCTGTCATCGTCTTTTCGATCAGGAAGGCGGTGATCCCCCGGCTGCCCGCCTCCGGGTCGGTCTTGGCATAGACCACCAATGTGTCGGCATCCGGCCCGTTGGTGATCCAGTATTTGTTGCCGTTGAGGCGGTAGTGGTCGTTGCGCCGTTCGGCGCGCAGGCTCATCGAGACGACATCGCTGCCCGCGCCCGCCTCGGACATGGCCAGCGCACCGACCTGCGCGCCCGAGACCAGCCCCGGCAGGTATTTCGCCTTCTGCTCAGGCGAGCCATTGAGCTTGATCTGGTTGACGCAGAGGTTGGAATGCGCGCCATAGCTGAGCGAGACGCTGGCCGAGGCGCGTGCCACCTCCTCCACCGCGACCACATGCGCAAGATAGCCCATGCCCGCCCCGCCATATTCCTCGGGAACGGTGATCCCCAGAAGGCCAAGCGCGCCCATCTCGGGCCACAGCTCATTGGGAAAGGCATTGCTGCGGTCCACCTCTGCGGCCATCGGCTTGACGCGCTCCTGCGCCCAACGATGCACCATGTCGCGCAAGGCATTCACATCCTCGCCCAGATCGAATGTCATCACCGCGTTGAACATCGCGCCTTTCCTCCCCGGCCCGGTTTATTGAACACATGTTCATTTATAGGCACGAGTGATGAGTCGCGTCAATCCCGCGCGCGGCGTGGACCGCACGGCCCGACACGCGGGGTCTGATGGCGCGCCCAAGGGAGGCGGACATGACATCGTCTCCGTGGAGGCCATCCGTGCCCAACGGGAATGGCCGGTCTGGTGCCTCTCTCCAAAAGCGCGTCGATGCGCACGGCCGAAAGGCCGCGGCGACCAAAGCCCCCGGCGGCCATCAGCCTTGCGTCATGCACGAACCCGTCGAGCGCCGCGCCCCCCGTCCTGATGCTGCTTGTCCTCGCTTCAGCCTGCGGGCTGGCGCAGCCCGAGAAGGCGGCGCGCCTCCTGCCAGCTTGCCACGGGGCGGTGGTGCTGTTCGCAGATTTGGGCGGCGCGGCGCACAAGGGCGGCGTTCGAGGGGGCAAGCCGGTCGCGGTCAAGGCGCACATTGTCCTCAAGCCCGGTGCGGGCATGGCCGCCTGCGGCGATGGCCCATTCGTTGAGCGTTTGCTGATGCGCGCCGATCCCTGCCGCGCACCACGGCGCATCCGCCCCAAACAGCCGTTTCACCGTGTGGATGTAGTAGTCGAACACATCCCGGTCGACCGGCATCGCGTTCTTCACCCCCATCACGAATTGCACATAAGGCGTGCCCGCAAGCTGCCCCTTGTCGGCCATGTCCCTGGCTTTCAGGATATGGCTCAGGTCAAACGCTTCGATCTCGGGTTTGACATCATGGGTCAGCATTTCAGCGGCCAGCCAATCCACCAGATCGGGCGGATTTTCATAGACGCGGGTGGGAAAGTTGTTGGAGCCCACCGAGAGCGACGCCATATCGGGGCGCAAGGACAGCATCCCGCCCCGCGTTTGCCCCGCGCCCGAGCGCCCGCCGGTCGAGAACTGGATGATCATGCCCGGGCAGTGTTTCTCGATCCCCTCTTTCAGCGCTGCGAATTTCTCGGGGTCCGAGGAGGGGGTTTCATCGGCGTTGCGCACATGGGCATGAACGATTGTCGCGCCTGCCTCGAACGCCTCGTGGGTGGACTCCACCTGCTCCGAAACGCTGATCGGCACGGCGGGGTTGTTGGCCTTGGTGGGCAGGCTGCCGGTGATGGCGACGCAGAGGATGCAAGGGGTGGTCATCACGCGGCCTCCGTCCGGGCGACGGGCATCCGCGCCAATGCGTCAAGAAAGAACGGGCGGAACCCTTCGGGATGCTCGCTCATCGGGAAATGGCCCAACTCGTCCATCACCGCGAGCGTGGCACCGGGAATGGCCGCTGCCGTGCGCCGCGCATCCTCGGGCGTGCAGGTCAGATCGTAGGCACCGACGATGATGTGAACCGGCGTGCGGCCCGTGTCGATCCCGGTCAGACGCGCGATCAGGCTGTCGTCGCGGGTGTAAAAGCTCAGATCGCCCCGGAACACGCCGGGGCCGCTTTGCATGAACATCCAGAGCGTATTCCACCGCTCCGTATTCGGCGCAAAGGGCGAGATATTGGCCGACACAAGCGCCGCGCCCATCTCGCCGCCATGGGCATCGGGACGGTGAAACCAGTCGATATCATACCAGGCGGGCTGAAAATCCGACGCCTCGATGGCGATGAAGCCGCTGAAATGATCCGGGTGCAGGGCCGCGAGTTGCAGCGCGATGCGCCCGCCCATGGAACAGCCCGCCAGAACCGGGCGCTCCAGCCCAAGCGCGTCGATGACCGCCAGAACCGTCTCGATATAGGCTTGCGTGGTCAGCATGTATTCTTCGGTCTCGAACCCTTCGGGCGGCAGGGATTTGCCGTGCCAGGGCATGTCGAACGCGATCAGGCGGTTGGTTGCGGTGATCCCGGCGTCATTCATCAGGTGACGCCATTGGCGCGTATCGGCGCCTGCGGTGTGCAGGCACAAAACCGGGCGGCCCTGCCCCGCCTCCTCGAAATAGATGCGGCGCTGTGCGCCTTGGATGGTGACGGTCACGTAACGACCGGTGATCGGCTCGATGCTCATGCGGTCATCCCCTCTTTCGCGCGGGCAAGGCCCAGAACCTCTTTGAAAAAGCGCAGGTTCTTCACAAGCGCCAGAATATCCCCGTCGATCCGGCCACGGCCGATCTTCACAAGGCCGAAAATGTCGTGAAAGCCCGGTTCGGGCCGCGCCTGCCAGAATTTCTCCAGCGCCTCTGCATCGGTGCGCAGGGCAAAGCGCCAAGGCGTCTTGCGGCTTGGCCCCTGATCGACCGCCACGATGCGGCCCTTCTCGAAGGTCAGGTAATATTCGCGGCTGTCCACCTCGATCAGAACCGTCTCGGAGAACAGGCGACCAAGGCGCAAAAGATGCGGCGTTTGCTCAAGCGTGGTCTGGATATGCGTGAAGGTGTCGATCACCGTGGCCTCCCTTTTGATGGTGCCCTTTGCTGACACGGATCAGCGCACCAAGGCCATGCCAAGGGGGGTATGGGGCGATACTTTGGCATTGCCCCGATATGGCGCGGCGGCCAATCGCGGTATGACCCGATACCGCCAGAGGCATTGGGGTGCGGGCTGGTTTCGGCGAAGGTGATCGGCGACGGAGGTGCCAGCGCACACCGGCATCAACAGTTCAGACCGCCAGGAGGAGGAAACACCCATGGGCATCGTTAACCAGGACAATATCACGGATGTCGTGATCGAAAGCCTTGGCAAGAATGGCGAGATCACCGATCGCCAGCGCGAAATCATGACATCGCTGATCAGGCACATGCACGGCTTCATCAAGGACGTGAAGCTGCAACACAGCGAGTTTCTGGAGGCCTGCGCCTATCTTGTCCGCGCGGGCAAGCTCAGCAACGACAACCGTCAGGAATTCATCCTGCTGGCCGATATCCTCGGGGTTGAGGTTCTGGTCGACATGATGACCAACCCGGTCGAGGGCAATGCCAGCGAATCCACCGTGCTTGGCCCGTTCTACCGCGAGAACCCGCCGGTGCTGCCCAAGGGCGGCTCGACCATCCAGAAGCATTACGAGAACGAGGAAACCGCCTATTACGAAGGCTATGTGCGCGACGAGGCCGGCAACGGCATTGCCGGCGTGACCATGGATGTCTGGGAGGACGCGCCCAACGGCGTCTATGAGAACCTCGACCCCGATCAGCCGGAATACAACCTGCGCGGCCGGTTCGAGACCGATGAGACCGGGCATTACGCCTTTGTCGCGGTGCGCCCCGTGCCCTATCCGATCCCCGAGGATGAAACCGCGGGCGAATTGCTCCGCTTCATGGGCCATCACCCGAACCGCCCCGGCCACATGCATTTCATCATCTCGAAAGACGGCTATCGCCCGCTGATCAGCCAGATCTACGACGCCGACAGCGCGTGGCTGGAAGATGACAGCGTGTTCGCGGTCAAGCAAAGCCTGATCGGCACCTTCAAGCCCGCCCCGGCGGCCCTCGGCACCGATCTGCATTTCGAGTTCGATTTCGTCCTCAAGACCGCCGCCGCCGCACAGGCCGTCGCCGCCGAATAACCGCTGATACCTCCCTGCAAACTGGCCCCCTTTCACAGGGGGCCTTTTTTCGTTTCGCGGGATCGCCTAACGTGAAGTCAGGGGGGGCCGATCCATGAATTTCAAGCAATTGGGCTATTTCATCGCCGTCGCCGAGGAATTGCATTTCGGGCGCGCGGCGGATCGGCTCGACATGGCGCAGCCCCCGCTCAGCCGCCAGATCAAGCAGATTGAAGAGGAACTGGGCGCGATCCTCTTCAACCGGGGCCGGAGTGCCATCACCCTGACGCAGGCCGGTCAGCGCCTGCTGGAGCGTGGCAAGTCGATTCTGGCGCAGCTTGAGGATACCCGGCTAGAGGTGCGCCGCCTGGGTCAAGGGGCCGAGGGGCGGTTGCGCATCGGCTTTGTCGGCTCGGCGACCTATGGCATCCTGCCGATGATCATCCGCTCGTATCGGGCGAATTATCCCGAGGTCAACCTCAGCCTTAACCCGATGAACAATGCGGACCTGCACCGCGCCCTGGTCGCGCGCGAGCTTGACGTGGTGTTTGCCCGCCCCACGCTGAAAGACCCTGAATTCCTGTCAAAACACCTGATCGAGGAAAAGCTGATTCTGGCCCTTCCCGACATCGTCGACACCGGCGGGCGCACGGTGGCCAAGCTGGAACGGCTGATGACGCATAACCTGATCCTTTATCCCGAACGGCCCCGGCCCAGCTATGCCGACATGGTGCTGAAGGCGGTGAAGGATGCAGGATTCGAGGCCCCCTTGCGCATCTGGTGCATGGATCTGCAAACCGCGTTAAGCCTTGTTGCGGTCGGCGAAGGCGTGTGCATCGTGCCCGAGTCGGTGGCAACTGCGCCGCGCAAGGGTATGAAATTCCTTAAGATCGAGCCGGAAATCGCGCGCACGGAGCTTTCGGTGAATTACCGGCTGGATGAACAGGGCGTGCATGTGAAAAACTTCGTCAGCATCGCGCAGAAAGTGGCGCGCAAGGTTCTGTGAGAGGGTGCCTAGACGCCCAACCACGTGTGTTGCGCGGCCTCATCGGCCTTGATGTCCTCGGCGCTGCCGGTCCAGACGATCTGGCCCTTGCCCACGACCACCACATCATCCGCGAGCGAGGTGGCAAAGCCGAAATTCTGCTCGACGATGATCATCGACAGGCCCGCCGCCTTCAACTCCTGCAACTTGTCGTGGATCAGCTTGACGATGATCGGGGCCAGCCCCTCGGTCGGCTCGTCAAGGATCAGAAGGCGCGGGTTCATCAGCAGGGCGCGCGCGATGGCCAACATCTGTTGCTCGCCGCCCGACAGTTGCATCCCGCCGTTGTCCATCCGTTCGCCAAGGCGTGGAAACAGGTCCAGAACCCGGTCCATCGTCCAATCGGCCCCTGCCCCGCCAAAGCGTTTGGACGCGATTTCAAGATTCTCGCGCACCGTCAGCGACGGAAAGATATCGCGCGTCTCGGGCACATAGGCGATGCCGCTTTTGGCGATGTCAAAGGGCTGGCGCGCAATCGGCTTGCCGTCAAACCGGATGTCGCCGGATTTCAGCGGCAACAGCCCCATGATGGTCTTGAGCGTGGTGGACTTGCCCGCGCCGTTGCGCCCCAGGATGGCCAGAACCCGGCCCGTCTGCGCCGTGAGCGTCAGGCCGTAAAGCACCTGCGTTTCGCCATAGCCCGACTGAATTGCGTTGAGTTCAAGCATCTTCCCAGCTCCCCAGATAAATGTCCTTGAGCAGTTTCGAGCCGCGCGCTGCCTCGGGCAGGCCGTCGAACACCACTTCGCCATAGTTCAGCACGGTGATCGTGTCGGCCACGTCAAAGGCCAGATCCATGTCATGCTCGATGATCAGCATGGTCAGATCGCGCGGCAGGTTGTTCAGCAGATCGTGAAACCCCTTGGACATTTCCGGCCCGACGCCGCTCGTTGGCTCATCCATCAGCAGGACAAGCGGGCGGGTGGCCAGGGCCACGCCAACCTCCAACTGGCGGCGCACGCCATAGCTGATCTCGGACACACGCGCGTGGAGATAGGGCATCAGGTTGACCTGTTCGGCGACCTCGGCGACGATCTCGCGCACCTCGGGCTTGGCCAGACTGTCGGACCACAGCCGCGTGGCGTGGCCGGTATGGACGGCGGCGGCCAGCCCAAGGTTTTCCTCGACCGTCAGCCCGTCAAAGAGCGTGTTCTTCTGATAGCTGCGCGACAGGCCGCGGCGGGCACGTTGGGCGACCGGCAGCGCGGTCACATCCTCGCCCGCCAGATGAACCGAGCCGCTATTCGGCGTCAACTCGCCCACCAGCAGGTTGAAAAGCGTGGTCTTTCCGGCCCCGTTCGGCCCAAGGATCACGCGCCGCTCGCCGCGCTCCAGCTTTAGCGAGACATTGCGGGTGACGTGGACGGCGCCAAAGCTTTTGTCCAGATTGCGTGTCTCAAGCATCGGTCGTCACCTCCTCGGGCTGATGTTTGCGGGCAGCATCGGCGATGCGGCGCTCCATGCGGGCACCCCACCGCGCCTCGATCCAGCCAAAGATGCCGTTGGCGCGGCTCATCACCACGGCGATCAGCAGGACGCCGACAACCAGATGCCAATAGGTCGTGACCGCGCTCAGCTCATGTTTCAGCACCACAAAGGCCGCCGCCCCGATCAACGGCCCAACGAGCGTGCCTAGACCGCCAAGGATCACCACCACCAGCGCCTCGCCTGACACGGTCCAGCTCAGCAGACCGGGCGAGATATACATGACATGCTGCGCCGCCAGCGCCCCCGCCACACCGGCGATCATGCCCGACAGGCCAAAGACATCGGCCTTGACGCGCCAGACCGTCAGGCCAAGCGCGCGCATCCGCTGTTCATTGTGCATGACGCCAGACAGCGACCGCCCCAACCCCGAACGCAGGATCAGCACCGCCGCGCCATAGGCCGCGCCCAGCACGGCAAGGCAAAAGAGCGCAAAACTGCGGCTGTCGTTCAGATCAACGCCGATCAGGCCAAGATCCAGCCGCGCAATCCCGCCCAGCCCGTCATCGCCGCCAAAGATCGGTGCCTCGAACACATAGGAATAGCCCATCTGCCCAAAGGCGAGCGTCGCCATGATGAAATAGATGCCGTGGCTGCGCGAACAGATCGCGCCGATCCCCCAGGCAATCGCCCCGGTCAGCGCGATGGCCCCGGCCATGGCCACGGGCGGCGCGATCCCGGCCTTGGTGGACAAAAGCGCATAGGCATAGGCCCCCACCCCCATCAGCGCGCCATGACACAGCGACACCATGCCACCAAAGCCCGCGACGATATCCAGCGCCAGCACCAGAATGGCAAGGATCAGGATCTCGGTCAGGATCTCCAGCCCGAAATACTCGGCCGTCAGCGCCTGAAACAGGGCGCCCGCGGCCAGCAGGACAAGCGCGGTATAGCGCAGTGCGTTATGACGAAACATCGGCTTATCCTTTCGCCGGAAAGAGGCCCACGGGCCGGATCACAAGGACCGCCGCCAAGAGCGCGTAGATGAGGACAGAGGCCAGTTGCGGTGCCAGCACCGCGCCAAAGGTCTGCACGACCCCATAGATGAGCGAGCCTGCAATGGCCCCCTTGAGCGAGCCCAGACCCCCGATCACGATCACGATCAAGGTGGGGATCAGGATTTGCAGCCCCATATCTGGCGTCACGCTCAGAAGCGGCGCGGCAACAGCCCCGGCCAGCCCCGCCAGCGCGCACCCGACGCAAAAGACGATGAAGAACAACCGTTCCACATTGATGCCGAGACAGGCCGCCATCGCGTCATTGTCAACGCCTGCGCGGATCATCGCGCCGATCTGCGTGCGCCCAAGGACAAAGGCCAGCGCGCCAAGGATCAAAGCCCCAAGCGCGATCACGAACAGGCGATAGGTGGGATATTCGACCCCGAGAAAGGCCAGCCGTCCCTCAAGCAGCGCGGGCACCTCGATGGCCAGCGCCAGATCGCCCCAAAAGATGCGCGTGAGGTCAAGCATCGCAAAGATCAGCCCGAAAGTGACCAGAACCTGCGCCATTGGCCCCGATTTGCGCATCCGCTTGATCAGCCCGGTATAAAGCAACATGCCAACCCCGGCGACCGCGACAGGGGCCAGAAAGAACCCCATCCAATAGCCGCCAACCGCCGCCAGAGAGGCCGCGAAATAAGCCCCAAGCGCATAAAGCGAGCCATGCGCCAGGTTCACGAAATGCATCAGCCCGAAGATGACCGTCAGACCGATTGACAGCAAAAACAGCAGCATCGAAAGTTGCAGCGCATTGAGCGCCTGCAATGTCCAGAACCCGATATCGTGTGACATGTCAAAGCCTCCTCCCAAAAGAGGCCCGGCCAGGAATATGGCCGGGCCTTGTGTGTCAGTTGCTGACCGGCGCGGCCATCTCGCAGCCATTGACCGGATCGGCCTCGGCGGGCAGTTGCGCCAGCACCTTTTGCGTAATGCCATCCGCGCCTGCGACGGTCTCGTAGACATAGATCGGCTGGATGATGTTGTTGGTCGCAGGATCAATCGAAAGCGCGCCGCGCGGCCCCTCGAAGCTGACCAAGCGCAGCGCGTTGGCAAAGCTTTCGCGGTCGGTGGCACCGGATTTGACCGCCTCGATCAGCGCGCGGCCCGCATCATAGCCATGCACCGCGAATTCCGACGGCACGCGGCCTGTTTTGGCTTTGAACGCCGCGACGAATTGCGCATTGGCGGGGCTGTCGATGGTGGGCACGTAATGGAGCGCGGTGATCACGCCCTCGGCGGCAGGCCCCTCGGCATTGACGTAAAGCGACGAGGTCAGGAAACCCGAACCATAAAGCGGCAAATCGGCCTTGAGGCCAAAGCTGTCATATTGCTTGACGAAGGAAATCGCCTCGCCACCCGCGTAAAAGACGAACACTGCTTCCGCACCGCTTGATTTGGCCTGTGCAAGGTAAGGGCCGAAATCCTGCGTTTTCTGGAAGGGGGTGAATTCCTGCCCGACAATCTCGCCGCCCGCGGCGGTGAAGGTCTGCGCGAAACCGTCGATCATCTGCCGACCGGCGGCATAATCGGGGGCAAGGGTATAGACCTTGCGGATGCCCTGATCATACATCCATTGCCCCATCGGGCGGTTGACCTGCCCGTTGGAAAAGGACATGCGCGTGATATAGGGCGAACAGGCCGCGCCCGTCGCCTCATCATTGCCCGCATTGGCCACGATCAGCGGCACGCCCGCGCCATGCACCATATCGCGCACCGCGCCAAGCACGCCGGAACTGACGATACCGGCCATCACGTCGACCTTGTCTTGCAGGATCAGCTTCTTGGCCTTGCCAAGGGCGACCGGGGGTTTCACCTCGGTATCCTCGCGGATGATCTCGAAGGTGGCCGGGGTCTCGGCCCCGAATTGTTCCAGCGCGGTTGTGAAACCGGCCTCGATATCGTTGCCAAGGGCGGCATAGACGCCGGAAAAGGGCAACAGCAGCCCCACCTTGATATCCTGGGCCGTTGCAGGCACAGCAAGGCCGGTGGCAAGCCCGAGGGCCGCCAGAATTGCGCGTTTCATCGTGTAGTTCCTCCGGTTGGTGTTGTGGCCCCTCCTCAGGGCCTATCCAAGATCGCCCCCACCCACCGGCACCGTGACGCCGGTGATGTAGGAGGCATCGTCCGACGCCAGGAACAGGATCGGACCTGCCTGTTCGTCGAGCGTTCCGTAACGTTTCATCAGGCTTGACCGGATCGTCTGATCGACGATGGTCTGATACCAGTCTTCGCGTTGTTCCTCTGCCGCATTGGGGTTGCGCGGTGTGATGCGCGGCGGGGCCTCTGTGCCGCCCGGTGCGGTCGCGACGACGCGGATACCGCGTTCTCCCACTTCCCACGCGAGGCTTGCCGTGATCGCGTTCACGCCGCCCTTGGCCGCCGCATAGGGCACCCGGTTGAGGCCGCGCGTGGCGATGGACGAGACATTGACGATCACGCCCGACCCTTGCGGCAGCATGTGCTCGATGGCGGCGCGACAACAGTAAAGCGTCGGGAAGAGCGAGCGCCGCACCTCGGCGTCAATCTCTTGCGGCGCGTAATGTTCATAGGGTTTGGCCCAGATCGTGCCGCCCACGTTGTTGATCAGAATGTCAATGCGGCCCCAGATTTCGACGGCCTTGTTCATGGCGGCTTCGCAGCCCTCCCATGTTTCCAGATCGACATTGATCGCCTCGGCGATGCCGCCCGCCGCGCGGATGGCGGCGACGACATCGCCGCTGGCGGGTGAGCGATCCACGATCAGCACGCGCGCGCCCTCGATTGCCGCGCGTTCGGCCACGCGGCGGCCAATGCCCTGTGCGGCGCCGGTCACGACCATGACCTTGTCCTCGAAACGGCGGGTCATGCGGCGTCCGCCTCGGTTTCGGTGGGGTTGAATTTCTCGAAATAGAAATTGGCGGGTTCCACCCCCAGCTTGGTGAAATGCGCGCGCACGGCGTCGACCATCGGCGGCGGGCCGCACAGGTAGACATCGCACGCGCCATCGCACAGGTCATCGGCGGTCACATGGTCGGTGACGAACCCCTTGCGCTCGTGCGTTTCGGTCTTGTCCGCCAGAACCGTGATCACGGTCACATTTCCAATGGCCTCGGCCAAGGCCATCACCCGGTCAAGCTCCACCAGATCGGCGGCGCGGGTCACGGCGTAATAGAGCGTGATCGGCTGATCCGCGCCGGTCTTGGCCACCTGCTCCAGCATCGACAGGAACGGCGCAAGCCCGGTGCCGCCTGCCAACCAAAGCTGCGGGCGGGTGATCGGGCGCAGATAAAACGCCCCCATAGGGCCGGTCGCGGTCAGCGCATCGCCGGGCCGGGCATGCTCGCCCAGATAGCTGCTCATCACCCCGCCGGGCAGGTTGCGGATCAAAAACGTCGCTTCTTGCGCGCCCGGCGCAGAGGAGAAGGAATAAGAGCGGTGCTTGCCCGCGCCGGGAACCGTCAGGTTGACATATTGACCGGGCAGAAAGCCCATCGGCTTGGCCAGCTTGACGCGCAGACCGAATGAGGTCTCGGACAAGCGGTCAACGCCCTGCACCTCTGCCTCGACCGCCTCGGGCGCGGTCTTGCAGATGGCGGAAGAGGCCGGAACCCGCACGATGCAATCGCTTTCGGGGATCATCTGACAGGCCAGGGCAAAGCCCTGTTCGGCCTCTTCCTCGCTCATGGATTCGTCCATGTAGAATTCCAGCTCGTATTTGCCCTTTTCGACAAAGCACTTGCAGGTTCCACAGACACCATCGCGGCAATCCATCGGCAGGTTGATCTTTTGGCGAAAGGCGGCATCTGTCACCTTTTCGTCGTCGTCGCATTGGATGACGCGGGTCACGCCATCCTCGAAATTCAGGGCAATATTAAAGGTCGTCATGGCCATGCTCCTCCCTTCGCCGCGCAGCATGGCAAAGCTGCGCGGAGGTCTCAGGCTCCCGAAACGGGCGGGATCAGATGTGGTAGACGTCGATCACGTGGTGGATGTGATCGTTTTTCAGCACCACCTTCTTGTCGGTGATCAAAGGCCGCGCGCCGCTGGTGTCGAGCGTGTAAAACGACGTGCCCCAGTGCTGATCGGTCTGGTGATAGCGATAGCTGAGCGTCTGCCAGTTGAAGCGCAGTTTGATCGTGCTTCCCTCGCGGCTGAGGATCTCGATGCCGGACAGGTAATGGTTGGTGCGCGGCTCGGGCAGCGAGGTGGCGGACGAACGATCGGTCTTGATGCGGAACACGCGATCCTCGATCCCCTGCTTGTTGGGGTAATACATCAGCGACATTTCGTTTTGCGGGTCTTCGGTCAGCGTGTCGTAATCATCCCAGGCAGGCATCCAGAACGGGCAATCCTTGTGGTAAAAGCCCAGCCACGTATCCCAGTCGCGGTCATCGAGCGCGCGCGCCTCGGCAAAGAGGAAGGCCTGGATATCGTCGAAGCTCATCGTGGCATCGGTGCGGTCAAGTGTTGCGGTGCTCATTGTCTTTTCCTCCTCATTCGGCCGCGACGGACGCGCCGGGCGCGGTCTCGCGTTCCCTGGAAATCGCGGCGCTCATACGCTCGGACCAGTTGCTGTGCTGGATGACGAACAGCCCCTCATCCTCGGTGCGTGCCCCTGACAGGATCGGGCTGATGCCAAGGGCCTTGGCATCTTCATCCGGGCCTTTGATCCATTGGGTCGCGCCGCGGGTCAGGTCGTTCCACTTGGCGTGGGCGGCCCCGGCATAGCCGCGCTGCGTGGCGCGGAATTCCTCGGTATCGTCGGGGGTTGCCATGCCGGAGGCGTTGAAGAAATCCTCATACTGGCGGATGCGGCGGGCGCGGGCCTCGGGGGCTTCGCCCTTGGGCGCGATGCAATAGATCGTCACCTCGGTCTGATCGACGCTGATGGGGCGGAACACGCGGATCTGGCTGGAAAACTGATCCATCAGGAACACGTTGGGATAAAGGCAGAGGTTGCGCAGCACGCCCACCATCCAGTCGGCCTTGGTCGCGCCATATTTCTCGGTCCACTCATCCTTGCGCGGATAGTTGGGGCGGTTGGTCGGGTCGGCCCATTCCGTCCAGAGCAGGATATGACCGTTGTCATAGGCGTGAAAGCCGCCGCGCTGCTTGGCCCATTTGCTGGCGTCGGTGGCCTTGATCGCGTCTTCCTTGCCGTCATCGGTGCGGTGCGCGGTGGTGGCGACATAGTTCCAATGCACCGCCGACACATGATAGCCATCGGCGCCGTTTTCGGCCTGAAGCTTCCAGTTGCCGTCATAGGTATAGGTGGACGAGCCGCGCAGCACCTCAAGCCCCTCATCGGCCTGATCGACGATCATGTCGATCATCTTGCGCGCCTCGCCGAGATAGTCCTCGAGCGGTTTCACATCGGCGCTGAGCGAGCCGAACAGGAAGCCGCGATAATTCTCGAACCGCGCCACGCGGGTCAGGTCGTGGCTGCCATCCTTGTTGAACTGCTCGGGGTAGCCCGCGCCATTGGGGTCTTTCACCTTCAAGAGCTTGCCGGTGTTGGAAAAGGTCCAGCCGTGAAAGGGGCAGGTGAATGTTTTCTGGTTGCGCCGCTTGAAGCGGCACAGCTGCGCGCCGCGATGCGAGCAGGCGTTGACGAGGGCATGCAATGCGCCGTCCTTGTCGCGGGTGATGACAACCGGCGTGCGCCCCATGGTCAGGGTGAAATAATCGCCCGGGTTCGGAATCTGGCTTTCATGCGCCATGTAGATCCAGTTGCCCTCGAAGATGTGCTTGATCTCAAGCTCGAACAGATCTTCGTCGGTAAAGATGTCGCGGCGGCAGCGGAAAATACCGTTTTCCGGATCATCCTGAATGGCGCCGTCGATACGGGCCTCGAATTCATCAAGATTGGATTGTGTGAACATCGTCGGGTCTCCTCCTGATCGCCGCGCCGCGTCCTCGCGCGGTTTGGCTGGGTTTGGTCTCGTGCCGCCGGTTATTGCCCGGCGGCGGCCTTGATGCGTTGGCCGCTGTCGCGGCGGAAAAAGGCGATCTTGTCGGGGTCAAGCCGCGCGCCGATGCCGGGGCCGGTCGGGACCTCGACGCAGAAATCGCGGTAGATGATCGGCTCTGCCAGAATGTCCTCGGTCAGCAGCAGCGGGCCAAAAAGCTCGCAGCCCCAGTGCAGCGTCTCGACGGTTGAAAAAAGGTTCAGCGCGGCGGCAGTGCTGAGCCCCGTTTCCAGCATGGTGCCGCCATAAAGCCCCAGCCCCGCCGCCTGCGCGATGGCGATCACCTCGGAGGCGCGTTTCAGGCCGCCGGATTGGCCGATCTTGACGGCAAAGACATCGGCGGATTTGGTGCTGGCCACTTCCAGCGCATCCTCCGGGCCGTTCAGCGCCTCATCGGCCATGACGGCGATTTCATAGCTGCGGGTCAATTCGGCCATGGCGCGGCGAAAACGGGCCGGGATCGGCTGTTCCACCAACTCGCAGCCCGCATCCTGAAGGCCCCTCAGCCCCCAGCGGGCGTCTTGCAGCGACCAGGCGGTGTTCACGTCAACCCGCACGCTGGCGGCATCGCCGACGGCCTGCTTGATGCGCGCCACATGCGCCACGTCCTCGCGCACGGACCGCTTGCCGATCTTCAGCTTGAAGATGTTGTGGCGGCGGGCCTCGATCATCTGCAGCGCCTCGGCAATATCGGTGTCGGAATTGCCCGAGGCCAGCGTCCACGCCACCGGCAGGCGGTCATGCACCGCGCCACCGAACAGTTGCGACACCGGAACGCCAAGCCGCTTGCCCAAGCCATCCCAAAGCGCGATCTCGACCGCCGTCTTGGCGATGCGGTTGCCCTTGACCAGCTTGTCGATCAACTGGATCGCCCCGTTCACGTTATCCGCCTCAAGGCCGATCAGGGCGGGCGCGATATAGGTGTCGATGGCCGACCGGATGCTTTCGGGGCTTTCCGCGCCATAGCTGAGCCCGCCAATCGTGGTGCCCTCGCCGATACCCTCAGAGCCGTCCGAGAACCGGACCCGGACCAGCACGGCGGTTTGCACCCGCATCGTGGCCATGGACAGCACATGTCCCCGGATGGTCGGGATATCGAGGATCAGGGTCTCGATCTGGTCGATCTTGGTCACGGGGTTCACCACATCTGCAAGTTTCGTTGAGATGCAGATTGCCTGTTGGGGGGCGTGTATGTCGATGATGGGTGGGGTCTTGGGTGATACCCTGCCGTATCACCCGAAGCCGCAACTCAACGCGGCAGGAAGGCAAGCCGCATCTGCTTTTCCGTCTCGATCAGCGCAAAGAAGGCGACCCCGACCGCGATGATCACGATCCCGTCGAAGAGCGGCACGGCTTGGGTGCCGAATACAGCCTGAAACGGCGGCAGGTAGGTGATGGCGCATTGCGCCGCGGTCACGGCGATCACGCAGGCCCAGACGACCCGCGTGCCCCTTGCCGCGGCCCAGGTCAGGGAGGGGCCATGGATATTGCGGATGAAGAACATGTAGAAGACCTGAAGCACGACGAGCATGTTCATCGCCATGGTCTGCGCGAGAGGGGTCGGATAGCCCTTGTCCATGGCGTAGAAATACACGCCGAAAACCGCCGTCAGTATCAGCGCCGAGACAAGCACGATCTGCCAGATCAACCTCCCCGTCAGGAGGGGCGCATCCCGCGCGCGCGGCGGGCGGCGCATGGTGCCGGGCTCGGACGGCTCGAACGCGAGCGCCAGACCAAGGGTGACGGCCGTGACGAGATTGACCCAAAGGATCTGCACCGCCGTGATCGGCAGGGTCATGCCGGCAAAGAGCGCCACCATGATGGTCATCGCCTCGCCCGCGCTTGTGGGCAGGGTCCACCTGATCACCTTCCTGATGTTGTCATAGACGGTGCGTCCCTCGCGCACCGCCGCGGCGATGGAGGCGAAATTGTCATCGGCCAGAACCAGATCGGCGGCTTCCTTGGCGGCCTCGCTGCCCTTGAGACCCATGGCGATCCCGGCATCCGCGCGTTTGAGGGCGGGCGCATCATTCACGCCGTCGCCGGTCATCGCCACGGCCAGCCCGCGTGCCTGCAACGCAGTGACAAGGCGCAGCTTGTCCGCCGGAGATGTGCGCGCGAATATATCCGTCGCAACAGCCGCCTCGGTCAACGCGGCATCGTCCATCGCCTCAAGCTCGGCACCGGTCAGGACGCGCGTGCTGTTCGTGAGGCCGATCATGGTGCCAATGGCGCGCGCCGTCGCGGCATGATCGCCGGTGATCATCTTGACGCGAATACCGGCGGCATGACAGTCCGCGACCGCCGCAATGGCTTCGGGGCGGGGTGGGTCTATGAGCCCGACAAGGCCGATCAGGGTGAGTTGCCCGTCAAGGCCCCCGGCGGTCAGGGTTGCCTGATCCGGCTGTGCCATGCAGGTGGCAACCGCGATCACCCGCTGCCCCTCTGCCGCGAGTTCCTCGACCTTGACGTGCCAATGGGCCGCGTCGAGCGGACCTGTCGCGCCGCCGTCGCCACGCTGACCGGCGCAGAGTTTCAGCACCGCCTCGGGCGCGCCCTTGACGTGGATGAATGACTGGCCGCCGGGATCACGATCCAGCGTCGCCATGTAGCGATGCGCCGCATCGAACGGGATCGCATCAAGGCGTCGCCAGTCTTCAAACGATGTATGCCCATCGCCCGTTATCTTTCCGGCAAGCGCCGCCAGCGCGCCCTCCATCGGGTCGCCCTCCACGCGCCAGTCATCACCATGGTATTGCAGCGCGGCATCGTTACAGAGCGCGGCCACGCGGGCAAACTCGCCCAGAACGGCGTGGTCATCGGGATCGGCATCGGCGTCGCGCCACTGCAGCGAGCCATGCGGTGCATATCCGCTGCCACCGACCGAGAACACATGCCCTTGCGTCGCAAGTGCCGTCACCATCATTTCATTGCGCGTGAGCGTGCCGGTCTTGTCGGTGCAGATCACCGACACGGCCCCCAGCGTTTCAATCGCAGGCAGGCGGCGGATGATTGCGTTGCGCCGCGCCATCGCCGTCACACCGACCGCAAGCGTGATTGTCATGACAGCAGGCAACCCTTCGGGAATCGCCGCGACAGAGAGGCCGACAACCGCCATGAAAAGGTCGCGAAACGGCATGTGGCCGACGAAATATCCGTAGGTCAGGACCGAGGCGGCGACGATCAGGATGAACACCGTCAGCCAGCGCGCGAACAGGTCCATCTGCGCCACCAGCGGCGTGGTCAGTGTCTCGACGCTGCCCAGCATCCCGCTGATGCGTCCGATCTGGCTCTTGCCGCCGGTGGCGGTGACCACGCCGCGCCCCGTGCCCGCCGCGATGAGCGTGCCGGAGAACAGCATCGACGATTGGTCGCCAAGCGGCGCATCCGCGGCGACCGGCGCGGTCGCCTTGTCCGTGGGTACGGATTCCCCGGTCAGGATCGCCTCTTCCGCCTTGAGGCCGCGCGCCTCGATCAGCCGCAGATCCGCAGGCACCCGGTCACCCGCCTCGACCAGCACGATATCGCCCGGCACCAGATCAGCGGCGTCGATGCTTGTCCTTTGCCCGTCGCGCAGCACGGCGCAATGCGGGGCAAGCATGGTGCGGATCGCGGCCATGGCCTGTTCGGCACGGCCCTCCTGCACGAAGCCGATGATTGCATTCGCGATGACCACGGCAAGGATCACCCCGGTATCGACCCAATGCCCCAAGGCCCCCGTGACCGCCGAAGACGCCAGCAGCACGTAAATCAGCACATTGTTGAAATGCCCGAGAAAGCGCAGGATCGGATGGCGTCCGGGCGGTTCGGGCAGTCGGTTCGGGCCATGTTCCGCCAGACGGCGCATCGCCTCTTGGGTGCTCAGCCCTGCTGCGGTCGCTCCAAGGGCGTCCAGCACGGCCTGATGCGGACGGTCATGCAGGGTTTGGCCTTGAACGGGGTCGGTCATCGGTTTGCCCTTTCGGTCAGCGTCGCCGATCCCGGCAACAGGCGTATGAACATCCCCCGCCGAACTGCGATAATCGCCCGCGACCCTTGCCGGCAGATCAGATGGCGGCGTTCGGAAATGTGGACCTCGACCAGCAGACGTGTATTCTGGCAGTAATGGATGGCATGCCACATCGTAGTTGACGCCTGTGTGCGGCGACTTGATTCAAATCAGGGGCACCGCGACCGAATTGGGCCAGAGTGGCGATGACCATGGCCGCCAGGGTCCAGGTCGCAACCGTCGCGTCACAACCTAACGTAAGCAGGCGGTTGCCTCCCCGCCGCACAACAGGCGAAATTTGCATGGAGACGTCGTGGACAAGAAGCAGCACATCCATTTCTGGTCTTTCGCCGCCACCTTGATGGTGCGTCTGCTGGTGCAATGTCGATCTTGCGGTGCGCGATCTGATTGGTTCGGCCTACGCCCGTGCGGTGGACCTCTTGCGCCACAACCACGATGATCTGGAAGCCGGCGCGCGCCTGCTGCTGGAACGAGAAACGATCACGCCCGATGATTTTGCTCCCCCTGAAACCAACCGAGGCCGAAGCCGCATGACCCGCAAACCAACTCGCAGCCGCACCCGCCCGGCCAACGACGCGCCCGCACCGTGCCTCCCGGCCGTGGTGCCGCCCGCGCCGGTGCCCGCAGCCGACGCAGCCGAGCCGCATCTCCATGCCGCCCTTGACCGCAGTGCGATGGCCAGCCTTGCACGGTTCACCGGCGGGCTCTCGCCCCATGCGATGATTGACGCCTGGAGCGACTGGGCGATGCATCTTGCGCGCGCGCCGGGGCGGCAGTTGGAATTGATCGAGCGGGCGCAGGCCAATGCGATGAAGCTGGCGCAATACAGTGCTGCGCAGATGATGGGCCTGACCCCGGAAAAACCCTTTGCGCCCGGACGTTATGACACGCGCTGGACCCATGAGGGCTGGAATGACGCGCCCTTTGCGCTCTGGCAGCAGGGATTTCTGGCCACGCAGGACTGGTGGCACGCGGCCACCTCCGACCTGCGCGGGTTGCGCCGCCAGAACGCCGACCGCACCGGATTCCTGATGCGGCAGCTTCTTGATACCGTGTCGCCCGCGAACTTCCCGCTCGCCAACCCCGAAATCCTCGAGCGGACGCGCGCGACGGGCGGGCGCAACCTGATAGAGGGGGCGGCACATTACGCCGACGACGCACGCCACATCCTCGCGCAGGAACATCGCCCCGTGCCTGAGACATTCGCCCTGGGCAAGGCGCTGGCCTGCACGCCGGGGGCGGTGGTCTATCGCAACGAGTTGTTGGAACTGATCCAGTATTCCCCAACCACCGACAAGGTGCAGGCCGAACCGGTGCTGATCGTGCCCGCCTGGATCATGAAATACTACATCCTCGACCTCTCGCCCGAGAACTCGCTGATCCGCTGGCTGGTCGCGCAGGGCTATACGGTGTTCTGCATCTCGTGGCGCAATCCCGGCGCGGAGCATGCGGAATTGTCGCTGGAGGATTACCGCACGCAAGGTGTCATGCAGGCGCTGGAGGTGATCAACGAGATCGTGCCGGGCCAAAAGGTGCATGCCAACGGATATTGCCTCGGCGGCACGCTTCTGGCCATCGCGGCGGCGGCGATGGCGCGTGACTGTGACGACCGCCTCGCCTCGGTCACGCTGATGGCGGCACAGGTGGATTTCGCCGAAGCGGGCGAATTGCTGCTTTTCCTCGACGAAAGCCAGGTCGCGTTCCTCGAGGATCTGATGTGGTCTCAGGGCTATCTGGACCGTCCGCAGATGTCCGGGGCCTTTGCCGCGATCCGCGCGGAGGATCTGATCTGGTCGCGCGCGGTGCGGCGCTACTGGCTGGGCGAGCCGGATCTGCCCACGGATATCACCGTCTGGGTCAATGATACCACGCGGATGCCTGCGCGGATGCATTCGGAATATCTGCGCGGGATATTCCTTGATAACCGCGTCACGGCAGGGCGCTTCGCGGTTGAGGGACGGGTGATCGCGCTCAAGGACATTTCCGTGCCGCTTTTCACCATCGGCACCGAGACCGACCATATCGCGCCCTGGCGCTCGGTCTACAAGACCGCGCTGTTCACCGATTGCGACATGCATTTCCTGCTGACCAAGGGCGGCCACAATGGCGGCATCCTGTCAGAGCCGGGCCACAAGGGGCGGCATTACCGGATCGGCCACCGCCCCGCCGGGGCGCATTACCGCGACCCTGACACATGGCTGGCAGCGCATGACCCCGTGCAAGGGTCCTGGTGGCCGGAATGGGGCCGCTGGCTGGAGGGGCACAGCAGTGGCACGGTGCCCGCGCGTGTGCCCGGTGATCACCCCGATCACCCCGCCCTTGCCGAGGCGCCGGGATCATATATCCATCAGGACTGAGATAGCCCGGACGCCGAAGGACAGCAGGCCGGGCATGGGAATGGTGCGGACGGCGGGGCTCGAACCCGCACGATCATACGATCGAGAGATTTTCGTACCTGCTACGGTTTTCACCGCCGACGCAGACGCGCCGTTCGTGGTCTGGACTATCCCTTCACCATCACCGGGTCCCCGGCCTTAGGTGCTGCCCGTCTAGTCTCTACACCTTCCGTCCGAGTTGAGGTCTCGACCGGCTTGGCTCGGGATTGGCATGGGCCATGATCACGGCCGTTAGCTTTCCCCGAATTTGAGCAGTTCTGCACCCGGCGTTTCCACCGGGGCACTCAAAACATGGCTTAAGTCTCTTGTGTCTACCGATTCCACCACGTCCGCATTCCGGCTTCAGCATATCACATAGAACGTCGCCAAAGGCTACCGCCGTTCTGCCCCTTGTCTCCTGTGGCGGTGGCGGCGTGCGCTCAGATCACATCGCCAAGCGCGTTTTCCTTGACCGCCTGCATCGCCACATAGGTTGAGGTGTTGGACACATGCGGCAAGGTCGAGATCTGTTCCGCCAGGACGCGGCGGTAATCGGCCATGTTCTGCGTGCGCACCTTGAGCAGGTAGTCGAAGTTCCCGGCGATGAGATGCGCCTGCTCGATTTCGGGGATCTTGGCCACCGCCGCGTTGAAGGCGGCCAGCGCCGCCTCGCGCGTGTCATGCAGGCGCACCTCGACAAAGCTCACATGATCGAGCCCCAACCGGATCGGATCAAAGAGCGCGCGATAGCCGGTGATGACGCCCGCGCTCTCCAACCGGCGCAACCGCGCCTGCGTGGGCGATTTCGACAGGCCGATCTCGCGCGCCAGATCCGTCACGCTGATCCGCCCGTCCGTCGCCAGAACCCGCAGAATCGCCCGGTCGAAGCGGTCGAGGTCGGAATATTCACTTTGGCTCAATTCTGCCCCCTGAACGATCCAATCGCCTGTCAATCGCACATCAATCGGGAAATGTCACCACCAAACCGATGCTATCATGATCATGACACATTGGGGGGTTTCCATGCCATACGACACCGATATTCGCCGCGCCATCGACCTTGCCACCTATGCCGATGAGAGCGGGGTTCTGGCGCGCCTCACGGATCTCGCCGCGCTGAGCGAGGCCGACCGCGCCCGCATCACCGCACGCGGTGCCGATCTGGTGCGCGCGATCCGGGGACAATCGAGCCCCGGCCTGATGGAGGTGTTTCTGGCCGAATACGGGCTTTCCACAGATGAGGGCATTGCGCTGATGTGTCTCGCGGAGGCGCTCTTGCGGGTGCCCGACGCCGACACCATCGACGCGCTCATCGAGGACAAGATCGCGCCGTCGGACTGGGGCAAACATATGGGCCACTCCACCTCGTCGCTGGTCAATGCCTCGACCTGGGCGCTCATGCTGACGGGCCGCGTGCTCAAGGACGAGGCCCCCGGCCCCGTGGGCCACCTGCGCGCCGCGATCAAGCGGCTGGGTGAGCCGGTCATCCGCACCGCCGTGGGTCGCGCGATGAAGGAAATGGGCCGTCAGTTCGTTCTGGGCGAGACGATCCAGGGCGCGATGGACCGCGCGGCAGGGATGGAAAAGAAGGGCTATACCTATTCCTACGACATGCTGGGCGAGGCCGCGCGCACCGATGCCGATGCCACGCGCTATCACCTGAGCTACAGCCGCGCGATCAGCGCCATTGCCAATGCCTGCACCCACAAGGACATCCGCGCCAACCCCGGCATTTCGGTGAAACTTTCGGCGCTGCATCCGCGTTACGAGGTGGCGCAGCGCGACGCGGTGATGGCGGTGCTTGTGCCGCGCCTGCGCAGCCTCGCGCTTCTTGCGAAGTCGGCGAAGATGGGCCTCAACATCGACGCCGAAGAGGCCGACCGCCTGTCGCTCTCGCTCGACGTGATCGAAACCGTGCTCTCGGAGCCTGCGCTGGCGGGCTGGGACGGGTTCGGCGTGGTGGTGCAGGCTTACGGTCAGCGCGCCAGCCACGTGATCGACTTTCTCAATGACCTCGCCACGCGGCTCGACCGCCGCATCATGGTGCGGCTGGTCAAGGGGGCCTATTGGGATACCGAGATCAAGCGCGCACAGGTCGCGGGCGTTGACGGCTTTCCGGTCTTCACCTCCAAGGCGGCGACGGACATCAGCTATATCGCCAATGCGCGCAAGCTGCTGTCAATGACCGACCGCATCTATCCGCAATTTGCCACCCACAACGCCCACACCGCCGCCGCGATCCTCGACATGGCCAGCGACAAGCGCGCCTTCGAGTTCCAGCGCCTGCACGGCATGGGCGAGGCGCTGCATGACATCGTGTTGAAGGCCGAGGGCACCCGCTGCCGCATCTACGCCCCTGTGGGCGCGCATCGGGACCTGCTGGCCTATCTGGTGCGGCGTCTCCTGGAAAACGGGGCCAACTCCAGCTTCGTCAACCAGATTGTCGATGACAGCGTGGCCCCCGAGACCGTCGCCCGCGACCCGTTCGACGCGGTGAACGATCCCGCGCCGCACCTGCCCACCGGGCCCGAGCTGTTCCTGCCCGAGCGGCCCAATTCGCGCGGCTTCGATCTGCGCCACCAACCCACGCTCGACGCCATCGAGGCGGCGCGCGCACCCTTTGCCTCGCACAAATGGGACGCGGCACCACTTCTGGCGGGCAAGGCGCAGCCTGAGGCACCCGAACGCGTCGAGAACCCCGCCGATCCCGCAGACAGCCCCGGCACCGTGGCGTGGGCGTCGAAAGCGGATGTGGAAACCGCGCTCGCCGCCGCCGCCCCGTGGGAGGCGTCAGCGACCGAACGCGCCGCGATCCTTAACCGCGTGGCCGACCTTTACGAAGAAAATTACGGCGAGATATTCGCGGTTCTCACACGCGAGGCCGGCAAGTCGATTCCCGACGCCGTGGCCGAATTGCGCGAAGCGGTGGATTTCCTGCGCTACTACGCCGCGAACGCGCCCGAAGCGGCCCCCGTGGGCACCTTCACCTGCATCAGCCCGTGGAACTTTCCGCTCGCCATCTTCACCGGCCAGATAGCCGCCGCCCTTGCCGCTGGCAATGCGGTGCTGTCGAAACCCGCCGAACAGACCCCGCTCATCGCGCATCTGGCCGTGACCCTCATGCACCGCGCGGGCGTGCCCGCCACGGCTTGCCAACTCCTGCCCGGTGCGGGTCAGGTCGGTGCGGCGCTCACCTCTGACGCGCGCGTGGGCGGCGTGGCCTTCACCGGCTCGACCGACACGGCCCTGAAAATCCGTGCGGCGATGGTCAAACACCTCGCCCCCGGCGCGCCGCTCATCGCGGAAACCGGCGGGATGAACGCAATGATCGTGGACAGCACCGCGCTCCCGGAACAGGCGGTGCAGGCGATTGTCGAATCCGCTTTCCAATCCGCCGGGCAACGCTGTTCGGCGCTGCGCTGCCTTTACGTGCAGGAGGATATCGCGCCGCATTTCACCGAGATGCTGACCGGCGCCATGGATGCGCTCACCGTGGGCAACCCGTGGCACCTGAGCACCGATTGCGGCCCGGTGATCGACGAGGAGGCCCGAGCCGGGATTGCCGCGCATATTCAGCAGGCCCGCGCCGAGGGGCGGCTCTTGCACGAACTCAAGACGCCCAATGCCGGCACCTTTATTGCGCCCACACTTATCAAAGTCGGCGGCATCGAGGATATGGAGCGCGAGATTTTCGGCCCGGTGCTGCATCTCGCCACCTTCAAGTCGCGCGATCTTGACCGCGTGATCGGGGCGATCAACGCCACCGGCTATGGCCTGACCTTTGGCCTGATGACCCGGATCGACGACCGCGTGCAGCACGTGACCGAGGCGGTCCATGCGGGCAATATCTATGTCAACCGCAACCAGATCGGCGCCATCGTGGGCTCCCAGCCCTTTGGCGGCGAGGGCATGTCGGGCACCGGCCCCAAGGCGGGCGGGCCGCATTACCTGACGCGATTCACCGCGCAGCCCGCACCGGTGCAGGGCCAGAAATGGGAAACCGCGATGCCCGTGCGCGACGCGCAAGCCGCGCTCGACAAGGCCAATGCCGCAGGTCACGCGCCGCGCGCGGCGCTGGTGCTGCCGGGGCCGACGGGTGAGTCGAACCGCCTCACCACGCATCTGCGCGCAGCCCTCCTCTGCCTCGGGCCGGGGGGTGAGGCCGCAGCGGCCCAGAAACGCGCGATCGAGGCCCTTGGCGGCGTGGCGGTCGCGGCAACAGGCCGGGTGGACCCCGAGGCGCTTGTCACCATGGGCGGGCTCTCGGGCGCGCTCTGGTGGGGCGACGCGGACGAGGCGCGCGCCTATGCGGGTGCCATGGCGCGCCGCGCAGGGCCGATCCTGCCGCTGATCACCGGGCGGCCCGATCTGGGCCACGCGCTCCACGAGCGTCACGTCTGCGTCGACACCACCGCGGCAGGCGGCAACGCGGCGCTTCTGGGTGGCATGTCCTGACCGCGCGAGAGCCCGAAATCTTCAAAAGATTTCGGGCCGCTTTCTTTTCAAGAAAGCGGTGCCTCGCCCGAGCGTTTGCGCCTTTTCGGGAGGGCGCAACCGCGCTAGCTTCACCGTATGTTCCCGATCCGCGATCACAACCCGTCACAGCGCACGCCCTATGTGACCTATGCGCTGATTGCCGCCAATATCCTGATTTTTATCGGGTACCTGCCGCTTTTCGGGGATGAGCGCGCGCTCATGCGCTTTTATTTCGACTATGCGATGATCCCGGCGAAGGTCACGCAGGGGGGCGTGTGGTCAGGCATCGTCACTTCGATGTTCCTGCATGGCGGGCTCATGCATCTCGCGGGCAACATGCTGTTTCTCTGGATTTTCGGCGACAATCTCGAGGACCGGATGGGCCATCTGCCCTATCTTGCCTTCTACCTTGCGACCGGCATCGCGGCGGGGCTGGCGCATATCTTTGGCGGGCCGCTCTCGCAGGTGCCGACGGTGGGCGCGTCGGGGGCGATTGCCGGGGTGATGGGCGGCTACCTGCTGCTTTTCCCGCGCGCGCGCGTTGATATCCTGCTGATCTTCATCATCTTCTTTCGCATCATCACGATTCCTGCCGCACTTGTGCTGCTTTTGTGGTTCGCCATCCAGGTGTTCGCCGGGCTGGGCAGCAACCCCGATGCGGGCGGCGTTGCCTATTGGGCGCACGCGGGCGGATTCGTGGCGGGGATCGTGCTGGCGTTGCCGCTCTTTCTGCGGCTCGGCGGGCCGCGCTTCTGGGAGTTGCATGGTGGTGTGCCGCCCAACCCACAGGCGCGCTACGAATTTCGCCACACCTCCATTCCCCGCGTGAGGCGACGCCGATGACCCATGCCCTCAAGGCCACCTGCCATTGCGGCGCGGTCGAATTGCGCGTGACCCTGTCCGATGGTCTGGCAAGCGCGCGCCGCTGCGATTGCTCGTTATGCGCGCGGCGCGGGGCGGTGGCGGTCTCGGCCCCGCTCGGGGGCGTGGAGGTGGTGCGGGGGGCCGACAATCTTGCAAGATACACTTGGGGCACGCACACCGCGCAGCACTGGTTCTGCAAGACCTGCGGCATCTACACCCATCACCGCCGCCGCTCGAACCCCAATGAATACGGCGTCAACCTCGCCTGCCTGGAGGGCTGTCACCCGCGCGATCTGGGGGAAATCCCCTGGGTGGACGGGGTCAACCACCCGTCTGACCGCTGATCACGGCAGGATCTGCAACCAGCCCCAGGCCGTCAGCACCGTCAGCCCCGTGGCAATCAGCACGCTTGAGGCGGCCACACGCTTGGCATGGCCATACATGTTGGCAAAGATATAGGCGTTGACCCCCGGTGCCATCGCCGCCGTCACCACCGCAGAGCGCAGCGCCCCGGGCGACAGGTCCAGCACCAGCCCCAGCCCGTAGGTGATCGCCGGATGCGCCAGAAGCGAGATCGCGCAGACATAGAGGATCGCGCGCATGTCGCCCTCGGGGCGGTATTGCACCAGAACGCCCCCCAGCCCGAAAAGTGCGGCGGGCAGCGCCGCGCGCACCATCAGGTCAAGCGCATCGCCAACCGGCCCCGGAATCGGCAGCCCCGACAGGTTGACGGCAAATCCCGCGGCAATCCCGAGAATGAGCGTGTTCGAGAACATCGCCCGAAAGACCTTGGCCGCCACCTGCCCCGCGCTCTGTCCGCGCGCGCGCGCCACCTCCATCGCGGTGATGCCGATGCCGTAGCAGAACGGCGAATGGATCGCGATGATGGCGAAATTGGCCGAGAGCGCGCCAAGCCCATAGGCGCGCTCCATGATCGGCAGGCCCAGAAGAACAGAGTTCGAAAAGAGGCTGGCAAAGCCGATGGCCACCGAATCCTCCCATGACCGCCCGAAGAGGACCCGCGCGCCGACAAGCCCCAGCAGAAACCCCGAAAGCGCGCCGCCATAGAAACTCAGCAGCAGGCGCCAGTCGAAATTCTGCGCCAGATCGAGCCGCGCGATGGCCGCGAACAGGAGGCAGGGAATGGCGAATTTCTGGGTAAAGGTCATCAGACCGTCCACCCCCGCCGTGCTGAACCAGCCGCGCCAGACCGCCAGATACCCGAACCCGATCACCAGAAAGACCGGAAGGATGACCTCGATCAGCGCCTGCACCGGCTCAGACCGGGTAGCGGATCACCATTCCGTCAAAGGCGGGGGTGATGTGATCGGGCGTTTCGGCGTCGATGGTCGCATAGTCGAGGTCGATATGCATGTTGGTCAGAACCGCGCGGCGCGGGGCGGCGCGCGCGATCCACTCCAGCGTCATCTCGAGATGGGCATGGGTCGGGTGCGGCGTGCGGCGCAGCGCATCGACCACCCAGCAATCCAGACCCTCGAGCAGGGGCCAGACCGGCTCGGGGATCTTCACCGCGTCGGGCAGATAGGCGAGGCCGCCCACGCGAAAGCCAAGCGCGTCGATACTGCCATGACCCACCGTGAAGGGCGTGAGCGTGATCGCCCCCCCTGCCCCCTCGACGGTGAAGGCCCCGTCGATCGTGTGCATGTCAAGGATCGGCGGATAGGGGCTGTCCTCGGGCTGCACGAAGGCATAGCCGAAGCGCGCATAAAGCGCGTTCTGCGTGTCGCCATCGGCCCAGACCGGCAGGCGCTGCCGCATGTTGAAAACAATCATCCGCAGATCGTCGATACCGTGGACATGATCGGCGTGCGCATGCGTATAGGCCACCGCATCGAGCCTGCCTATGCCCGCGTCGAGCAGTTGCGCGCGCAGATCGGGCGCGGTGTCGATGAGAACGCGGGTGGTGCCGTCCGTCGTTTCGCGCTCGATCAGCAGGGAACAGCGGCGGCGGGTGTTGCGCGGGTTGGTCGGGTCACAATCGCCCCAATGCCCCCCCAGCCGTGGCACCCCCCCCGACGAGCCGCACCCGAGGATGGTAAAGCGCAACTCGCCCATCACAGCACCGCCTTGGGGAAGAGCCGTTCGAAATTGGCCTCAAGCTGCGCGGCAAACGCCGGCCAGTCCATGCCGAAGACCTCGGCCCCTTTTTGCGCGGTATGCACCGTGTAGGCAGGCTCGTTGCGGCGACCGCGATGGGGCGGCGGCGCGAGATAGGGCGCGTCGGTTTCGGCAAGGATGCGCTCCACCGGGGCGGCGGCGAAAATATCCCGCAACGCCTGGCTCTTCGGAAAGGCCACGATCCCCGACATCGACAGGTAAAACCCCAGATCGAGCGCCGCCCGCGCCAGCCCCGCCTCCGACGAAAAACAATGCATCACACAGGTATAGGGGGCGTTCCTGAACTCTTCGGTGAGGATCCGGGCCATGTCCTCATCCGCGTCGCGGGCATGGATGATCAGCGGCAGCCCGGTTTCCTGAGCCGCCGCGATATGGATGCGCAGGCTCTGCTTTTGCACCTCGGCGCTCTCGGCGGTGTAGTGGTAATCAAGGCCGGTCTCGCCGATGCCCACGAATTTCGGATGCGCGGCCAGCGCCACGAGCGCGTCAACCGTGGCCAGCGGCTCCTCTGCCGCGCTCATCGGATGGGTGCCTGCGGCATAGAAGACCGGCGCATGTGCCTCGGCTATGGCGCGCACCTGCGGTTCGTTGCGCAGCCGGGTGCAGATCGTCACCATCCGGTGCACCCCCGCCGCACGCGCGCGCGCGATCACCTCGCCCAATTCGCCGTCGAAATCGGGAAAGTCGAGGTGACAATGACTGTCGGTGATGCGGTTCGTGCCGGTCATGGGCCTCCGATGGCCGGGTCATCCCCCGGCGGTCTCCTTGATCCTGAACACGGTATCTAGGAGCAGCGCGGCAGGGTCAAGATTGACCGACAGACCATGACGCGCCCGCGCGCCCACCTCTTCCGAGAGCGCGGCCCAGACTTGCGCGCGGTGCGGATCGGGGGCCAGCCGGGCCAGAAGCGCGGCCTCGCCCTTTGCGGCCTCGATCTCGGGGGGCATACCTGTGGCCCCGGTGCGGGCAAGCCGCACGAGAAAAAGGCCGATGAGCGTGAACAGAAGGTCGCGCCGCGCCTCCGCGCCACGCATGGCCGCCGTTTCGGCCAGCCGCAGCGCGCGCGGGCGGTCAAGGCGCGGCAGGCTCTCCATCAGCGCCACCCATTCGGCATAGAGCGCCAGACCGCCAAGGGATGCGATGCGCACCGCCGCGCCCACCGATCCGCCCGCCAGTTCCGCCAGCGCCGCCGGATCGCCCTCGGGGTCGATCCCCGCCTGTTGCAAGGCGCGCGCCATATCGGGCGCACCGAGCGGTGCCAGCCGCAGCATCCGGCAGCGCGAGCGGATCGTCGGCAAAAGGCGCGAGGGCTGATGCGCCACCAGCAGCAGGACCGTGCGCGTCGGCGGCTCTTCGAGCATCTTCAGAAGCGCGTTCGCGGCCTGCGTGTTCAATTCGTCCGCGGCATCGACGATCACCACCCGCCGTCCGCCATCCGTGGCCGACATCCCGAAGAAATTCGCCAGCTTGCGCACCTCGACGACGCGGATTTCCTGCGCCAGCCGGTCGCCCTTGTCATTGGGACCGCGCCGCAGAAGGAACAGCCCCGGCTCCGACAGCGCCCGCAGCCGCCGCGCGACGGGGTGTTCGGGGTCTACATCGAGGCTCTCGGGCGGGGGCGACGCGCCGAACAGGCCCTCCTCCGCCGGGGTCTGACTGGCCAGCAGAAACCGCGCGATGCGCCACGCGAGCGTGGCCTTTCCGATGCCCTGCGCCCCGGTCAGAAGCCAGCCGTGATGCAGCCGCCCGGTGGCATGGGCGTCAAGAAATTCGGCCTCCGCCGCGCCCTGCCCGAAAAGCCGGACCGTCTCGCGCGGGTGCGGTGCGCCCTCGGCGCGGTCGGGTTCGGGCAGCGCCTCGCTCATGCCAGCCGCGCGGCGACCACGCGCGCCACCTCCGCCGCGACCGACTGCGCCTCGCCCGCACCGTCGATCACCTGCACGCGCCCGGGTGCCTCGCGGGCCAGCGCCAGGAACCCCGCGCGCAACCGCTCCTGAAGACCCAACCCGAAGGATTCGAACCGCGCCTCGCCGCCACCGCGCGCCTCCGCGCGCGCCAGACCCATGGCCGGGTCGATGTCGATCAGGAGCGTCAGATCCGGCTCCTGCCCTATGACCAGCCGGTGCAATTCGTCCACCAGCGGACGCAGATCGGCCCGGCCCACGCCCTGATAAACCCGCGTGCTGTCGGCGAAGCGGTCCGAGATGACCACCGCGCCGCGATCAATCGCGGGCGCGATCACCCGCTCCAGATGGTCGCGCCGCGCGGCGGTGAAGAGCAGCACCTCGGTCTCCGGCGACCAACGGTCGCCCGCGCCCGTGAGCACCAGCTTGCGGATCTCCTCGGCCCCCGCGCTGCCCCCCGGCTCGCGGGTGAGCACCACCTCGCGGCCCTGTCCCCGCAGCGCTTCGGCCAGAAGGCGCGCCTGCGTGGACTTGCCCGAGCCGTCGATCCCCTCGAAGCTGATGAAGTGACCGCGCGCGCTCAAAGCGCCCCCTCGGGACCCTCGCGCAGACGGGTGAGAAGCAACCCCGAAACCGTGCGCAACCGGGTCATGAACCCGCCGGGTGCCACATCCGAGGCCGCCACCAGCGGCACCCGCGTTTCGGGCAGGCCCTCGGGTGCAAACACGAGTTCGGCCAACACGTCGCCCTTGACCACCGGCGCGCGCACCGGGCCGGTATAGACCACCTCGCCCGCGATCCGGTCAGCCCCGAGAATGGGCAGGAGCGTGTCGATATCCTCGGCGGGCATCAGCCCCACACGCGGCACATCGCCCATCCAGACCTCGGCCTCGGCCACCACCTCGCCTGCGCGCGCAAGCGATTTCTGCGCGAATTGCCGGAACGCCCAGTTGACGATGGCCTCGGATTCGCGGGCGCGGTCGGCGGCGCTGTCCAGTCCGGTGATGGAGAAGATCACCCGGCGGTCGCCCTGCACCGCCGAGCCGACAAGACCATATCCCGCCTCGCTCGTATGCCCGGTCTTGAGCCCGTCCGCGCCGATCCCCAGACCCAGAAGCGGGTTGCGGTTGTAAATATTGGCGGGCGCGCGCCCGTCAAAGCGAAACTCGGTCTCGGCGAACATCGGGTAGAATTCCGGGAAATCCTCGATCAGCCGCCGCGCCAGAAGCGCCAGATCGCGCATCGACATGACATGGCCCGCCGCAGGCCAGCCGCTCGCGTTCTGAAAGACCGAATTGGTCATTCCAAGGGCTTGCGCGCGCTGTGTCATGAACCGGGCAAAGCCCGGCTCCGTGCCGTCGGGGCTGAGCGCCTCGGCGATGACCACGCAGGCATCGTTGCCCGAGAGCACGACGATCCCGCGCAGCAGGTCCTCGACGCGCACCCGGTCGCGGGTGTTGAGAAACATGGTCGAGCCGCCAAAGCTCATCGCGTGTTCCGACACGGGCAGCCGCTCATCCAGCGTCAGCCGCCCGTCGCGGACCGCCTCGAAGGCGACGTAAAGCGTCATCAGCTTGGACATGGACGCAGGCGGCAGCGGCTCGTCGGCGTTCTTGTTCAAAAGCACCGTGCCCGTGGTCACATCCACCACATAGGCCCCCCGCGCGCTCGTCTCAAAGGCGGCGGCAGGCAGCGCCAACATGAGCGCGGCCAGGGCTGCAATCCAAAGGCGCACCATTTTCAGGGCCCTCCCCGGTCAGTTGGTGACGGGATAGGCGTCGGCAAAGCCCATCCCCTTGATCTTGCCCAGCACGGCGGAGAGGTCAGAGGCCGTCGTGGCCGGGCCGACGACCACGCGCCAGAACGGCTTGCCCGCCGACGTCTGCGCCAGAACCGTCGGCACCATCCCCGCCTGCCGGAGCGCGGTCGCGGTGTTGCGTGCGTTCGTCTCGACGCTGAAAATCCCGACCTGCACAAAAGGCGTGCCGAGGCTAGACGCAGGGCGCGCCGGGGCGGCGGGTTTCGACGACGCCTCCGGCTCTGCCTGTGCCGGCGCGGTGCCGGCCTCTGCGGCATCTATGGCGGCAGCGGCCCCGGCCACCGGATCAAGGGCCGTCGCCTCGATCTCGGCGGGGGCGGCGATCTCTTCGACCTCGGCGGGGGCGTCCTCCTCCACCGGGGTCTCTTCGCGGCGCAGCGCGGTCACGTTGAGCTGCGCGGGCGCGCCCGCCAGCATCTCGAGCGTGACCGCCGCATCGGACGAGACCTGGAACGCCGGTCCGGGCAGGTCGCGTTGCCGCCGGAACAGCGCGCCGATCACGAAGGTGCCGTTCGCGGTGTTGCGGATGATCACGCGCTCGGGGTCGGTCACATCGGGATGCGCCACCCAGACCCCGCCAAGCGAGGGCCGCCCGTCCCAAAGCCCCATATCGGTTTTCTGAAAGACCTGCGGCGCCTCCACATCGCGCTCCACCAGCCGCACGGACCTGCCGCCCGATGCCGCCTCGCGCGCCGCCGGTTGCCCGAAACTGAAATTCCCGCTCTCATCGCAGGCCGCAAGCCCGAACACCGCCAGCCCCGCCAATACGCGCCCGGCCCTCATCACCGCTGTCACCCGATCCATCCTGCGCCCCTTGCACCTGCGTTCTTGCGGGCGTGTCCCCGCCCGGTCTTGGTTTTCGCGCAGTCTAACCTGTCCAATGCTGCGTGAAAAGCACCCCGGCCCGCCTTGCGCGGATTTTCCCCATCAGGGCTTTGCAGAATCGCCCGCGCAGGGCTAGGGACACTCTACTCGCGGCTGGGAAGGGTGGCAGAGTGGTCGATTGCACCGGTCTTGAAAACCGGCGATGTGCAAGCATCCGTGGGTTCGAATCCCACCCCTTCCGCCACAGGCCCGATCATGCCCGGTCATGACGTGACCGGAGCGCCGGACCGGATGGTCTTGCTCATTCTGCAAGCTCAGCCTTGCACAAGCTCTGGTTGACTGTCTCCGGCTTCCTGCCCCACCTTGACTTGCATAGATCAAGAAACTTACAGGCGAATCGAGGCAACACATGCAACAGGCACTGATCCCCACCGTCGGACTGGTATGCCGACTCTGGTTGGCAGTATTTTTCATGGCTCATGTGAGCAGTTATCTCGCACCCGAGACGGCCGGGGTGATTTTCGGGTTTTCGGGTCACAGCGTGATCACCGGGGCTGCGGTGCTCGATCTGGGCGTGGCCGGACTTCTGGCGCTGATCGCGCTCTGGTTGCTGCTCGGGATCTACAGCCGGGTCGTGGCGGTCATCGGGATCGTGGTCTGCACGGCGGCGGCGGCGCTCTATCACGGGCCGGTTCTTAGCCCCGAACGCGTCTTGGCGCTACTTGCGGTGGCGATCCTCGCCGTCACCGGCGGCGGGCGTCTGCGTCTGCACGCGGGCGGCTGGCGGCTGCGCGACATGCTCTGACACGGCAGAGGCGGCGGGTCACTCCGCCGCCTCGCTTTCGCGGGTCGTGCCCACCACGCCGAGCGACTTGAGCTTGCGATGCAGCGCGCTGCGCTCCATGCCGACGAATTCCGCCGTGCGGCTGATATTGCCGCCAAAGCGGTTGATCTGCGTCATCAGGTATTCCCGCTCGAAGGCCTCGCGCGCCTCGCGCAGCGGCAGGGTCGCGATCGAGCCGGAGATGATCACCCGCCCCTGCTCCAGCGGTGCCGCGCTCTCGCCCGGTAATTCACTTGCGGAAATCGGCCCGCCGCTGTCGCCAAGGATCAGCACCCGCTCGATCACGTTGCGCAACTGGCGCACGTTGCCGGGCCAGGTCATCGTCTGCAAGAGCGCCGCCGCCTCTTCCGAGAGCGCGCGCAGCGGCAGGCCCTGCGTGGCATTCAGAAGCGCGATGAAATGCTGGGCCAGTCGCGGGATATCCTCGCGCCGCTCGTCGAGCCCCGGCACCCGCACCGGCACCACGTTGAGCCGGTGATAAAGCTCGCGCCGGAACCGGCCGGCGGCAATCTCGGCCTCCAGATCACGGCTGGTCGAGGAAATCACGCGCAGATCGACCTTGACCTTGGTGCTGCCCCCCGCCCTCAGAAAGGTCTGATCGACCAACACCCGCAGGAGCTTGGACTGCGTGCCCTCGGGCAGGTCGGCCACCTCGTCGAGATAGATCACCCCGCCATTGGCCTCCTCCAGCAGACCCGGCGCCACACCCGTCTCGGGGCTTTCGCGGCCGAAGAGCACCTCCTCCATGCGTTCCGGCGCGACCGAGGCGCAGGCGACGGTGACAAAGGGGCTCTGGCTGCGCGCCGAATGGGCGTGGATATAACGCGCCGCCAGTTCCTTGCCCGATCCCGCAGGCCCGCTCAGCATCACCCGGCCATTGGATTTCGTGACCTTCTCCAACTGGCCCAGAAGCGCGCGAAAGGGGGGCGCGTCGCCCAGCATTTCCGACGGGGCCGTCTCGCGCCGCTTGAGCGCCTGATTTTCACGGCGCAGGCGGCTTGTCTCCATGCCGCGCCGGATCACCACCATCAACTGATCGATGTTGAAGGGCTTTTCGATGAAGTCATAGGCCCCTTGCTTGATCGCCGCGACGGCGATCTCGACATTGCCATGGCCCGAAATGATCACCACCGGCACATCGGGGTAATCGCGCTTGACCGCCTTGAGGATGTCGATGCCATCCATCTGGCTGTCCTTGAGCCAGATATCGAGGATCAGAAGGCCGGGTTGCTCGGCCCGGATCGCCGCCATCGCCTCGTCGGAATTGCCCGCCCGCCGCGTGGTATAGCCCTCATCCTCGAGAATATCCGAAATCAGCTCGCGGATATCGCGTTCGTCATCGACAATCAGAATGTCACTCATGGGTCCCCCTCACTCGGCCGCCCGGGCCTCACCTGTCGTATCGGTCGCCGACATCAGCGGCAGCCGCACCACCGCGCGCGCGCCCGCATGCGCCCCCGGCGAAAACGGCTCTGCATCCTCCAGCATCAGCGTTCCGCCATGCTCTTCGATGATCTTCTTGACGATGGGCAGGCCAAGGCCGGTGCCCTTGTCGCGCGTTGTCACATAAGGCTCGAAAAGCCGCGCGCGATCGTCTGGAAGGCCGATGCCGTTGTCGGAAATGGCAATGACGGCCTTGCCGTCCTCTACCCCGCTCTCGATGCGGATCGTGGGCAGGTGCCCCTCGGGCGCGCCCTTTTCCCGAAGGCTCTCGATCGCCTCGCCCGCGTTCTTGATCAGGTTGGTCAGCGCCTGCCCGATCATCGCCGGATCAATCCGCGCCGCCAGCGGCCCCTCGTCGAGCGCCAGGTCAAACCGCACCTCGGGCTGGCCCGCCTCCTGCAACAGCACCGCGTCGCGCAGCACCTTGCTCAGGCTCTCGGTGCGCGTCTGCGGTTCGGGCATGCGGGCGAACTTGGAAAACTCGTCGACGATCCGGCGCAGGTCATTGGTCTGGCGCACCACCACATCGGTCAACTCCTCAAGCTTCGCCGCCTCGTCCTCGGGCAGTTGGCGGGCGAACTTGCGCTTGATGCGTTCGGCACTCAGCGAAATCGGCGTCAGCGGGTTCTTGATCTCGTGCGCGATGCGCCGCGCCACGTCGCCCCAGGCGGCCATGCGCTGCGCGCTCACCAGATCGGTCACATCGTCGAACGCCACCACAAAGCCTTCGCGCTGCCCGCCCTCGGTGTGGCGCGTGGACATGCGCACCAGCAGGTTTTCCTGTCGCCGCCCGCGGGTGACGCGGATCTCCTCCTGGACAAAGCCGCCGGGGCTCTGCATCAGCCGGTCGAACAGCGTGCCGAACTCGGGCACCGCCATCGAGAGCGCCAGCGACTGCTGATCCTCCTTCCAGTCGAGCAGACGTTCGGCAGCGCGATTGACGAAGGTCACGCGCCCCTTGGCATCAAGGCCCACCACGCCCGACGAGACCGACCCCAGCACCGAATCAAACAGCCGCCGCCGCCGCTCGATCTGCCGTGTATTGGCCAGAAGCCGGTCGCGCTGGCCCTTCAACTGGCGGGTCATCTGGTTGAAATACCGGCTGAGCAGGGCAATTTCGTCGTCGCCCTCCTCCTCGCGCACCTGCGTTTCCAGATCGCCCTCACCCACCCGCTGCGCGGCCGCCGTGAGCCGCCCCACGGGCCGCGACAGGCGTTCCGCGAACCACATCCCCAGCCAGATCGCGGCAAGGATGAGAATGACGGCGAACCCGAAATAGACCAGCCCGAACTCGAAAAGGACCCGGCCCCGCTCGCTCTCGCGCTGCTTGTAAAAGGTGGCGGTTTCCTGTGTGTCGTCGAGCAGGTTGAGGATCGCGCCATCCACCGTGCGGCTCACGTAAAGCAGCCGGTCGGGAAAGGCGTCAAGCGGCAGGAGCGCGCGGAACTCGTCATTGTCCCAGTCGCGGATCACAAGCACACCCTCGGCGCGCGCTTCCGCGATCTGCTCAGGGGTCGGGCGCTCGTAATCGAAGAGATACGAGCGCTCGCCGCGCGCGCGGATCTCGCCTGTTCCGTCGATCACGAAGGCCTCCTTGAGGCCGCGCTGGATCTCGCGCTGTCCTGACGACAGCACCTGCCTTATGTCGCCATCGCCCATGAAGGCCGTGACGCGCCGTGTGGCGTCGATCACCCGCGCCAGAACCTGCGCGTCGGCCACCAGATCGCGGCGGTGTTCCTCTTCATAGGCCTGTGCGGCGGCCACGGAGCTATCGACCACGCGCCCGACCCGCTCGGAAAACCACGCCTCCAGCCCCATGTTGATCGACAGCATCGCAAAGACGGCGACCGAAATCGTCGGCAGCAGCGCCATCAGCGCAAAGACGCCGGTCAGCCGCAGGTGCAACCGCGAGCCCGCCGAGCGCGAGCGCCGCGCCGCCACCATCCGCGCCACCCGTTGCAGCACCAGCCCCGCAACCACCAGCACATAGACCATGTCCGCCAAAAGCACGAGCCGCAGCAGGTCTGACCCGCTGCCCCGGTCGAGCGGACCCATCACCAGATAGGTCAGAACCGCCAGCACCGGACCAAGCAGCACAAGGCCAAGCGCGCCCCAGCCCCTCAGTCTGCGCAACCGCGCCGAGCCGAAGGCACCGCGCATCGGTCCGCTCACATTGCGTGTCTGTGTTGCCACGCCGCCCCCCGGCTCTGGTTGTGGGGACCTCTGCCCCCACCCCAACATGCAGACGACAAGCGCGACCTTCGCCCTCACCGCCACAGTGCTGTTGCAGTTTTACATCAACTTGCGGCGGCGTGTCACGCGAATATCCAGATCGGTCATTTTCTTTCGCAACGTATTGCGGTTGATTCCCAGAAGGTCGGCACAACGGATCTGGTTGCCCCCCGTCGCCTCGAGCGCGATCTCGATGAGCGGGGCCTCCACCTCGCGCAGGATCCGCGCGTGCAGGCCAGAGGGCGGCAACTCTCCGCCATGCAGGTCGAAGTAGCGTTGCAGATGGGCGCCGACCGCGCCGCTCAACGTCTCGCCCCGACCCGGCCGCATCACCGGCTCTGCCTTGGGTTGGGTGCCCAGCACGGCGGCCAGCTCGGCGCGCCCGATCACCTCGGCCTGCGCCGTGAGCGCCAGCCGCCGCATGGCGTTTTCCAACTGCCGCACATTGCCCGGCCAGCTATAGGCGCGCATCAGATCCACCGCCTCCTCCGACAACCGCCGCTCGGGTGCGCCGGGCCGGTCCTCGCGCGCGAGGAAATGCGTGGCGAGGATCGGGATATCCTCGATCCGGGCGCGCAGGCTCGGCACGTCGATCACCACCCCGCTCAGCCGGTAATAGAGATCCTCTCGCAGGGTCCCTTCCTCCAGCGCCTGCGCCGGCGGCACCCGGCTTGTCGCCATGAAACGCGGCGCGCTTTCGCCCGGTGCCTCCATCATCCGCACCACCCGGCCCTGTATCTCGGGCGAAAGATCGCTGACCTCGTCCAGCACCAGCGTTCCGCCGCGCACCCGCGCCATGACCTGCGCCGGGCCGTCGATATCATGGAGGTCCGCGCCCGTGACGGTCACGAAAGGCAGGCTGCGGCGGTCCGAGTAATCATGCACCGCACGCGCCACCAGCGATTTTCCCGTACCCGACTCGCCGCAGATCATCACCGGCAGATCGGCATGCATCACCTGCGCCACGACCTTGTAGAGCGCCTGCATGGCCGCGCTGCGCCCGATGAGCGGCAAGTCCTCGGGCCGCTCATCGGGGGCCTCGCGCGCGCCCTTGCGTTCGCGCGCGGCGAGCGCCCGCGCGGTGCGCTTCATCAGGTCCGGCAGGTCGAACGGCTTGGGCAGGTAGTCGAACGCCTCTGCCTCGGCGGCCTTGATCGCGGTCATGATGGTGTTTTGTGCCGAAATGACGATCACCGGCAGGCCGGGGCGGTCCTGCGCGATCTTGGGGAGCATCTCGAGCCCGTTGCCATCGGGCATCATGACGTCCGAGATCACCACATCGCCGCGGCCCTCGGCCACCCACCGCATCAGCGTGGTCAGCGAGGATGTGGCATGGACCTTGCACCCCGCCCGCGTCAGCGCCTGCGTCAGAACCGTGCGGATCGTGCGGTCGTCATCGGCGACCAGAACCGTGCCATCCATGTCTCAGCCCTCCTTGTCCTGCGCATCCGCGCGTTGCAGCGATATGCGGAACACCGTGCGCCCCGGCCCCGAGTCGACCGAAATCCAGCCGCCATGGTCCGAGACGATCTTGGCCGCCAGCGCCAGCCCCAGCCCGGTGCCGTTCTCGCGCCCCGACACGAAGGGCTCGAACACATCGCTTGCGATTTCGGGCGGCAGGCCCGGCCCGTCGTCGATCACCTCGAGATGCAGGGGCAGCGCGCGCGCGTCGCCGCCGCGCCGCACCCGCAGGGTTGCGTCGTAATGGGTGCGCAGCCGGATCGTGCCCCTGCCCTGCGGCGCGGCCTCGGCGGCGTTCTTCAAGAGGTTGAGCACCACCTGCACAAGCTGATCCCCGTCGCCAAGCGCGGGCGGCAGCGAGGGGTCGTAGTCCTCGACAAAGCGCATCCCGCCGGCGAAACCCAGCATCGCCGAGCGCCGCGCCCGGTCAAGCACGTCATGCAGGTTGACCGCTTGCAGCACCGGTGCGCCGACATTGCCGAACTGCTCGACCCGCTCCAAGAGCGCCACGATGCGGCGGCTCTCGCTCACGATGAGATCGGTCAACTCCCGG
Source organism: Roseovarius sp. MBR-79 (assembly GCF_053628555.1). Taxonomy (NCBI): domain Bacteria; kingdom Pseudomonadati; phylum Pseudomonadota; class Alphaproteobacteria; order Rhodobacterales; family Roseobacteraceae; genus Roseovarius; species Roseovarius sp. MBR-79. Next base: position 146,840 of record NZ_JBRJGP010000009.1, on the reverse strand, counting down.
TCCTCCGCCGTGAGCGTCATCGACAGAAGCTGCGCCGCCCCGGTGATCCCCGCCAGCGGGTTCTTGATCTCGTGCGCCAGCATCTCGGCCATGCCGATGGCCGAGCGCGCGGCGGATTTGACGGTGCTGTTCTGCCCCACGCGCCCGGCCATCTCTCGCGGGGCGATCAGCATCAGCATCCGCCCCGGCGCGCCCGCCATAGGGGCCACCTGAAGCGAGCACATCACCGGCGGCCGCGTGCCCGTGCCCACATCCACATCGTTGACGAAGAGCGGCGCGCCGCTTTCCCGCGCGCGGGAAAAGGCCGCCTCGAGCGGCGCATCGACGGCCAGCCGGTCCCAGACCGGCGCCCCCACCAGCGCGCGCGCCGAGCCAAGCAGGAACCCCTCCGCCGCCGGGTTGAGCCGCGCAATGCGGTCGTCTTCGTCGATGACCAGCGCGGGCACCGGCAGCGACGCCCAGAGCGGTTCGTCCGCGCTCATGCCGCGCACCGCAGCCCGAACGCCTCGGGCAAGAGCCGCGCCACCTGCGCGGGCGGGGCGGTCAGCACCGCGCGGCGCAGCGCCGCGGGTGTCGCGGCCGCCTCCATATACCAGCCCAGATGCTTGCGCGCGACGCGCCCTCCCAGATCGGGGCCGTAAAACGACAGCATCGCCGCGTGATGCCCCGCCACCAGATCCGCGAGCGCCGCACCCTGCGGCACCATTGGCATGGGCGTGCCCCAGAGGGACGCGGCCACCTCGGCCAGGAGCCAGGGCCGCCCGCGCGCGCCGCGCCCGATCATCACCCCGTCCGCGCCAGAAAGTGCGAGCGCGCGCCGCGCCGAGGCCGCATCCACGATATCGCCATTGGCAATCACCGGCACGCGCACCGCGTCTTTCACCGCCCGTATCGCCGTCCAGTCGGCACAGCCCTTGTAGAACTGACAGCGCGTGCGCCCATGCACCGTGATCATCGCCACGCCCGCAGCTTCGGCGCGCGCCGCGATCTGCGGCGCGTTGAGGCTTGCGTGATCCCAGCCCAGCCGCATCTTGAGCGTGACCGGCACCTCCACAGCCCCCGCTACGGCCTCGATCAGCCGCAACGCATGGTCGGGCGTGCGCATCAGCGCCGAACCCGAGGCACCCGCGCCGCGCGCCCGCGTCACCTTTTTCGCGGGGCAGCCCATGTTGATGTCGATCACCTGCGCGCCCTCACCTTCCAGCCTGCGTGCCACCTCGGACATCGGCCCCGCCTCGCAGCCCGCGATCTGCACCGAGGTATTGCCCGCCCCCAGACCCAGCTCCGCCTTCTCGCGCACGCCGGGGCGCGCGCTCAGCATCTCGCGGCTGGCGATCATCTCGCTCACCACCAGCCCCGCGCCGAACCCGCTCACCAGATCGCGGAAGGGCAGATCGGTGATTCCGGCCATCGGCGCGAGCAGGACCGGCGGGGTCAGGGGCCTGTCGGCCAAAGTCAGCATGGCGTGCCCAATCCTTGTGCAATAGCGCCCTTCTACCTGCCTCGCGCCTTGCTCACAACGCCGGACGGCCCAAATCCGCGCCCTCACCGGGACGATTGCCTGCTTTTTAGGCACATGCCCCGGCATTGCGCTTGTCCGCGCCGCGCCCTAATCAAGGGTCATGACAATCGCCGCCCTCATCACCGCCGCCGGCCGGGGCACCCGCGCGGGCGGGGAGCATCCGAAACAGTGGCAGCCCCTCGCGGGCCGCCGCGTGATCGACTGGACCATCGCCGCGTTCGGCCCCTTTGTCGGCCGCACGCTGATCGTGCTGCACCCCGACGATCTGGCCCTTGCGCCCAAAGGCGTCGAGGTCACGACGGGTGGGGCCACCCGCCGCGCCTCGGTCCTCAACGGGCTGGAGCATCTGGCGCGGACCGGCACGCCGCCGCGCCTTGTGCTCATCCACGACGCCGCCCGCGCCACCCTTCCTGCTGCGGTCATTCGCGGCGTGCTCGATGCCTTGGGTGCCGGTGCCCCCGCCGCCGCCCCCGCGCTGCCCGTGACCGACGCGCTCTGGACCGGCCTTGACGGCGCGGTCACCGGCACGCAGGACCGCGCCGGCCTCTATGCCGCACAAACCCCGCAAGGCTTTGATTTCGCGTCTATCCTCGCCGCACATCGCGCGCATGAGGGCGACGCAGACGACGATGTCGCCGTCGCCCGCGCCGCCGGCTTGCCGGTGACGATCACCCACGGCCACGCCGACAATCTCAAGATCACCCATCCCGGCGATATCGCCCGGGCCAGCCGCATTTTGGGGGCACAGATGGATATTCGCACCGGCACCGGCTTTGACGTGCACCGTTTCGGGCCGGGCGATCATGTCATGCTCTGCGGTGTCGCCGTACCGCATGAGCGCGGCCTACAGGGCCATTCCGACGCCGATGTGGGGCTGCACGCGCTCGCCGACGCCATTTACGGCGCGCTGGCCGAGGGCGATATCGGGCGCCATTTCCCGCCGTCCGAGGCGCAATGGAAAGGCGCCGAAAGCCATATCTTCCTGCGTCACGCGGTCGGGCTTGCGGCCGATAAAGGCTTTAGGATCAGCAACATGGACGTTACTTTCCTTTGCGAACGTCCCAAGATCGGGCCCCATGCGGAGGCCATGCGCGCAGCCCTATCGGCGATCACCGGCGTCGAGTTGAGCCGCATTTCGGTCAAGGCCACGACCACCGAACGCCTTGGCTTCACCGGCCGCGAAGAGGGTATCGCCGCGCAGACCGTCGTCACGCTGGTGACCCCATGCGCCTGAGCCATCTCGTTGCCACCTTCCTGCATGTCGGCCACCTGCGCCCCGCGCCGGGCACATGGGGGTCGCTTGCCGCGCTCCCTGTTGCGTGGGCGCTTCACATGGCTGGCGGGCCGATCCTTTTGGCGCTTGGCGTCGTCGTGTCATTTGCATCAGGATGGTTGGCCACACATCTGGAAACAAAAGGAAAAGACAATCACGATCCGTCCGAGATCGTGATCGACGAGGTGGCGGGGCAATGGCTCGCCTTCCTGCCTGTTTCCATAGGCGCGGCCCATGCAGGTGTGGCGCTCACCGCGCTCTGGCCGGGCTGGATCGTGGCCTTTCTCGCCTTTCGCCTCTTCGACATCTGGAAACCGGGGCCGATTGGCTGGGCCGACCGGCGCAATGATGCGCTTGGCGTCATGCTCGACGACATCCTCGCCGGGGTGGCGGCGGCGCTCTGCGTGATGCTGGGGGCCTTTCTCGCGCATGTGGTTTTTGCATGATGATCTCCGCGCAAATCATTGATATCGCAAAACAAAAAGGCATCATGATTGCCACCGCCGAAAGCTGCACAGGCGGCATGGTCGCGGTTGCGCTCACCGATGTTGCGGGTTCCTCCGCGGTGGTGGAGCGCGGTTTCGTCACCTATTCCAACGCGGCCAAGACAGAGATGCTGGGCGTCGCGCCCGCCACCCTTGCCGCCCATGGTGCCGTCTCGGAAGAGGTTGCGCGCGAAATGGCCCAAGGCGCGCTTGCCCATAGCGGCGCGCAACTGGCCGTTTCGATCACCGGAATAGCCGGGCCGGGCGGGTCCGAGCACAAGCCCGAGGGGCGCGTCTGCTTCGGCCGCGCCATGGCGGGCCGCACGACGCATAGCGAAACGCAGGAGTTCGGTGCCGCGGGCCGCGCCGAGGTCCGACGCCTCAGCCGCGATCACGCGCTCGCGTTGCTGCTGGCCGCGCTAGAGGCCCCTCAGCCGTAAAGCGCCTGCGCGCGCGCCTCGAAGGCGCGCACGATCCGTTTCATCGCCTCGTGGAAAAACATCTCCGCCGCTGACTGCAAAAGCCTGTTGCGAAACGCGAAATCCACGTCAAAGGCCACTTCGCAACCGCCCTCCACATCGCGGAACGCCCAGTTCGAGCGCATGTGTTTGAACGGCCCGTCCAGATACTCGGTCTCGATCCGCAGCATCTCGGGCCAGAGCAGCACACGGCTACCGAATCGCTCGCGGAAGACCTTGAAGCTGATCACCAGATCGGCCTCCATCACCTCCGCGCCATCATCGCGCGGGGTCACGCTGCGCACCCGCGCCGCCGCCGTCCAGGGCAGAAACTCCGGATAGCGCGCGACATCGGCGACCAGCCCATACATCTGGTCCGCCGTGTAGGGCAGAACCCGCGTTTCGGCATGTGTCGGCATGGCTTCCCCGGTTTTCCGCGTGACAGTGGCGCGGTTTTTCATAGACTGGCCGCGATTTTGCAAGGGGAAGTCATGCCGCAGCGCGACTATGTGATCGACAAGCTCATCTCCGCCAAGAGCATCGCGGCGCGCGTCGAGGCGCTCTCGCACGAGATCGAGGCGGAATTCGCGGGCACCCAAAAGCTTATCGTGGTGGGCCTTCTGCGTGGCTCGTTCATCTTCATCGCCGATCTGGTGCGCGAGCTGGATCTGCCGGTCGAGGTCGATTTCGTCGAGACCTCGTCTTATGGCAACGCGATGGAATCGAGCCGGGAGGTGCGTATTCTCAAGGACTTGCGCGGCGATATCGAAGGGCGCGACGTGCTCGTGGTCGAGGATATCGTCGATACCGGGCACACGCTTTTTCACGTCCTGCACCTGCTCCGGAGCCGTCGCCCCGCGCGCCTCAGGACCATCGCCCTGCTTGACAAGCCGTCGCGCCGCGAGGCCGATATCCGCGCCGACTGGATCGGGTTCGAGATCCCCGATGAATTCGTCGTGGGCTATGGCATCGACTACGCGCAGCGCAACCGCAACCTGCCGTTTATCGGCAAGGTCCGGTTTGTCGGCCCATGAACATCACATGGCTTTTGCGTCTGGCCCGATGGGCGCGCCGCCCGCCAGGGCCACGCACCGTGCGGCTGTGGCTGATCGTGATCGGGATTGTGTTGACGATTGCCGGGATCGAGTTCTTCCTCGGCTGGCCGGAGGCGCTGACGCTGGAGCCGCGCAGGTCAGTTTTTCGGCCATAGTATCAGGCGCGTGCCGAACGATCCTCATGTAACTCACCGGCCTGCCAGACCGCCCCCACCTCGGCGCGGATGATCCGCGCGATCTGCGCGCAATCCTCAAGGCTGAAGGTGAGCGGCAGGCGCATATCCAGAATCGCCCGCAGGATGCGGTCGCTCCCGGGCATGGCGGGATGGGGCGCGTAGCGCCAGCTGTCATAGCGGCTGGTGAAGCCTTTCGGCTCTGCCCCGCCGAACCACTTCAGCTCCACCCCCCGCGCGGCGCAGCGGGCCAGAACCTCCTCGATGCGCGGCCCGGACCAGTCGAGCAGCAGGAACTGGATCGACGAGCCGACGAAGCGCCCCGCCTCGGGCCGCTCCACGATCCGCAGACCCGGCGTGCCGCGCAGGCCCTCCTCGACCACGCGGTAGCGCGCGGTCCATTTCTCGCATTGCGCATCCAGCGCGCGCAATTGCGGCCGCAAAATCGCCGCGCGCAGGTGGTCCATCCGCCCCGAGACATTGGGCGTGTCATACTTGACCCGCTCGAACACCTCGACAGGCGGCACCGTGCCGTGCCGCGCGTAAAGCATGTAGGAGCCCGAGAGGATCACGGCGCGGGCCATCACCTCATCGTCATCGGTGATCAGAAACCCGCCTTCGCCCGAATTCATATGCTTGTAGGTCTGGGTGGAATAACAGCCCACGCGCCCCCACCGCCCCGATGGCACACCGCGCCACGCCGCTCCCATCGTATGTGCGCAATCCTCGATCACGCTCATCCCTGCGGCGTCACAAATCGCCATCAGCCGGTCCATATCCGCCAGATGCCCGCGCATGTGGCTCAGCATCAGCACCCGCGCCTGCCCTGCCTTTTCGGCCAGATCGTCAAGGTCGATGGTCAACCCCTCGGTCACGCCGACATAGACCGGCACCGCGCCCACGCTGGCAATCGCGCCCGGCACGGGGGCCAGCGTAAAGGCGTTGGTCAGCACCGGGTCGCCCGGTTTCACGCCGAGCGCGCGCAGCGCCGTCGCCATGGCATAGCCGCCCGAGGTAACGGCAAGCGCATGGCGCGCGCCCGTGTAGGCAGCGAATTCACGCTCGAGCAGCGCGACCTCACCCGGCTCGTCGCCGACCAGATTGTAGCGGTGCAACCGCCCCGAGCGCAGCACGTCCAGCGCCGCCGCGATCCCCTCGTCGGGGATCGGTTCCTGCTGCGTGAATGTGCCCTTGAAGACCTCGCTCATACGGCAGTTTTGGCGCGCACGCGGCGGCGCGTCAATGGGCAGGGGCGAGGTTCCCCGCTTTCCCGCGCGCCTTGCTCTGGGCGCGCCGTTCCCGGCGTGCTAAGGCAGAGCCACGTCAGTGAAAGCCTCCCATGTCCGGCACAACCGCCCTGCCCCTCAAACCCGCCGAATTCATCGCGCTCATGGCGATGATGGCCGCGACCGTGGCCTTTTCCATCGACGCCATGCTGCCCGGCCTGCCGCATATAGCGCAATCGCTCAGTCCCGAGGCCCCGAACCGCGCACAGCTCATCATCACCGCCTTTCTGGCGGGGCTTGGCGTCGGCACCTTCCTCGCGGGGCCGCTCTCGGACAGTTTCGGGCGCAGGCGCGTGATCCTCTGGGGGGCGGCGATCTACATGGGTGGTGCTGCACTGGCCATGCTGGCGCAGTCGCTCGAGGCGCTGCTGGTGGCGCGCGCGGTGCAGGGGCTGGGGGCGGCGGCGTTTCGCATTGTTTCCATCGCCATCATCCGCGACATGACATCGGGGCGCGAGATGGCGCGGCTCATGTCCTTCGTGATGATGGTGTTCGCGCTCACCCCCGCTTTCGCGCCGCTCATCGGGGCGGGGCTGATCGCGCTGGCGGGCTGGCGCGCGGTCTTTGCCGCCTTCGTCCTTTTCGCGCTGGTGCTCTCGTCATGGATGATGCTGCGCCTGCCCGAGCCGCTGCCCCCCGACCGCCGCCGCCCGTTCCGCGTGGCACCGCTGGCCATGGCCGCGCGCGAGGTTGTGGCCCATCCCGTGACCCGTCGTGCCATCGCGGTGCAGATGCTGGCGATGACGACGCTCTTCACCTCGCTCTCGGTGGTGCAGCCGGTCTTTGACGAAAGCTTCGGGCGCGGGGCGGAATTTCCGTTCTGGTTTTTCGGCATGGCGCTGGTGGCGGGCATGGGCAGCCTGATCAACGCGCGCCTCGTCGTGCGTCTGGGCATGGTGCGGATGGTGCGCGCGGCGCTTTGCGTGCAGGCGGCGCTGTCGGTGCTGGCCATCCTCGCATGGCAGATCGGCCTGCCGCCGGGCGCGCAATTCGCCGTGTTCCTGATCTGGCAGACGGGCGTGTTCATGCAGGCGGGCTTTACCCTCGGCAATCTCAACGCGCTGGCGATGGAGCCGATGGGTGCCATTGCGGGCATGGCGGCGAGCGTGACCGGCGCGGTGGCCACGGTGGGCAGCGTGGCGCTGGCGATTCCCATCGGTCAGGCCTTTGCCGGCACGCCGATGCCCGCGCATCTGGGCGTGCTGGGGGCTGTGCTGGCGGGGCTGGTGATCCTGCACCCGCTGCGCGGCAGGCTGGCCGGGACGGCGTGAGCGAAAAATTTTGTATACCGTCGCATACTATCTTTTCCCGGTCCGCTTTTTCGTCTATGAGGCAGGCGAGTGAACCAGACTCGACCCCGCGACCGGATCGACAAAAGGAGCCCCCCGATGGCCAACATCCCCGACATCATCTACACCAAGGTGGACGAAGCGCCCGAGCTTGCCTCGGCCTCGCTCCTGCCGATCATCCGCCGGTTTGCGTCTGCGGCCGGTGTCTCGGTCGATACGCGCGACATCTCGCTTGCCGGACGCATCCTTGCGGCCTTTTCCGATCATCTGACCGGGGATCAGCGCATCGGCGACGATCTGGCCGAACTGGGAGAGCTGGTCAAAACCCCCGGCGCGAACGTGATCAAGCTGCCCAATATCTCCGCCTCCGAGCCGCAGCTAGTCGCCGCGATCAAGGAATTGCAGGCCCAGGGCTACGCGCTGCCCGATTACCCCTACGAGCCCGTGACCGACGCCGAAAAGGCCGCGCGCGCGCGGTATGACGCGCTCAAGGGCTCTGCCGTGAACCCGGTGCTGCGCGAGGGCAATTCCGACCGCCGCGCCGCAAGCGCGGTCAAGACCTACGCGCAGGCCAATCCCCATTCCATGGGCGAGTGGACCGCCGCGAGCAAGACCCGCGTCGCGGCCATGTCGGGGGGCGATTTCTTCTCCAACGAGCGCTCCGCCACCCTCGCCAAGGCCGCGACGGCAACGATCGTGCTGGAGACGGCAAGCGGCGAAACTGTCCTCAAGGACGCGGTGAGCTATCCGGCAGGCACCGTGGTCGATGCCACCTACATGAGCGCCGCCGCGCTCGACGCCTTCCTCACGCAGGAAATCGAGCGCACCGGGGCCGAGGGCACGCTGTTTTCGCTCCACCTCAAGGCGACGATGATGAAGGTCTCGGACCCGATCATCTTCGGCCACGCGGTCCGCACCTATCTTGCCCCGGTGTTCGAGAGCTTCGGCGATGACATGGCCGCACTCGGCGTCAACCCCAATGCGGGGCTGGGCGATCTTCTGGCCCGCGTCAAGGACCGTGCCGACATCCGGGACGCCATCGACGCCTGCCTCGCCGAGCGCCCGCCGCTCTACATGGTCGATAGCGACAAGGGCATCACCAACCTGCATGTGCCCTCGGATGTGATCGTGGATGCCTCCATGCCCGCGCTCATCCGTGCGGGCGGCAAGGGCTGGGGGCCGGACGGCAAGGAGCATGATTGCACCTGCGTCATCCCCGACAATTCCTATGCGCCGGTTTATGACGAGACGATCAGGTTCTTCAAGGAAAACGGCAAGCTCAACCCCGCCACCGCCGGAACCGTTCAGAACCTTGGCCTGATGGCGCAGAAGGCCGAGGAATACGGCAGCCATCCGACCACCTTCGAGATCCCCGAAGCGGGCACCGTCAGAATGATCCTCGACGACGGCACCGTGCTGCACGAACATGCGGTCGCGGCGGGCGACATCTGGCGGTCAGCCTCGGCGCGCAAGGCCCCCATCGAGGATTGGGTGAACCTTGCCATCGCGCGGCAGAAGGCCACGGGCTATCGCGCGATTTTCTGGCTCGATGCGGCGCGCGCCCATGATGCCGAACTGATCGCCTATGTGAAACCCATCCTTGAGGCGGCGGGCGTTGCCGACAGGTTCGAGATCATGGCCCCGCGCGAGGCGACCCGCGCCAGCCTCGAGACGATCACCAAGGGCGAGAACACCATCGCCATCACCGGCAACGTGCTGCGCGACTACCTGACCGACCTTTTCCCGATCCTGGAACTGGCCACCTCGGCCAAGATGCTGTCGATCGTCAAGCTGATGAATGGCGGCGGGCTGTTCGAGACCGGCGCGGGCGGCTCTGCCCCCAAGCATGTGCAGCAATTGCAGGCCGAGAACCACCTGCGCTGGGACAGCCTTGGCGAGTTCTGCGCCCTTGGCGAAAGCCTCAAGTTCCTGGCCGAAACGCATGACAACGCCCGCGCCCGCGTGTTGGGCGAGGCGGTCGAGGCGGCGACCCAAGGCATCCTCGATCACGACCGCTCACCCTCGCGCAAGGCGGGGCAGCCCGACAACCGCGACAGCCATTACTGGTTCGCCCGCTACTGGGCCGAGGCCCTGGCCGCGCAATCCGACGACGCGGCCCTTGCCGAGGAATTCGGCCCCATCGCAGAGGCGCTGGCCGAGAACGAAGCCGCAATCGTGGCCGAGTTGGCCGCGGCCCAGGGCAAGCCCGCCGATATCGGCGGCTACTATCACCCCGACCCCGAAAAACTCGCCGCCGTGATGCGGCCATCGGCCACGCTGAACGGCATCATCGGGTAACGGATCGGGGGCCGGATGATCCGGCCCCCGTCATTTTGACGGAGCGCAGCATGACAAAGATCAAGGTCGAGAATCCCATCGTCGAGATGGATGGCGACGAGATGACCCGCATCATCTGGGATTTCATCAAGCAGAAGCTCATCCTGCCCTATCTCGATCTCGATCTGCTCTATTACGATCTGGGCATCGAGGAACGCGACCGCACCGAGGACCAGATCACCATCGATGCGGCGGAAAAGACCCTTGAGGTCGGCGTCGCCGTCAAATGCGCCACGATCACCCCCGATGAGGCCCGCGTCGAGGAATTCGGCCTCAAGAAGATGTGGAAATCGCCCAACGGCACGATCCGCAACATCCTTGGCGGCGTGGTGTTCCGCGCGCCGATCATCTGCCGCAACGTGCCCCGGCTGGTCCCCGGCTGGACCAGGCCCATCGTTATCGGCCGCCATGCCTTCGGCGACCAATACAAGGCCACGGACATGAAATTCCCCGGCCCCGGCACGCTCAGCATGAAATTCGTGGGCGAGGACGGCACCGTGATCGAGGAAGAGGTGTTCCGCGCCCCCTCCTCGGGCGTCTACATGGGCATGTATAACCTCGATGCCTCGATCCTCGATTTTGCCCGCGCCAGCATGAATTACGCGCTCGATCTGGGCTGGCCGCTCTATCTCAGCACCAAGAATACCATCCTCAAGCAATATGACGGTCAGTTCATGGCCCTGTTTCAAAAGGTCTATGACGAGGAATTCAAGGACCGGTTCGAGGCCGCAGGCATCGAATACCAACACCGTCTGATCGACGACATGGTGGCCTGCGCGATGAAATGGAACGGCGGGTTCGTCTGGGCCTGCAAGAACTACGACGGCGATGTGCAGTCCGACACCGTGGCGCAGGGCTTCGGCTCGCTCGGCCTGATGACAAGCCAGCTTCTGACACCCGATGGCCGCATCATGGAGGCCGAGGCGGCCCACGGCACCGTCACCCGCCACTACCGCCAGCATCAGCGCGGCGAGGCGACCTCGACCAATTCCATCGCCTCGATCTACGCCTGGACCGGCGCGCTCAAACACCGCGCGAAACTCGACAGCAACGATCCCTTGCGCCATTTCGCCGAGACGCTGGAGCGGGTCGTGGTGGAAACCGTGGAATCCGGCCATATGACCAAGGATCTCGCGCTGCTTGTCGGCCCCGATCAGGGCTGGCTCACCACCATGGGCTTTCTCGAGAAGATCGACACGAACCTCAACGCGGCGCTGGCGGGCTGAGCGCCACGCGCCCCTTGGCAGGGCCGGGGCTTCGCGTTAAGAGGGGCGAAATCCGGCAAGGGGTTCGGCGTGAGCAACAGCGACAGTTTCATCGAGGAAGTCACCGAAGAGGTGCGCCGTGACCGGCTTTATGCGCTGTTGCGCCGCTATGGCTGGATCGCCGTGCTGGCCATCCTGCTTCTCGTCGGCGGGGCGGCGTGGAACGAATGGCGCAAGGCGCAGGCACAGGCCCGCGCCGAGGCGTTCGGCGATGCGATCCTTGCGGCGCTTGCCACCCCCGAGGGGGAGGGGCGCGTGGCGGATCTTGATGCCGTCGAGGCCCCCGGCCCCGGCGGTGCTGCGCTGCGCGATCTTCTCGCCGCGTCCGAGATTGCCGATACCGACCCGGCAGGTGCGGCGGCGCGTCTTCTGGCGGTGGCGGACCGGTCCGGCGTGCCGCAGGTCTATCAACAGATCGCCACGCTCAAGGCAGTGGCCCTGCCCGGCTCGGGACTGAGCGCCGACGAGCGCCGCGCGCGGCTCGCGCCCTTTGCAGGCGGCACCGGCCTCTTGCGGCTTCTGGCCGAGGAACAGCTTGCGCTCATCGACATCGAAACCGGGGCGCGCGGCGCGGCGCTGGAACGGCTGACGGCACTCGCCATGGATGCGGAGGCAACAGCAGCCTTGCGCCGCCGTGCGACACAGGTGATTGTGGCCTTGGGTGAGGACCTGCCCGAGATGCGGGGCCTAAATGACGATCTGCCCGCCGGTCAATAAGGCGGCGCAGCTTAAAGGACGAATGGGGGCGGCAGTGGTGGCGGCAAAATCGGTTCTGATCGGGGCGCTTGCGGCCCTTGCCCTTGTGGGATGCGCCAAGAAGGACCCGATCCTTCCCGGCCCGAGGGAGAATATCCGGGAGGTGCTTCAGACCGAGGCGCGGCGTGCCCAGGCGGCCGAGACGCCCGCGAACCGCGCCCTGCCCCTCACGCTGCCCGCCACCGTGGCCAATCCCGAATGGCGCCAGCGCCACGGCACGCCCATCGGGCGCACCGCGCATCCGGCGCTTGCTGCGGCCCCCGCGCTTCTGTGGTCGGCCAATATCGGCGCGGGGGACGGGCGGCGCGTGCGCATCACCGCCGATCCGGTGGTGGCGGGCGGGCGCATCTTCACGCTCGACGCACTGGCACGGGTGACGGCGGTCTCGACCGCGGGCCAGGTTCTGTGGACCCGAGACCTGACCCCGCCGGGCCAGAGCGGCAAGGCCATCAGCGGCGGCGGGCTGGCCTTTGGCGACGACAAGCTCTTCGTGGTGTCGAATTTCGGAACGATCTCCGCGCTTGATCCGGCCACCGGCGGGGTGATCTGGCAGCAACGGCTTGATGCGCCCACAACCGCGTCGCCTGCGGTGCATGACGGGCTTGTCTACGTGGTCGCGGGCGGAGAGGTCGCCTGGGCGATCGAGACCGACACGGGCCGGGTGCGCTGGCAATTGTCCGGCACGCCCGACATCCACAACGTTCTGGGCGGCCCCGCGCCCGCCATCACGGAAACCTATGTTGTCCTGCCCTTTGGCGCGGGCGAGGTGCAGGGCGCATTCCGTAAGGGCGGGCTTCGGCTCTGGGATGCGCAGATCGCGGGCGAGCGGCGCGGGCTGGCAAGCGGGCGCGTGCGCGACATCACCGGCGATCCGGTCGTGGTGGGCGACCGCGTCTATGTGGGCAACCATTCGGGCCGCATGGTCGCGCTCAACCTCGGCAGCGGTCGCAGGCTCTGGACCGCCGAAGAGGGCCCGCTCCACCCGGTCTGGCCTGCGGGCGGATCGCTCTTTCTCGTGAGTGACCGCAACGAGCTTGTGCGCCTGTCGGCCGAGGATGGCAGCCGCATCTGGGGCCATGCCCTGCCGCTCTTTACCGATCGCAAGCCCAAGCGACAGGCGGAGATCGTCGGCCATTACGGCCCGGTGATCGCGGGCGGGCAACTCATCATCGCCTCGGCGGATGGCAAGCTGCGCCTGTTCGATCCGGTCTCCGGCCAACAGGTCCGCAGCATCGACCTTCCCGGCGGCGCAACCTCCAATCCGGTCGTGGCGGGCGGCGTGCTCTACGTGGTCTCGAAAAAGGGACAGCTTCTCGCTTTCCGTTGAGCGCGCGATCGGCTATGACCGCTGCCTGACCGGCAGGAGCCTGCACCGATGTCCTTTACCCTCGCTATCGTGGGACGGCCCAATGTGGGCAAGTCCACGCTGTTCAATCGCCTCGTCGGCAAGCGTCTGGCGCTGGTCGATGACCGCCCCGGCGTGACGCGGGACCTGCGCGAAGGCGCGGCGCGTCTCGGCGACCTGCGCTTTACCGTGATCGACACCGCCGGGCTGGAGGAGGCCACCGACGAGAGCCTTCAGGGCCGGATGCGCAAGCTGACCGAACGTGCGGTCGACATGGCCGATATCTGCCTTTTCGTGATCGACGCGCGCGCAGGCGTCACTCCCACCGACGAGGTATTTGCCGATATCCTGCGCAAACGCTCGGCCCATGTCATCCTTGCCGCCAACAAATCCGAAGGCTCTGCTGCCGATGCCGGGCTCTACGAGGCTTACGGTCTGGGTCTCGGCGATCCCATCCGCCTTTCGGCCGAGCATGGCGAGGGCATGAACGAGTTATACGAACGCCTGATGCCGCTCTCGGACGCCTTCGCGGCGCGCGCCGAGGCAGAGGCACCGGAAACCGATGTGCTCATCGATACCGATGTTGATGACGAGGCCGAGGCCCCCGAATGGCGCCCCACGCCCGCGCGCCCGCTTCAGGTGGCGGTGGTGGGGCGGCCCAATGCCGGGAAATCGACCCTCATCAACAAGATCCTCGGCGAGGACCGGCTGCTGACCGGACCCGAGGCCGGGATCACCCGCGACGCGATCTCGCTCCGGCTCGACTGGGACGGGATGCCCGTGCGCATCTTCGACACCGCCGGGATGCGCAAGAAGGCCAAGGTTCAGGACAAGCTGGAAAAGCTGTCGGTCTCCGACGGGCTGCGCGCGGTCAAGTTCGCCGAAGTTGTGGTGGTCTTGCTCGATGCCGCCATCCCGTTCGAGCAACAGGACCTGCGCATCGCCGACCTGGCCGAGCGCGAGGGCCGCGCCGTGGTGGTCGCGGTCAACAAATGGGACGTGGAAGAGGACCGGCAGGGCAAGCTGCGCGCCCTCAAGGAGGCGTTTGACCGTCTCTTGCCGCAATTGCGCGGCGCGCCGCTGGTCACGGTCTCGGCCAAGACCGGCAAGGGGCTGGACCGCCTGCGCGACGCGGTGGAAAAGGCGCATGAGGTCTGGAACCGCCGCGTGCCCACGGCACAGCTCAACCGCTGGCTGGTGGGGATGCTGGAACAGCACCCGCCCCCCGCCCCCGGCGGCCGCCGCGTCAAGCTGCGCTACATGACGCAGGCCAAGACGCGGCCCCCCGGTTTCGTGGTGATGTGCAGCCATCCCGACAAGCTGCCCGAAAGCTATACGCGCTATCTCGTGAACGGGCTGCGCGAGAGCTTCGACATGCCGGGCACGCCCATTCGCCTCTATGTGCGGGGGCAGTCCGACAAGAACCCCTACAAGGACCGCAAGAAGCCGGGACCGTCGCGCCTGCGCAAGCATCTCTGAGGCTCAAACCCTGACACGAACCGCGCGCGGCTGTGCCGGGGGCAGCTCCTGGCCTGAAGGGGACGGTTGGCGTAATTTTCTGAGCCGCGCGAGGGCCCGACCGCGGGTGGGCGCCGCTCGGGCTTTGGTGGGCGCTTTATGGTGCCAAATACTGGAACGATTGAAGGGATTTTGGCGTTGCAGAAGCGCCCGCCCGGGGGGCGGTCGGGCGCTCGCGCGGCGGCGTGCAAGCACGCCTTGATTCCGCGCGGGGGACAGGAGGCGACCGTCTCCTCAAGGCCATTAACGACGCCCACCCCATGGCGCGCCGGATCCCCAGTGCGCGGCGCCCGCGTCAGATATCAACCACCCTCCCGCTCCGGCGGCCGTGCGCCCCCGCCCCTCAGCCCCCGGTATGGCTCATGTGACGCGAGACGCGGCCATCGACCGACTGGCGGGAATAGTCGAAATCGTGGCCCTTGGGCTTCAGCGCGATCGCGGCGCGGATCGCGGCCTCCAGCGGCGCGTCGTCGCGCGGGTGGTTGCGCAGCGGCGCGCGCAGGTCGGCCATGTCCTCCTGTCCGAGGCACATGTAAAGCTCGCCCGTGCAGGTCAGGCGCACACGATTGCAGCTTTCGCAGAAATTATGCGTGAGCGGTGTGATGAAGCCGATTTTCTGCCCCGTTTCCTCAAGCCGCACGTATCGCGCGGGCCCACCGGTGCGCTCGGTCAGGTCGGTCAGCGTATAGTGCTCGGCCAGACGCGCGCGCAGATCGCTGAGCTTCCAGTATTGGCCCAGCCGGTCCTCATTGCCGATATCGCCCATCGGCATGACCTCGATAAAGGTCAGGTCCATGTCGCGCGACTTGCACCACTCGACCAGCGAGAACAGCTCGTCCTCGTTGAAGCCCTTGAGCGCCACGGTGTTGATCTTGACGCGAAGCCCGGCCGCCTGTGCCGCGTCGATCCCCCGCATTACCTGCGGCAGACGGCCCCAGCGGGTGATCTCGGCGAATTTCGCCTCATCGAGCGTGTCGAGCGACACATTGACCCGCCGCACCCCCGCCGCATGAAGGTCCGCCGCGAAGCGTTCGAGTTGGCTGCCGTTGGTGGTCAGCGTCAACTCCTTGAGGCGGCCCGCCTCCAGATGCCGGGTCATCGCGTTGAAAAACGTCATGATTCCCTTGCGCACAAGCGGCTCTCCGCCGGTGATGCGCAGCTTCTCCACCCCCAGCCCGATGAAGGTGGAACACATGCGGTCAAGTTCCTCCAGCGTCAGAAGCTCTTTCTTCGGCAGAAAGGTCATGTTCTCCGACATGCAATAGACGCAGCGGAAATCGCAGCGGTCGGTGACGGAGACGCGCAGATAGGAGATGGCGCGCTGAAACGGGTCGATGAGCGGGGCATGTGTCATGACGCAAACCTATTCCCGCACGGGCGCGGCGACAAGGGGGATGCACACGCGGCGCGGCCGTCTTGGGCGTTGCGGGCCGGGTCGCGCGGCCCTAGTCTGGCATCATGGCTTATATCTTGCGGTTTTCTCTTCTGTTCATCGTTCTCGGCGGCTGTTCCCTGACCGAACCGCGCCCCACGCCTGCCCCTCCCGCTGCCCCGCCGCCTGACGAAGGTGTGATCGAGCGCGATGAGGCGTCCGTTCCCCCGCAGCCGCCCCGCGCCAGCCTGCCCGCAACCACAATCGCTTCGCTTGGCAATGTGCGCGAGCCGGGGCTCTGGATGCGCACGCCGCTCGTATCGGTCCCGATGCGCGGCACGGTGCGCGACCCGGCCACGGGGCGTTCGGTCACGCTCGATCTCATTCCCATCGCGGGCGCGCCGGGCGCGGGCAGCCGCCTGTCGCTTGCCGCCTATCAGGCGCTCGGGCTTTCACTCACGGCGCTGCCGGAACTGCGCGTCTCGGCGGGGGGCTGATGGGGTTATTCCACCGTCACCGATTTTGCCAGATTGCGCGGCTGATCCACGTCCGTGCCCTTGGCAATGGCCGTGTGATAGGCGATGAGCTGCGCAGGCAATGCATAGAGGATTGGCGCAAGAACCGGATCGAGCGTCGGCATCGTGACCACCTGAAACGTGCCCTCGCCCGCCGCCGCCACGCCGGCCGCGTCCGAGATGAGCACGATCCGCCCGCCGCGCGCCATCACCTCCTGCATGTTCGACACGGTCTTCTCGAAGAGCGCATCGCAGGGGGCCATGACTATGACCGGCATGGTCTCGTCGATGAGCGCGATGGGGCCGTGCTTCAACTCGCCCGAGGCATAGGCTTCGGCATGGATGTAGCTGATTTCCTTTAATTTCAGCGCCCCCTCCAGCGCCAGCGGATACATCAGCCCACGCCCGAGGAAAAGCGCGCTCTGCGCCCCCGCAAGCTCTCGCGCCACCTCGCGGATGGACCCGTCGATCTCCATCGCGGTGTTGAGCGTGGCGGGCAGGCCGCGCAGTTTCGAAAGCAGATCGGCCAGCCGCTCGACGCTCATTTCGCCGCGCATCCGCGCCGCCTTGAGCGCAAGAAGCAGGAGCACCGTCAACTGACAGGTAAACGCCTTGGTCGAGGCCACGCCGATTTCCGCCCCGGCGAGGATCGGCAGGGCGACATCGCTCTCGCGCGCGATGGAACTGGTCTCGACATTGATCACCCCAAGGATGCGCTCGGCGCGGTCGCGGCAATAGCGCAGCGCGGCGAGCGTATCGGCGGTCTCGCCCGACTGGCTGACGAAGATGGCCAGCGTGCCGGGGGCAATCGGCGGTTCGCGATAGCGAAATTCCGAGGCGATATCGACCTCGACGGGGATCCGCGCCAGTTGCTCGAACCAGTATTTCGCCGTCAGGCAGGCGTAATAGCCCGTGCCGCAGGCCACCAGCACGATCCGCTCCACGCCCGTGAAATCCGGTGCGCCCTCGGGCAGGACGATCTCGTTGCCATCATCGCTGAGGTAATGACGAAGCGCGTTGCCGATCACCATGGGCTGTTCGGCGATTTCCTTGGCCATGAAATGCCGGTGCCCGCCCTTGTCCACGCGCGCGCTGTCGATGGCGATCTTCGTGACCGCGCGGTTGGCCAGCCGCCCCCCGGCATCGGTGATGGAAACGCCCGCGCGCGTCACCACGGCGATATCGCCCTCTTCCAGATAGGTGATCCGGTCGGTCATGGGCGCGAGCGCGATGGCGTCCGAGCCGACATACATCTCGCCCTCGTCCTCGCCATGGCCGATCGCCAGCGGGCTGCCCGCGCGCGCGGCGATCATCAGATCGCCCTCGCCATCGAACAGGAACAAAAGCGCGTAGGCCCCGCGCAGCCGCGCGATGGTGGCGCGGGCGGCGGCCTCTGGCTCCATGCCCTGCGCCATGTGGTGCTGTGTCAGCAGTGCCACGGTTTCGGTATCGGTGTCGGTCTCGTGGCCGAACCCGGCCTCGGCCAGTTCGGCGCGCAGCTCGCGGAAATTCTCGATGATGCCGTTATGCACCACGGCGACCGGCCCGGCCTTGTGGGGGTGGGCGTTGCGCTCTGTCGGCGCGCCATGGGTGGCCCAGCGGGTATGTCCGATCCCGGCCTTGCCCGCGAGCGGGTTATGCACCAACAGGTCCGAAAGATTGACAAGCTTGCCCACGGCGCGGCGGCGGTCGAGCACCCCGTCATTGATCGTGGCGATCCCGGCACTGTCATAGCCACGGTATTCCAGCCGCTTGAGCGCCTCGACCAGCACCGGCGCGGCCTCGTGATTGCCCAGAACTCCGACGATTCCGCACATGGCTACTCTCCCTTGATCCTTTGCGCCTTGAGCGCGCGCAGCTTCTCGAAAAACCGCGTGGCAAAGCCGGGCTTGTTGTCCTGCCGCGCGCGTGCCACCGCCAGCGCGCCCGCCTCGACATCGCGGGTGATGACCGAGCCAGAGGCGGTCATCGCCCCGTCGCCCACGGTGACAGGCGCGACAAGCATGGTGTCCGAGCCGATGAACACGCCTCGCCCGATGGTGGTGCGGTGCTTCATCACGCCGTCATAGTTGCAGGTGATCGTGCCCGCGCCGATATTGCTGCCCTCGCCGATCTCGGCATCGCCGATATAGCTCAGGTGGTTGACCTTGGCCCCTTCGGCGATCAGCGCGTTCTTGACCTCGACGAAATTGCCGATGCGCACATCCTCCGACAACTCCGTGCCGGGGCGCAGCCGCGCATAAGGCCCCACCACCGCGCCGCGCGAGACATGGCAGCCCTCAAGATGCGAGAATGCCCGGATATGCGCGCCGCTTTCCACCGTCACGCCGGGGCCGAAGACGACGAAAGGCTCGATCACCGCATCGCGCCCCACCCATGTGTCGCGGGCGAAATGCACCGTCTCGGGGGCTTGCAGGGTGACGCCCGTCTCCAGCGCCTCGGCGCGCGCGCGGTCCTGAAAGGCGGCCTCGGCACGGCTCAGTTCCGCGCGGGAATTGACGCCGAGTGTCTCACCCTCGTCGCAGGCGACGGCGGTGGCCGAAAGGCCGCGCGCGCGCGCCAGCGCCACGATATCGGTGAGGTAATATTCGCCCGCCGCATTCTCGTTGCCGACCGCGCCGACCAGATCGAAGAGCACCGGTGCCGCGGCCATCACCACGCCGCTGTTGCACAGGGCGATCGCGCGCTCGGCCTCGGTTGCGTCCTTGAACTCGACGATCCGCTCCAGCGCCTCGCCCGCCATCACCAGCCGCCCGTAGCGCCCCGGATCGGCGGCGTTGAAACCCAGCACGACGATGTCATGATGCGCCCGCGCCTCGGCCATGCGCTCCAGCGTCTCGGGGCGGATCAGGGGCGTGTCGCCATAGAGAACCACCGCGTCGCCGGTAAAACCCTCCAGCGCGGGCGCGGCCTGCGCCACGGCGTGCGCGGTGCCCAACTGCTCGGCCTGAAGCACCACCTGCACCGCAGGGTCAAAATCCAGCGCCGCCTTGCGCACGGCGTCGGCCCCGTGGCCCGCCACCACCACCACGCGCGCGGGATCAAGCGCGCCCCCGGCGGCGATGGCATGAACCAGCATCGCCTCGCCCGCGATGGGATGCAGCACCTTGGGCAGGTCCGAGTTCATGCGGGTTCCCTTGCCAGCGGCAAGCACGATGAGGGCAACGGACATGGAACACGCTCTTTCACGGGGCAAATCACCGCCGTTCTATCGGTTTTGCACCTATACGCAAGGGGCAGACCGGGAAATCCTTGTGACCTTTCCATGACAGGGCTAAGCGGACCCTGCCGGGCAACAGGAGGGCTTTGCATGCGCACCGTGGTTTTCGATCTCGACGGCACGCTCGCCGATACGAGCGGCGATCTTGTCGCCGCCGCCAACGCCTGTTTTCGAGGCATGGGCGTGGGCGACCAGCTTTGCGCCGCGCGCGACGCGGGCGTGGCCCTACGCGGCGGCCGGGCGATGCTGCGGCTGGGGATGGAGCGGATCGGGCGCGGGCAGGACGAGGCCGAGATCGACCGGCAATATCCGGTCCTGCTGGAGGCCTATGCACGCGCGATCGACACCCATACCCGGCTTTATCCCGGCGCGATGGAGGCGGTCGGGATCTTGCGAGGCGCGGGATACCGCGTGGCGATCTGCACCAACAAGCCCGAGGCGCTGGCGCGGCTCCTGCTGAACCGGCTGGGTGTGCTGGAGGCGTTTCACGCGCTCACCGGCGCCGATACGCTGGCGGTGCGCAAGCCCGATCCCGAACACCTCAACGAGACGGTGCGCCGCGCGGGGGGCGATCCGGGCCGCGCACTTCTGGTGGGCGATTCGGACACCGACCGAGAGACCGCGCGCGCGGCGGGCGTGCCCTCGGTTCTGGTGGGCTTCGGGCCTTCGGGGGCGGATATGGCGGCGCTGGAACCCGACGCGATCATCGGCCATTACAATGAATTGCCCAACGTGGTCGCGCGGCTCATCGGCTAAGCCGGCCCCTTTGGCCTTCACCGTCCCCGGTTTTGCGTTTTTGCATACATTTGCGCGATCATCCGGCTGGCCGTCTTCTCAAAAACGCAAGGTATGAGCGCATGAACCAGCGCCGCACCGCCCGCCGCGAAGAGCCACAGCGCAAAGCGGCCGGCAAAAAGGGCGTGTTCAAAATAGCTTTCCTCCACGCTGCGCGGATGATCGAGAAAAAGCTTGCTCAGCATGACCGGTGCCCTCCTGTTCGGTTCGCTCCCGCAGGCTAACCGAAACATCGCGTGACATTTTCCCATTTTTCCCTGATAACTCTCAGATATTGAGAACTTGTCCACCAAACTGGCCAAATATCGCAAAAATGGACGATCTGGACCGCAAGATCCTCACCGAACTGCAGCGCGATGCCGGTATCGCGCTCGATGCGCTCGGGCAGAAGGTGGGGCTGTCGCGCAACGCCTGCTGGCGGCGCATCCGCGCGCTCGAGGGCGCGGGCGTGATCCGCGCCCGCGTGACGTTGCTCGATCCCGCGCGCATTGGCCTGCCGCTCACGGTGTTCATGCAGTGCCGCGCCGCCGCCCATGACGCCGACTGGCTCGACGCCTTCGCCCGCGCGATCCGCAGCCTGCCGCAGGTGCAGGGCGTGTGGCGGATGACCGGCGATCTTGACTACCTCATCCGCGCGCAGGTGGCGGACATGGCCGATTACGACCGGCTTTACCGCAGCCTCATTGCGCGGGTGCCGATGGGCGACGTCTCGGCCAGCTTCGTGATGGAAGAGATCCGCGCCACCACCGAATTGCCCCTCGATCACGCCTGAGCGCGCCCTTCCGCCATTGTCGCCCCCGCCATCCGTGGTAAGGTCCGCCAGATGTAAGCAGGAGAGATGCGCCATGGCCTCTCGGGTGATTCCGGTCGATCCCTTCGATCTGGTGGTTTTCGGCGGCACCGGCGATCTGGCGCGGCGCAAGATCCTGCCGGCACTCTATCGTCGCTTTGTCGCCGGTCAGTTCGCCGAAGATACCCGCCTGATCGGTGCCGCCCGCTCCGACATGGACGCAAGCGCCTACAGCGCCTTCGTGCGCGAGGCGCTGACCGAGTTCGCCCCCGAAGAGACCGCCCGCAAGAAACCGCTCGCGGCCTTTCTCGACCTCATCGATTACGTCACTCTCGACGCGCGCGGCGAGGCAGGCTGGGACGCGCTTGCCCAAAAGACCCGCAAGGACCGCATCCGCGCCTATTACTTTTCCGTCGGCCCGTCGCTTTTCGGCGATCTGGCCAAGCGGCTGCACAAGCACGGGCTGGCCGAGGGCGATGCGCGCATCGTGGTGGAAAAGCCCTTTGGGCACGATCTGGAAAGCGCGCGCGCCCTCAACCGCACGCTGGCGCGGCATTTCGACGAAGGGCAGATCTACCGGATCGACCATTATCTCGGCAAGGAAACCGTGCAGAACCTGATGGCGATCCGCTTCGGCAATGTCCTCTTCGAGCCCTTGTGGAACAGCCAATATGTCGATCACATCCAGATCACCGTGGCCGAAAGCGTGGGCGTGGGCGGGCGCGGCGAGTATTATGACCGCGCGGGCGCGATGCGCGACATGGTGCAGAACCACCTGATGCAGCTTTTGTGCCTCATCGCCATGGAGCCGCCCGCCAAGTTCGACCCAGGTGCCGTGCGCGACGAAAAGCTCAAGGTGATCCGCGCCCTTGATCCCGTCGCCCCGGAAAACGTGGTGCGCGGCCAGTATGAGGGCAGCGAGAGCCAGCCCGATTACCGCACGCAGGCCGAAAACCCCGAGAGCACGACCGAAAGCTTTGTCGCGCTGAAACTGCATGTCTCCAACTGGAGATGGGCCGGCACGCCCTTCTATCTGCGCACCGGCAAGCGCCTGCGCGAGCGCGCCAGCGAGATTGCCGTGGTGTTCAAGGACGCGCCCCATTCGATCTTTGGCCCCGAGGCCGGACGGCACCGCAACATCCTCACGATCCGGCTGCAACCCAATGAGGGGATCGAGCTTGGCGTGACCATCAAGGAACCGGGGCCGGGGGGGATGCGCCTGATCGACGTGCCGCTCGACATGACCTTCGCCGAGGCGCTGGGGCCCGAAGAGGCCGATTTCCCCGACGCCTACGAGCGGCTCATCATGGATGTGATCCGGGGAAACCAGACGCTCTTCATGCGCGGCGACGAGGTCGAGGCGGCCTGGGCCTGGACCGATCCGATCATCGCCGCTTGGCAGGCCGGGGACACCGCCCCCCTGCCCTATGCTACCGGCTCCTCCGGCCCGGATGATGCGCTCATGCTGATGCACCGCGACGGCCGCCGCTGGCGGGAGATACGCCCATGACCCTGATCACCTATCCCGATACCGAATTGCTGGCGCTTGGCCTTGCTGATGCGCTGTCGAGCGAGTTGCGCATGGTGCTCGGCCACAAGGAGCGCGCGCTCTTCGTGGTGCCGGGCGGGAGCACGCCGGGACCGGTCTTTGACGCGCTCTGCGATGCCGATCTCGACTGGGACCGTGTCGATATCCTGCTCTCGGACGAGCGGTGGCGCCCCGAGGTGCACATCCGCTCCAACACCCGGCTCATCCGCGAGCGTCTGCTCACGGGCCGCGCGGCGGCGGCGCGCTACCTGCCGCTCTATGCCCGATCTGATGCCCCCGAGGCGGTGCTGGCCGAGCTTGAGGCCAACATCACCCCCGCCCTGCCCATCGACATCTGCCTTCTGGGCATGGGGGCGGACATGCACACCGCCTCGCTCTTTCCGGGGGCCGAGGGGCTCGGGGCCGCGCTTGACGAGCGCGCGCCAATCGTCGTGCCCGTTCGCGTGCCGGGCGAGGACGAGGCGCGCGTCACGCTGTCGGCGCGCGTTCTGGCGGGGGCTGTCTGCACACATATCGTCATCACCGGCGACGCCAAGCGCGCGGCGCTGGAGCGCGCGCGCCACCTGCGGCCCGTCGAGGCCCCCGTGGCCGCGATCCTGCCGGGTGCCACGGTGCACTGGTCGCCTGAGGACTGAGCCGATGTGGGAAAAGGTCAAATCCGAGGTCGAGGCCGCGCGGGGCCGCGCCATCCTGCCGCTCTTCGACGACCCCGGTCGCGCCGAGAGCTTTTCCGTGCGCCATGACGGGATGCTCTTTGATTATGCCAAGACCACGCTGACCGAAAGCGCCCGCGCGGCGTTGCTTGATCTCATCCGCGCGCAGGGACTGGAGCCGCGCCGCGCCGCGATGTTCGCGGGCGAGGCGATCAACGAGACTGAGGGGCGCGCCGTGCTCCATACCGCCTTGCGCGATCTGACCTCCGACGCGCTGAGGCTCGACGGCACCGACATTCTGCGTGACATCCGCGAAACCCGCGCGCGCATGGCCGGGTTTGCCGCCCAGATCCGCGAAGACGGCTGGCGCGACGTGGTCAATATCGGCATCGGCGGCTCGCATCTCGGCCCCGAGATGGCCACGCGCGCGCTCTCGCCCTATCAAGACGGGCCGCGCTGTCATTTCGTCTCGAACGTGGACGGGGCCGATATCGCCGACACTCTGGCAGGTCTCGATCCCGCGCGCACGCTTGTCATCATCGCCTCCAAGACCTTTACAACCATCGAGACCATGACCAATGCCGCCACCGCGCGCGATTGGCTGATCTCGCATGGCCGCGATCCGGGCGCGCATCTGGCCGCCGTCTCTTCGGCGACCGACAAGACCGCCGATTGGGGCATCGACCCTGCCCGCGTCTTTGGGTTCGGCGATTATGTGGGCGGGCGCTATTCGGTCTGGGGGCCGATCGGGCTGCCGCTGATGATCGCCATCGGGCCGGAACGGTTCACCAGGTTTCTGGCCGGGGCCGAGGCGATGGACCGCCATTTCCGCGACGCGCCCCTCACGGCCAACATGCCCGTCATGCTGGCACTGACCGGCCTCTGGCATCGGCAGGCGCTCGGGTTCACCACCCGCGCCGTGCTGCCCTATGATCAGCGCCTTGCCCGCCTGCCCGCCTATCTTCAGCAGCTCGAAATGGAGAGCAACGGCAAGCGCGTGACGCTGGCGGGCGACGCGCCACCGGTGCCCACCGGCCCCGTGGTCTGGGGCGAGCCGGGGACCAATGGCCAACACGCCTTTTACCAGCTTATCCATCAGGGCACCGATGTGATCCCGTGCGAATTTCTTGTGGCTGCGCAAGGCCATGAGCCGGATCTTGCGCATCATCATCGGCTTTTGGTGGCCAATTGCCTTGCGCAATCCGAGGCGCTGATGCGCGGGCGCACGCTGCATGAGGCGCGCGCGAGGCTTGCCGCCAAGGGCGTGACGGGCGCTGATCTCGACCGGCAGGCCGCGCACCGGGTCTTTCCCGGCAACCGCCCCTCGACCACGCTGATCTATGACCGGCTCACGCCGCGCCGTCTGGGCGCAATGATCGCGCTATACGAACACCGCGTTTTCGTCGAGGGCGTGGCGCTCGGGATCAATTCATTCGATCAATGGGGGGTGGAACTGGGCAAGGAACTGGCGCTGGCGCTGGCCCCCCTGCTCGATGGCGCGGATGCCTCGGGCAAGGACGGCTCCACCCGCGCGCTGGTGGATTTTGTCAGGGGCGCGGAAGGCTGAGCCCCCTGCGCCGCCGTCATCATCCCCGCGCCGCCGTCATCCCCGCGCGACCGTCATCCCCGCGAAAGCGGGGATCTCCCCCGCAAGAGATCCTCGGGTCAAGCCCGAGGATGACGCCCGAAACCCGAGAGCCCGTCACCCTCGGACTTGATCCGAGGGTCTCGGCCTTGCGTCAGCGCAGGATCGACCGGCCCGCGTAGATCGCCGTCTCGTCGAGCATTTCCTCGATGCGGATCAACTGGTTATACTTGGCCAGCCGGTCCGACCGGGCGAGCGAGCCTGTCTTGATCTGCCCGCAATTGGTGGCGACGGCCAGATCTGCGATGGTGGCGTCCTCGGTCTCGCCCGAGCGGTGGCTCATCACGTTGGTCATGCGCGCGCGATGCGCCATTTCCACGGCCTGAAGCGTTTCGGTCAGCGTGCCGATCTGGTTGACCTTGACCAGCATGGAATTGGCGCACCCCCGCTCGATCCCCATCGCCAGACGCGCGGGGTTGGTCACGAAGAGATCGTCGCCGACAAGCTGCACCTTGTGCCCGAGCGTGTCGGTGAGCATCTTCCAGCCCTCCCAATCGTCCTCGGCCATGCCGTCCTCGATCGAGAGGATCGGATAATCGGCGCAGAGCGCTTGCAGATAGGCGACATTTTCTTCACTGGAAAGGCTCAGACCCTCGCCGGAAATTTCATATTTGCCACCTTTGTAATATTCCGTCGCCGCGCAATCGAGCGCAAGCCAGATATCCTCGCCCGGCGCATACCCCGCCTTCTCGATGGATTTGAGGATGAAATCGAGCGCATCGCGCGTGCTCGACAGGTTGGGCGCAAAGCCGCCCTCGTCGCCCACGCCGGTGGCCAGCCCCGCCGCCGCCAACTCCTTTTTCAGGGTGTGAAACACCTCCGAGCCCATGCGCACCGCGTCGCGGATAGTCTCGGCGCTGACCGGCATGATCATGAATTCCTGAATGTCGATGGGGTTGTCGGCATGTTCGCCGCCATTGATGATGTTCATCATCGGCACCGGCAGCACCCGCGCCGCCGTCCCGCCCACATAGCGATAGAGCGGCACCGCGCTGTAATCGGCGGCGGCCTTGGCGGTGGCGAGCGACACACCGAGGATCGCATTGGCCCCGAGGCGTGCCTTGTTGGGCGTGCCGTCCAGTTCGATCATCGCCATGTCGATGGCCACCTGTTCGGTGGCGTCAAAGCCGATCAGCGTCTCGGCAATCTCGCCATTGACGGCCGCGCAGGCCTCGAGCACGCCCTTGCCGCCATAGCGACCCGCGTCGCCGTCGCGCCGCTCCACCGCCTCATGCGCGCCGGTGGAGGCCCCCGACGGCACCGCCGCGCGGCCCATGGTGCCGTCCTCCAGCGTGACCTCCACCTCTACCGTCGGGTTGCCCCGGCTATCGAGGATCTCGCGCGCGTGAATGTCGATGATGCTGCTCATGATGTCATGTCCCGGACTGAAAAACCTGCCCGCCCCATAGCAAGAAACCGTCGGGATGCAAACGCGGCATCCGTGTTGCCCGGTCATGCGGCGAAGACCTCCATTCTCTCTCGACCGGACGAAAGCCGTCTTGTGTCAGCGCCTGCACCAGCGCCCCATATGACCGGCATCATGGATCACCGCATACTGTGCTGTGGCGGCACCTCGGTCGGACGCCCGGTGATCCTGCGTGCCAGAGCCCGTCGAACGCATCTCCGTCAGGACCGGCATGCACGACCCGGACGCCACCCGCCTGAAAGCGGGGCTGCACCACAAGGCCAGGCCCGCTTGAGACGGCGCGCGCCGCTCAGCCCTTGTCGATACGCAGCGTGACCATGCCGGTTTCGGGGCATTCGCCCCGCTCCGCACCCAGCCGCGTGCAGGAATCGGCGACGAATTCGGCCGCCTGCGCCTCTGTCTCGGGCGTGCGCGGCGCGGGCGGGTTGAGCACGAAACCGACTGCGCGCCGGGCAATGCGCAACATCTCGTCGAGCGCCTCGGGCCATGCCTCGACCGGGCCATAAGCGTCGATTGCCTGATGGCAGAGCACGATGTCGAACGCGGCACTGTCGAAGCGGTAAGGCCGGTCGCGCCCGTCGAAATGGTGGCAGTCCAGCCCAAGATCGGCATGGATCGCCGCATAGGGGCTGCGCGGGATGCCGTCCTTGTCCGGCACGAAATAGTCGTTGACGCAGACCGCGTGTCCGAAATGTCCATAGACGTCGGCGATCCCGCAGCCGCCCGCCGAGAGATCAAGCACCGAGAGCGGCACATCCGCCACCATCATCTCGGGAAACATCACATGCGCGCGCCCCAGTTCGCGCAGCGCGTTGAGGCCGCGATACTGATACTTGAGCGGAATGCCCGCACGCGCGCGCTCCACCACGCCAAGGCCGTAGGGGCGCATCAACGCGCCGGGCACGTCCAGCCCCCGTTCGCGGTGCCACGCCATCAGCCGCGTCATGCGCCGATACCAGATCGCCTGCTTGCCGGGGGCAAAGCGGCGTGCGGCTACCCGCGGATGCAAGACCGCGGCGGCCTCATAGGCCGCCTGTTCCGCCGCGATATAGCCTGCAAAAGGATCCTGAACATCCATTCAATCTCTGCCCGATCTCTGCCTGTTTTTATCATCTCTGGCAGAACTATCCGGACCGGCAGCGCGGCGATCAACTCAAAAATGCGGGGCAGTCTCATTTCCTGTGCCGATGTCGCACCCGCGCCTCGCGCATCAGGGTATAAAGGCCCGAGGCCACGATCACCCCCGCACCGATCAGCGTCCAGAGATCGGGGCGCTCGCCAAAGACCGTGACCCCGATGATCAGCGCAAAGATCAGCCGCGTGTAGCGGAACGGTGTGACCACCGCGACCTCGCCCACCCGCATCGCCGCGACGATGGCGTAATAGGCCGCCACCGCGCAGACCAGCGCCAGCGCCAGATCGCGGATTTCGGCCCCCTCGGGCATGACCGGCGCCACGCCGAAGGGCAGAAGCAGCGCGCCCGTCGGCACCAGCGTGGCAAAGGCATAGGTCGAAAGCTGCATCGACGAGATCGCCCGCGGCACGGCCCGCGTCGCCAGATCGCGCGTCGCCAGCCCGATCACGGCCATGACAGCGAAAAGCGAGGCCGGCTCAAAGCCCGCCACCCCTGGCCGAATCACCATCAGCACGCCCGCGAATCCCACGAGGATCGCGCTCCAGCGCCGCCAGCCGACCTGCGCGCCAAGAAAGACCGCAGCCCCCAACGTCACCGCGAGCGGCGTTGCCTGCAAGATCGCCGAGGCCGAGGACAGCGGCGTCAGCGCGATGGCCAGCACAAAACCCATGGTGCCCGTCAACTCGCCAAAATTGCGCAAGAGCACCGAGCGCGCCAGCAGGTCGCGCGACCAGAGCCTGCGCCCCTGCGCCCGCGTGATCGCCCCGAACACCAGCGCGCCGCCCAGGCCGATCATGATCACGATCTGCCCCACCGGCAGATCGGCGGTCAGGCGCTTGATGAACATGTCCTCGAGCGCGAAACCGGCCATCGCCAGAACCATCAGGACGCTGCCGCGCAGGTTTTCCATTCTCTTGGGCTTTCGTGAGGGCTATCCCCCTCCTACCCTGTTCCCTGTGCCGGGAAAAGACGCCGCGCCAAGCGCCCCGCGCATAGCCGCCTGCCATTCGTGAACGCTCAGGCCAGCCCCAGATCGCGCGCCATCATCGCCGCCTGCGTGCGGTTCTTCGCCCCCAGCTTGCGGCTGACCGATTTGAGATGAAGTTTGACGGTGACCTCCTGAATCTCGAGGTCCCGGGCGATTTCCTTGTTGGATTTGCCCTCAGCCACGCCCCGCAGCACCTGACGCTCGCGCGCCGTCAGGCCAAGCCGTGACTGCGCCTCCGTATCCACGTCCGAGCGCAGGAAATCGCATGGCAAATAGGTCTCTCCGGCCAGCATCTGCCGAACCGCCGCGATGAGGGCCTGTGGCGCGAGTGTCTTGGGCAAGAACCCCGCCGCGCCCGCGCGCAGCGCGCGCCGGGCCACATCGGGCGGCGCAGTGCCCGAGAGAATCGCCACCGGGCAGCCCGCGCGCGCGCGCATGCGCGTCAGTCCGTCAAGCGCCTCCATGCCCGGCATGGAAAAATCCAGCAGCACCAGATCGGCATGACCGGGGCCGGGCACGAGCGCCATGGCGGCCTCGAAGCTTTCGGCCACCGCCACCTCGAATCCGCCCGCCGCGCGCAGGTAGGCGGCGATTGTCTCGCGCACAAGATCGTGATCGTCGGCCAGAATGAGCCGGGTCATCAAGAATCGTCCTCTCTCACAACGCCAGCCCGTGGGCGATCATACGCATCTGCAACGAAAATGACAAATCCGTGACCCAGATATCCGATTTTTCTTGCGCGCAAACGCATAGGAGGTCTGGCAAATCCGGTCGGACGCGTCACACTACCCACCATCGCAGCAAAGGAGAGGCCATGCCCGCCCGCCCCCATCCTGCCGCCGCTTTTCTTCTGTCGGTCCTCATGATCGCCCTTGCGGTCATGGGCAGCCCCCCGCGTGCCGACGGGCATGCCGTTCTCCTGATCGATACGCGCGGTGCCGAGGGCAGCCTTTTCAAGAGCATTCCGCTTGATCGGGCAGCCCTGTCGGCCCTTCCACAGACCGGCTTTGAAACCCATACGGTCTGGACCGACGGGCCGCAACAGTTTCGTGGCGTGGCGCTCGCGACCTTGCTTGCGCATCTGGACATCAGCGCCGCCCACATCGACCTCGAGGCCGTCAACAATTACCGTGTCTCCCTGCCTGTCGCCGAGATCGGTCCCGACAACCCGATCATCGCCCTCACCCGCAATGGAGCGGCGATGAGCCTGCGCGACATGGGACCGTTCTGGCTGGTTTACAATTACGACGCAAACCCGGAGTTCCGGACGGAATTGATCTATGCCCGCTCGATCTGGCAACTTGCGCGGATCACCGTCCCCGCGCCGCAGCCCTGAGAGGACCCCGATGCGCGCCCCGCTGCGTTTTTTCCCGCTTCGCCGCAATCGCGCGGCGCTCGCACTTCTCGGGGCGCTCGCTCTTGCCTGCATGATCGCGGCGGCGGCGATCACCGTGCAGGTCCTGATCCGGCTCGAGGCCTACGGCACCGCCGACACCGACAACCTGCAATGGACCCTCTCGCAGCTTGAGGTGGACCAGATGCGCTTTCGCCTTGCACTGGGGCAACTGGATCCTGCCGATCCCGCGGCACCGGAGGCCGCACGCCGAAGCTTCGATCTGCTCTACAGCCGCGCCATGACGCTGCGCACCAGCCCCACCTATCGCGACGTGCTGGCGACCGAACCGGCACGGACGGATACGCGCGCGATCATCGACCTTCTGGGCGAGATGCTCCCCGTGATCGACAGCACCGACGCGGCCATTCTGAACGGGCGCGCCCGGCTCACCGCGCTGGCCGCGCGCATGACCGCCCCCATTCGCGCGCTCGGCTTTCAGGCCGTGGCCATTGACGCGCGTCAGGCCGGGGCCGAGCGCGCGGCGCTCACGGCCCAGATCGTCACGCTCACCGCCCTCTGCCTTGCCATGCTTCTGGCGCTCGTGGCGCTTCTCGTGCTGCTCTGGAACCTCTATCGCGACCGCCTCGCCGCCGAGGCCGAGGCCGCCGTCGCCCGCGAGCGCGAACTGCGGGCCGTGGAGGCGCGCGCGCGCTTTCTCGCCGTGATCAGCCACGAGATGCGCACGCCCCTGAACGGCCTTCTGGGCGCGCTCGAATTGCTGGAGGACAGCCCGCTCTCTGACGAACAGTCGCGTTTCACGCGGATCATGCGCGCCTCGGGCGCGGCGTTGCGCACCCATATCGACGAGGCACTCGACGGGCTTCAGGCCGAGGCGGGCGGGATCGCTCTGCGCCCCGCGCCCTTCGATCTCGATGAGCTTCTCAAGGAGTTGATGGAGGGCCAGCGCGCCGCCGCCGACAGGCGCGGCAACCGGCTCGTGCTTGCGGTGCCCGAGGGCGGCATGGGTCATGTCACGGGCGACCGCCAGCGGCTTTCCCAAGTGTTGCTCAACCTTCTGTCCAATGCCATCAAGTTCACCTCCCATGGCACCGTCACCCTGTCGGTGGACCGCTTCACCGGCACCTGCACCGCGTTTCGCGTGACCGATACCGGTATCGGCATCCCCGCCGCCGACCTGCCGCATGTGTTCGAGGATTTCGTCCGCCTGCCCCCGCCCGACGGCATCGAGCGCGAGGGGAGCGGGCTTGGGCTTGGCATCGCGCGCCAGCTTGTCACGATGATGGGCGGGCGGATCGAGGTCGAAAGCCGCCCCGGCGCGGGCAGCCGTTTCACCGTCCGGCTTGCCCTGCCCGAGGCCGACCTGCCAGACGCCCTGCCCGCGCCGATACGCCCGCAACGCGTGCTCGTGGTCGAGGATACGCCCGCAAGCCGCATGGTCCTCGCCGCGATGCTCGCACGGGACGGGCACGACGTGATCCTTGCCCATGACGGCCTTGACGGCGTGCGCAAGGCGGGCCGCGCCCCGGTCGATCTGATCCTGATGGATCTCGACATGCCGCATCTCGACGGGATCGAGGCCACCCGCCGCATCCGCTCCGAACCGGGGCCGAACGCCCGAACCCCGATCATCGCGCTCACCGCCCATTACGGCGCGGCGGCCGCCGCGCGGCTCCGCGCCGCCGGGGTCGATGCCACCGAGACCAAGCCGCTCACGCGCGAGCGACTGCGCGCGTTGCTGGGCCGCCTCGGGGTCGCGCTGCCGCTGATCGACATGGCCCATGTCGCGCAACTGTCCGGGACGCTGCCCCCGGCCCAGCTTGACCGCGCGCTCGACGGGCTTCGCGCCGAGGCAACCGCCCTTCTCGCGCTGCCCGAGGACACACCGCCCGACGGCCTGCACACCGGCACCCATCGCCTTGCCGGTATCGCCGCCACCTGCGGCGCGATCGCGCTCCACGCCCATCTTTCGCGGATGCAGGCCGCACTCGAGGCCGGTGACACAGAGGGCCTCCGCGCGCTGCGCGCCGACCTGCCCGCGCTCTGGCGGGCCACCAATGCCGCGCTCCGGCCCCACCGCACAGCCGCCTGAGCGCAGGCTCACAGGGATTTGCCTTTCGCAAATCCTACGTTAACTCTAAGCAAGTTCGGCACACCGCGCGCGAAGGATCATCCGGAAATGTCCCTCTTCAAGCAAATCCTGATCCTGATGCTCCTCGCCGGGGCGGGCTATGGCGGTTACGACTACTGGCGCACGCATCATGCCGCAGAACCCGAAACCGCCGCGCAGGACGGGCCGCGCCCGGTCAGCGTGGAACTCGCCCGCGCCGAGGCGCGCATCATGCAGCGCACCATCGAGGCCGTGGGCACCACCCGCGCGCTGCGCTCGATCGAGATTGTCCCCGAGGTCGATGGCCGCCTCGTGGAATTGAACATCACCCCCGGCACCCGCGTGACCGAGGGCCAGATTCTTGCCCGGCTCGATGACACAATCGAACGCGCCGATCTCGCGCAGGCCGAAGCGGTGCTGACCGAGCGCAGCCAGTCGCTGGACCGTATCCGCCAATTGCGTCAGACCAACGCCGTCTCGCAGGCCGCGCTCGAAGAGACCATCGCCCGTGTGGCCGAGGCCGAGGCCGCCGCCGACCGCGCCCGCCGCCGTCTTGCCGATCGCGTGATCACGGCGCCGTTCGGGGGCGTTGTGGGGCTGACGAGCTATGATGTCGGCGCGCGTGTCTCGGAGGGCGAGGTGCTTGCCCGGCTTGACGACCTGAGCGAGGTGGAGGTGGAATTCTCTCTCCCCGAGACGGTTTTCGCGCAGGTCCGCATAGGCCAGACTGCCGTGGCCCGCGCCGCCGCCTTCCCCGACCAAAGCTTCACCGGAACGATCACCGCCGTCGACAGCCGCATCGACCCGGTCGGGCGCGCCTTTCGCACCCGCGCCGTGATCCCCAACCCCGACAGCACCCTGCCTGCGGGCATGTTCCTGTCGCTCACGCTTGTCCTTGCCGAGACCGAGAACACCGTCGTGCCCGAAGAGGCGATCGTGTTCGAGGCCGCGCAAACCTATGTTTTCGTCGCCGAAGAGGGCGTGGCAAGGCGGCGCACCGTCATCACCGGACAACGCGGCGACGGGGTGATCGCGATCACCTCGGGCCTCGTTTCAGGAGAGGAAGTGGTCGTGCGCGGGCTCACGCGGGTGCGCGACGGCGCGCTTCTCAACATCGTCGCCCGCGACCGCGACGCCACCGCCGAAAGCAGCGCCAACCCACCGGAGCAACCGACATGACCCTCTCGGACATCTCCGTGCGCCGCCCGGTGCTGGCCGCCGTGGCAAGCCTTCTGATCATCATTTTCGGCATCGCCGCCTTGCGTGACCTGCCGGTGCGCGAACTGCCGGACGTGGACAATTCCGTGGTCACCGTCACCACCACCTATCGCGGGGCCGCGCCCGAGGTGATCGACACCGACATTACCGAGACGGTGGAGGGGGCCGTCGCCTCCATTTCCGGCATCCGCACCATCACATCCGAGAGCCGTCAGGGCCGCAGCCGGGTGACCATCGAATTCGAGACGGGCGTGGATATCGACGTGGCCGCCAACGATGTGCGCGACGCCGTCGGGCGCGTGCGCGGCGACCTGCCCGAAGAGGCGGACGAGCCGCAGGTGGTCAAGAGCGATGCCGATGCCGATCCGGTGATGCGGCTTGCCATCACCTCGGACCGGATGACCACGGCCGAGATCACGGACTATATCGACCGTTTCATCGCCGACCGGATCGCCACACTCGACGGGGTGGCCAATGTCGATATCGCGGGCGACCGGCCCTTTGCCGTGCGCATCTGGCTTGACCGGCGCGCGCTGGCCGCGCGCAACCTGACCGTCGCCGATGTCGAGGCGGCGCTGCGGCGCGCCAATGTCGAACTGCCCGCAGGCGAGGTGGAATCCTTCAACCGGCAACTCACCGTGCGGCTCAACAGCCGTCTGCGCAGCGTCGATGATTTCCGCGAGGTGGTGCTTGACCGGGTGGCGGGCTATCCGGTGCGCCTCGGTGACGTGGCGCGGATCGAGCCGGGCGTGGCAGACGACTCCACCATCGTGCGCACCAACGGCACCGACGCCGTGGGCCTGTGGGTGCTGCGCCAGAGCCAATCGAACACGCTGGCCATCTCCAATGCCGTGCGCGCCGAGATCGCGACCCTCGCCCCGACGCTTCCCGAAGGCATGAGGATCATCGTGGGCTCTGATGACGCGCTTTTCGTGGGGGCCTCCATCCGCGAGGTCGTGACCGCGCTCTTCATCTCGCTGGCCCTCGTCATCGGGGTGATCGTCCTCTTCCTGCGCAGCCTCCGCGCCACGCTCATTCCCGCGATCACCATTCCCGTGGCGCTCATCGGCACATTCCTTCTGATCGGGTTGTGGGGGTTCTCGCTCAATACGCTGACGCTTCTGGCGTTGCTTCTGGCCATCGGCCTCGTGGTCGATGACGCCATCGTGGTTCTGGAGAATATCCAGCGCCGGATCGAGGACGGCGAATCGGTCATCGTGGCCAGCCTCAAGGGATCGCGGCAGGTGACATTCGCGGTCATCGCCACCTCGCTCACGCTGATCGCGGTCTTCGTGCCGCTGTCGTTCATGCCCGGACAGGTCGGGCGGCTCTTCGTGGAATTCGGCTGGGTCATGGCGGGCACGGTGGCAATCTCCACCTTCGTCGCCCTGACCGCCTGTCCGGCGCTTGCCTCCAAGGTGCTGAGCGCGCGCGCCGTGCGCGACGCCGCCGATACCGCGCCGCGCCGCGCGCCCTTCATCCAGCGCGCCTATCGCGCGCTTCTGACCCGTGCCATCGCCATGCCGCTTGTCGTGCTGGCGGTGTCGGTCGCCATCACGGGGGGGGCTGCCTTCTTTTATGACAGCCTGCCGCGAGAACTGGCTCCGCGAGAGGATCGCGGCGTTGGCTTCGTGCCGCTCACGGCCCCGCAAGGCTCGACCATCTCGCATTCCGACATGGCCGCGAAACAGGTCGAGGACCTGCTGCAACCCTATCTGGACAGCGGCGAGGTCGAGACGGTGTTTTCCTTCACCGGCTGGGGCGGGCGGCCCTGGCGCTCTTTCGTCGTGTTCCGCCTTGCGCCCTGGGAAGAGCGCGACCGCCCGGTTTCGGCCATCGTCGGCGAACTGGCCCCGCTGATGGGCCGGGTCACGATCGCCCGCGGATTTCCGGTGACGCCCGCCGGGCTGGGCCTGCGCGGCAACTCCACGCCCGTGCGCGTGGTGATCGGCGGTCCCGATTTCGACAGCGTCAAGGAATGGGCCGGCGAATTGCTGCGCCGCGCCGAAGAGGTCGAGGGTCTGGTGAACCCCGAGATCAACTTCGAGCAGAACCTGCCGCAACTCGATATCAGCATCGACCGCGCCCGCGCCGACGATCTGGGCATATCCGCCGAGGTGATCGCGGCCACGCTGCAAACCATGCTCGCCTCGCGCGAGGTGACCACCTTCGTCAGCCGCGGCCGCGAATATCCCGTTCTGGTGCAGGCGGACATCGCTGACCGCCGCACGCCTACGGATATCGAGAACATCTTCGTGCGCGCAGGCGATGGCGAGACGCTGGTGCCCTTGGGCGCGCTGGTGACGCTGACCGAGAACGCCGCCGCCCCCTCGCTCCAGCGTTTTGACCGCCTTCCCTCGATCCAGCTTTCCGGCGCGCTTGCGCCGGATGCCGAACTGGGCTCGGTGCTCGACCGGCTGGAGGAGATCGCCACCGAGATCCTGCCACCGGAGGCAAAGCTTGGCTATGACGGGCAGTCACGCACCTACAAGGATACCTCGGGCGGGGTCGGGGTCGTGTTCGTGCTGGCGCTGATCATCGTCTATCTGGTGCTGGCCGCGCAGTTCGAGAGCTTTGTGCACCCGGTGGTGATCATGCTCACCGTGCCCATCGGCATCGCGGGGGCGATCTATGCCATGGCGCTCGGCGGACAGTCGCTCAATGTCTACAGCCAGATCGGGATCATCCTGCTGATCGGCCTCATCGCCAAGAACGGCATCCTGATCGTCGAGTTTGCAAATCAGTTGCGCGACGAGGGGCAATCGGTGCGCGACTCGGTGATCGAGGCCTCGGTACTGCGCCTGCGTCCCATCATGATGACAGCCATTTCCACCATCCTCGGGGCGCTGCCCCTGGTGCTTGCGACCGGCGCGGGGGCCGAGAGCCGCATCGCCGTCGGCACGGTGATCATCGCCGGGCTGGGGCT
Source organism: Roseovarius sp. MBR-79 (assembly GCF_053628555.1). Classification (NCBI taxonomy): domain Bacteria; kingdom Pseudomonadati; phylum Pseudomonadota; class Alphaproteobacteria; order Rhodobacterales; family Roseobacteraceae; genus Roseovarius; species Roseovarius sp. MBR-79. Next base: position 110,382 of record NZ_JBRJGP010000009.1, on the reverse strand, counting down.
TGCGTCGCTGCTGATGCTCTTCGTCACGCCGATCCTCTACGATCTGCTTGCGCGCTTCACCCGTCCGCGCGGCGCAATCGAAAAGGCGCTCGAGGCCGAGCTTTCCGCCACTGCCCATCCGGCAGAGTGATTTTCCGCCGGTTGTGCCGTCCCCGCTCTGGCCATTTCCGCGCCCGGATGCGATAGACTGACGGGGTCTGCCGGGGGGTGTGTCATGCGGGTGTCTCTCGCGAAAACGGGTCTTATCGCGGTGGCAGCCCTTGGCCTCGCCACCCTGCCCGCTTTGGCGGCCGAGGTGCGCCTCGGGGTGCCCGGTGCCTCCAAGGCGTTCAACACCACCCTGCGCAGCGGCTCGCTCAGCATTGCCACCGCCGCACAGGAAGATGCCACCGCGCAGGACCTGCTTGCCGCCGCGCAGGCCGACTATGCGCGGCTTCTGGGCGTGCTTTACGGCGAGGGGTTTTACAGCAGCACCATCTCGATCCGCGTCGACGGTCGCGAAGCGGCCGGCATTCCGCCCCTCGCCGCCCCGACCGAGATCCAGCGCATCGAGATCGCCATCGAGCGAGGCCCGCGCTTCACCTTCGGCCGCGCCGAGGTCGCCCCCCTCGCCCCCGCCACCACGCTGCCGTCCGAGTTCCGCCCCGGCGCGGATGCGCGCGGCACGCTCATCGGTTCGGCGGCGCGCGCGGGTGTCACCGGCTGGCGCGATGCGGGCCACGCCAAGGCCGCCGTGGCCGGTCAGGACATCGTGGCCGACCATGCCCGCGCCACGCTCGATGCGGCCATCGCCCTTGCCCCCGGCCCGCGCCTGCGCTTCGGCGATCTGCAAATCCGGCGCGGGCTGACCCCCAGCCGCGTGCGCGAGGAGCGCATCCGCGCCATCGCGGGCCTGCCCACGGGAGAGACCTTTTCGCCTGCCTTGCTTGACAAATCCGCCAACCGGCTGCGCCGCACCGGGGCGTTCCGATCGGTCCGCCTGACCGAGGCCGACGCGCCAAATCCCGACGGCACGCTCGACATCGAGGCCCGCGTGAGCGACGCAGAACCCCGCCGCATCGGCGTGGGCGCAGAGCTTTCCTCCTCCGAAGGCATCACGCTCTCGGGCTTCTGGCTGCATCGCAACCTTCTGGGCGGGGCCGAACGGCTGCGTATCGACGCGCTCATCGGCGGGATCGGCGGCGATTCGGGGGGCGAGGATTTCCGCCTTGGCGCGCGGCTCGACCGGCCCGCCACCTTCACCCCCGATACCGGGGCCTTCCTGATGTTCAATCTCGAGGACAACAACGAACCCGATTACAGCGAGCGCAAGGCCGAGATCGGCGGCGGCCTCACGCATATCTTCTCGGACACGCTCTCGGGCGAGGCGGGGATCACCTTTCGGTATTCGGAAATCAGCGACGATCTGGGCACGCGAACGCTGTCGCACATCCTGTTGCCCGCGCGCCTGACCTGGGACCGGCGTGACGATCCGCTCAACCCCACGCGCGGCCTCTATCTCGATCTGTCCGCCACGCCCTTTGTCAGCCCCGACAAGGGCAGCGCCGGCAGCCGCTTTTTCGTCGATCTGCGCGATTACCTCACCTTCGGCGAGGCGCGGCGCGTCACACTGGCGGGGCGCGCGCAACTGGGCAGTGTGGCGGGCGGCGATTTCCTCGACCTGCCCGCCGACATGCTGTTCTGGTCGGGGGGCGCGGGCACGGTGCGCGGTCAGGGCTATCAGAATCTCGGCGTCGATCTGGCGCCCAACATCACCGTGGGCGGGCGCTCTTTCCTCGGGTTTTCGGGAGAGGTCCGCACCATGGTGACCGAGAGCATTCAGGCCGTGGCCTTCGCGGACGCCGGGTTCATCGGCGAGGAGGCGGCGGGCAACGGGCGCGGCGAATGGCAGGGCGGCGCGGGGTTCGGCGCGCGCTATCTCACCGCCGTGGGGCCGATCCGCGTCGATCTGGCCACGCCGCTTGACGGCGATGCAGGCTCTCAGTTCGAGATCTATATCGGCATCGGGCAGGCGTTCTGACATGCGCGCACTCCTCATTGTTCCGCTTCTCCTGACGCTCTTCACCGCCCCCCTTGCCGCGCAGCAGAGCGACGAGGACAGCGGCGGCTTTCTCGAGCGGCTTCTGGAGGACAACCTCTCCTCCGCCGGGCGCGACGTGCGCATCCGGGGCTTTGCCGGGGCGCTCTCGTCGCAGGCCACGATGGCCGAAATGACCATGTCCGACGCCGAAGGCGTCTGGCTGCGCCTCTCGGGCGTCACCCTCGACTGGTCGCGCGCGGCGCTCCTGCGCGGGCGGTTGGAGGTCAACCGCCTCACGGCGGAAGAAATCGAGATCGCGCGCGCCCCGCTGCCGGGTCCGGAGATCACGCCCGAGAACGCCGAGGCGCGGCCTTTCTCGCTGCCCGAACTCCCCGTCTCGATCAATATCGGCGAGTTGACCGCCGAGACCGTGATCCTCGGCGCGCCCCTTCTGGGCGAGGACATCCGCCTCTCGGTTACCGGCGCGCTCTCGCTCGGCTCCGGTGAAGGCAGTGCCACGCTGGAGGCCCGCCGCCTTGACGGGCGCGGCGCGGTCACGCTGGCGGCGGGCTTTGCCAACGCGACCCGTGTGCTCGCGCTCGATCTGGCGGTGGAGGAGGCCCCGGGCGGTATCGCCGCCACGCTCCTCGCCCTGCCCGGCGCACCCGCGCTCTCGCTGAGCATTACCGGCACCGCACCGCTCGACGACTACGCCGCCGATATCCGTCTGGCCACGGATGGCACCGACCGCCTGACCGGCCGCGTCGCCGTGACCGCGCCCGCAGAGGCCGACGCACGCTTTTCCGCCACGATTGACGGCGATCTCACCCCGCTCCTACCCGCAGAGTTCCGCCCCTTCTTCGGGCCGCAGAGCGCGCTGGTGCTCACCGGCAGCCGCTCCGCCACGGGCCGCACGGAAATCGAGCGCCTGTCGCTCTCGGCGGCGCAATTCGAGCTTGAGGGCAAGCTTGCCCTCGACGCGGCGAACTGGCCCGAACGGTTTGACCTCACAGGCGAAATCGGCAATGGCCAAGCGCCCGTGCGCCTGCCCGTGACCGACCCGCCCACAGAGATCACCGGCGCGACCCTCACCGCGCGCTATGACGCCGCGCGCGGCGACCGCTGGCGCGCCGAGGCGATGATTTCGGGCCTCAGCCAACCCGATCTGCGCCTTGAGACCGCCACCTTGCGCGCGCGTGGCGCGCTCACGCGCACACCGCCACGCGGCGTCACCGCGCTCACCGAGATCACGCTTGACGGCCTCATCCCCGCCGACCCGGCGCTGGCCGAAGCGATAGGCTCCACCCTCACCGGCCATGCCACGGTGGACTGGCGCGAGAACCACCCGCTCATCCTGCGCGCCTTCCGCGCCAGCGCGGGCGACGCCACGCTGTCCGGCTCCGCCGAATTTGCCGCCCTGTCGGAGGGATTTCCGGTCAAGGGCCGTGTGGCCCTCAGCGCCGAGGACCTCGCGCGCTTTGCCCCGCTCTCGGGCCAGCCGCTCGAAGGCCGCGCCAGCGCGGCAATTGTCGGCTCCGGCTCGCTTCTGGGCGGCGATTTCGACCTCACGATCACCGCCGAGACAGACCGCCTTGCGCTTGGCATCCCGCAGCTTGACCCGCTCATCGCGCCGCCCGGCACCCTTTCGCTTGCCGCGCGGCGCGACATCACCGGCACGACGCTCGACCGGTTGCGCATCGAGAACGCCGAGTTTACCGGCACTGCCAAGGGCCGCCTTTCGGGCCAGAGCGGCGCACTCGGCATCAGCGCCGCGCTGCGCGATCTCGGCCTTGCTGACCGTCGGCTTGACGGGCCTGCGCGCGTGGCGGGGGATGTGGGCTGGCAGGCCGGGGGCGATGTGACGCTCTCGGGCCTCAAGGTCACGGCCATGGGGGCCGCGCTCGATCTGACCGGCACGCTCTCGCCCGAGGTGCCCGGCCTGCCCGTTGCGGGGCGCCTCACGGCGGAGGTGGCCGATCTTGCGCGCTTCGCCGCGCTGACCGGCCAGCCGCTCAAGGGCCGAATCGACGCCACGCTTGCAGGACAAGGCGTGATCGAGGATCGGACCGGCGCGATCACGCTCGACGCGCGCAGCACCGGCCTTGCCCTCGGCATCGCCCAGCTTGACCCGCTCATCGCCAGCGCCGGTGCGCTTTCGGTCGACGCCGCCCATGACGGCACGACGACGACGCTGCACGCGCTGCGTCTCAGCTATGACAAGATCCGCCTGACCGCCTCGGGTGCGGGCGGGATCGCAGCGCAGACCGGCGAAGTCACCTTCGATGCGGCCCTCACGGACCTCTCCCCGCTCGATGCGCGCCTCTCGGGCGCGGGCAGCGCCAAGGGCACCGTTGCCCGCGACGCCGACGGCACGATCACCCTGACGGCCCTTGAGGCCGAGGCCATGGGTGCCACCCTCGCCGCCACCGGCACCGTCAACCCCGAGACACCCGCCGCCACCGGCACGCTCACCGCGCGCGTGGCCGATCTTGCCCGCTTCAACGCCCTCTCGGGTCAGCGTCTGCGCGGCAGGCTTGATGTGCAGGCCGAAGGCTCCGGCGAAGGCGAGAGCCTGCGCGTGAAGACCACCCTCGCGGGGCGCGACCTTGCCACCGGCATCGCCGATCTCGACCGCCTCATCGCCGGTCAGCTTGACCTGAGCGCCGATGCGGGCCGCACGCCCGAGCGCATCGGGATCACCGAGATCCGCCTTGCCACGCCGCAACTGACGCTCGATGCGCGCGGCGATGGCGCGGGCGGGCCGGTGACGATTGACGCACGCCTGGCCGATCTCGGGCTTTTCCTGCCCGAGTTTCCCGGCCCCCTCGCCGCGCGCGGCACGGCCACGCTTGCGGGTCCCGAGGCGCGCCGCGTCACCCTCGCGTTCGACGCCACGGGGCCGGCCGGCACCACCGCGCGCGTCTCGGGCGATGTGCTCGACCATGGCGCGCGGCTCGACCTTGCCACCTCGGGGCGCCTGCCGCTTGCCCTCGTCAACCGGTTCATCCAGCCCAATGCCCTTTCGGGCACCGCCGAGTTTGACCTCCGCGCGCAGGGCGCGCCCGCGCTCGCCGCACTTTCGGGCACGGTGCAGACCTCGGGCACACAGGTCTCGCTCCCCGATGCGGGGCTGGCCATCGACGATCTGAGCGGCAGCGCCACGCTTGGCCAATCCCGCGCCATCACCGATGTCACGGCCCGCCTGCGCGACGGCGGCACGGTGCGCATCACCGGCCCGGTCTCGCTTGTCCCCGAATACACGGGCGATCTGACCGTGGCGCTTCTTGGCACGGTGCTCAGCGACCGGCTGATTTACACCACCACGGCAAATGGCACGGTGACGCTCAACGGCCCATTGACCGGCGGCGCGCGCATCGGCGGCGATATCACGCTGGAGGAAACCAATATCCGTATCCCCTCGGGGCTTGGACCCGCCTCTGTCTCGCTGCCCGACCTGCGCCATGTCAACGAAAGCGCCGCCTCCCGGCTCACGCGCGAACGCGCGGGCCTGCTGAAAGACGCAACCGCCAGCACCCCGCGCCGGGCCTTCCCGCTCGATCTTGCGATCAACGCGCCCGCGCGCATCTTCGTGCGCGGGCGTGGCCTCGATGCCGAGCTTGGCGGGCGGCTGCGCATCGGCGGCACCTCGGCCGATGTCTCGCCTGCGGGCTTTTTCGAACTGCGCCGCGGTCGCCTCGACATTCTCGGCAAACGCCTCACCCTCACCGAGGGGCGCGTGACCATGCAAGGCTCGCTCGATCCGTGGCTCCGCTTCGTGGCCGAGACCGAGATCGACAGCACCGATGTGCAGGTGATCATCGAGGGGCTGGCCAGCGCCCCCGAAGTGACGTTCGCCTCAAACCCGGACCTGCCGCAGGAAGAAATCGTCGCGCGGCTCATCTTTGGACGCGGGCTTGACGATATCTCGCCCTTGCAGGCGGCGCAGCTCGCCTCGGCGGTGGCCACGCTCTCGGGCGGCGGCGGCGATCTGGTGGGGCGGCTGCGCGGCGGGTTGGGGCTGGCCGATCTCGACGTAAGCCAGACCGCCGATGGCGACACACAAGTGAGCGCGGGGGCCTATATCTCCGAGAAGGTCTATACCGAGGTGACCGCCGACAGCGCGGGCAAGCAGCGCATCAACCTCAACCTTGACCTCACCGGCTCGCTTACCGTGAAGGGCGGGGCCTCCAACGATGGCGACAGCGGCATCGGCATCTTCTTCGAACGCGATTACTGAGGATCACCGCTGCGGCCCTCTCCGATCTGCGCGCGCAGGCCCCCGAAATCTCGAAAAGATTTCGGACCGATTTCTTTGGAAGAAATCGGTGCCGCCCCCGGCGTGAGCCACCGCACCGGCGCGCGGTTGCAGAAGATCACGATCTGCCCCGAGTTCTCCGCCACCTGATAGCCACGCCGACGGATCTCGGCCATGAAGCGCGCCATGCCGACGAACCGCTCGATAACGCGGGCCTTGCGCCGGATCACACCGCCCTGCTGAACCGCCCTGGACGCGAACAGGTCGTGCAACCAGACTTCGGGAGAGAGGGGTGAGTTGCGGTTTTGCATGGAGCCCGCATGACCGGGGAAGAGTGAATTCGAAGTTAACAGAAGTCGGGGAAATACCGGATTTCGACGGCATTGCGGATGCGTCGGGGGTGGTGGGTGCCCCACCCCCTCGCCACCCCCCGTCGTGTGACCCCGCGACCGGGCGCGGTATCTCCTCGCTACCCCGCCAGCGCCTGTGCCAGATCCTCGCGCAGATCGCTCATGTCCTCGATCCCCACCGACAGCCGGATCAGGTTTTCCGGGATCCCGGTATGCGGCTCGATCGTGTGGCGATGCTCGACCAGGCTCTCGACCCCGCCCAGCGAGGTGGCCCGGTGAAAGAGCCTCAGCCGCCCCACCACCTCCAGCGCGCGCGCCCGGTCGCCCCGGACCAGGAAAGACATCAGATAGCCAAAGCCGCCCGTCATCTGCCGGGCCGCCACGTCATGCCCGGGGTGACGCGCGAGGCCGGGATACAGAACCGCCTCCACGCCGTCATGCGCCTCGAGCCAGGCGGCCAGCGCCAGCGCGCTTGCGCACATCCGCTCCACCCGCAAAGGCAGGGTCCGCATCCCCCGCATCAACAGCCACGCCTCGAACGGCCCGATGATGCTCCCCGCGTCGTGCCGGTCCGTGGCAATCTCGGCCCACATCGGCAGCGACGGCTCACGGCACGACAGAACACCTGCCAGCACGTCCGAATGACCATTCAGCGCCTTGGTGCCCGAATGCATCGAAATATCCGCGCCGAGATCGAGCGCGCGCGTGAGCACCGGCGTCGCCGCCGTGCCATCCACAACCAGCACCGCACCCGCCTTGTGCGCCATGCCCGCCGCCGCCGCGATATCGACCGTGCGCAGCCAGGGATTCGACGGCGTCTCGATCCAGACCATGTCGGCCGAGGACCGGCACGCCTCGGCCAGCGCGCCCGCATCGCTTGCCTCCACCTCGTCGAGCAGGATCGCGCGCCGCACGCAATAATCGCGCACCCATTTCAGCGTGCCCCAGTAGATGCCGGTCTGCATCACCACCCGCGCGCCCGAGGGCAGCGCCCGGAACACCGCCGCCACCGCGGCCATTCCGCTCGGAAAGAGCAGGCTCGCCGCCGCGCCCTCAAGCCGCCGGATCACCTCCTCGGCCTGCCGCACCGTGGCGTTGTGGTCGCGGCCATAGACATTCTCGGGGCGCAGCAGCCCGTAATCCTCGCCCCGCAGATAGGTGGTGGCAAGGCTGATCCCCGGCACCACGCCCCCCGTTTCGGCCTCGGTCGCCCCTGCCGCCTGCGCCGCGATGGTCGCGGGTCTCCAATTCTCGCCAGTCATCCCGTCCCGGTCCTTTTCTTGTTGTTATGTCATGGAAAAGAGCCGCCCCGGCCCCCAGCCCGCCGCTCTCTCGCCCATACCGGCCAATCGCAGCATGTGCCAGAACAGTGCCTGGTTCGAGCTGATCACCGGACGGCCCAACATCGCCTCGCCTTCGTCGATCACGCCCATGCTGCGCAGATTGGTGCAACTGGCAAAGACCGCCTCGACGCCCGTCTCGCGCCCGACCTCGCCGATCGCCGCCAGCGTGGCGGCCTCGGGGATGCGCCCCACGATCCGGTCCTCGCTCTCGCCAAAGCTTTTGGCGGCCACCACCTCGATCCCCGCCGCCGCCAGGGCCGCCTCCATCGGTGCCGTGACCTGCGCGACATAGGGCGATACCATGCCGATCCGGCGCACCCCGAGCGCACCGAGCGCCGCGATCACGGCGCTGAGCGGATCGGTCACCGGCGTGCCGGGATGCGCCTTTGACACGCGGGCCGCAACCTCCGTTGGTCCGATCACCGTCGCGCCCGAAGTGCAGCCATAGCCCACGGCGCGCAGCCCCTGCGGCAACAGCGCCGCCGTGCGCGTCAGCGCGGGTGCCATCTGGCCCAGATCCTCGGGCGTGACGTGATCGCGCGCCGGAATACGCGTGTGCAGCACATGGGCGGGGCGTCCGGCAAAGACCGTCCGCGCCTCCCATTCAAGCCCTGTATCGGTGCTCAGCACGATGAGGCCCAGTTGCAGCCCGTCCCCCGGACCGTCGTCAAGCGCGAACGTCATGGTGCCCCCCCTCCGGCCTGCTGATGATCCCGCCCGAGACCGCCGCCCGCACGCCCGTTGTGCCGGGGCAGGACGTGGGCAGCCCCCGCGCCACCCGCACCGCGAGATGCGCAAAGGCCTGCGCCTCGAGCATGTCGCCATCAAGTCCTGCATCCTCGACCGGCCCCACCGAACAATCAAGCGCCGCGCCCAGCATCGCCATCATCACCGGGTTCCTGCGCCCGCCGCCACAGACCAGCACCCGCTCGGGCGGCTCGGGGCAATGCTCGATCCCGCGCATGACCGCCGAGGCCGCCATCGCCGTCAGCGTCGCCGCCGCATCCGCATCGCTCAACTCCCCCACCAATGCGATCATCTCTGCAAACGCATCGCGGTCAAGAGATTTGGGAGGCATCCGCATGAAATACGGCTCGTCCAGAAACAGCTCCAGCGCGCCTTGCGCAACCCGGCCCCGCCGCGCCAGCGCGCCGTCGCGGTCATACCCCTCGCCGCAGCGCGCGCGCATGAGGTCGTTGATCGGCGCATTGGCCGGCCCGGTATCAAAAGCCAGCAGCGCACCGTCGTCCTCGGGCCGGGTGCAACGCGGATCGACCCATGTCAGGTTGCCGACACCGCCGAGGTTGAGAAAGGCCAGCGGTCGCGTGGCCCCGATCCACCGCGCACAGGCGAAATGGTAAAACGGCGCCAGGGGCGCGCCCTCGCCCCCCAGCCGCACATCGGCGCTGCGGAAATCCCAGACCACCGGCAGGCCGAGCGCCGCCGCCAGCCGCGCACCGTCCCCGGCCTGGTGCGTGCCGCGCCCCTGCGGCTCATGCGCCAGCGTCTGGCCGTGAAATCCCACCAGCGCCGCGCCGTCAAAGCCGCGCAACACCTCGATATGCGCGGCCTCCACCACCGCCGCCGCGCGGGCCACCTCGGGCGCGCCGGGCCAGCACCCGCGCGCTCTGTGCAAGACCTCCGCCTCCTCGGGCGCGTAGGCGCGATAGGCGACGGGGCCAAAGGCGAAGATCTCATGCCCGTCGGTCTCGATCATGGCCGCGTCCACCCCGTCCAGCGACGTCCCCGACATCGCCCCCAAGGCCCACGCCCGCCCCACCTTCAACATGGCCTTTTCCTTCGCCCCACGACTGCCTATACATGCCGCGCAATCGCAGACAGGACAAGCACCATGACCTATCGCCCGAAATCGGATTTCCTGCATATCATGCAGGCGCGCGGCTATCTCGCCGATTGCACCGATCTCGAAGCCCTCGATACGGCGCTGCGCGCAGGCACGGTGACGGCCTATATCGGCTATGATGCGACGGCGAAATCGCTCCATGTCGGGCATCTTCTCAACATCATGATGCTGCGCTGGCTGCAGAAATGTGGGCACAAGCCGATCACGCTGATGGGCGGGGGCACGACCAAGGTGGGCGATCCCTCGTTCCGCTCGGACGAACGCCCGCTGCTCAGCCCGGACCAGATCGACGCCAATATCGCGGGCATGAACCGCGTCTTTGCGCGCTACCTCTCCTACGGGGCGGACGGCGCGCTCATGCTCAACAATGCCGAATGGCTTGACGGGCTGAACTACCTCGATTTCCTGCGTGACATCGGGCGGCATTTCTCGGTCAACCGGATGTTGTCCTTTGAGTCGGTGAAATCCCGCCTCGACCGCGAACAATCGCTGAGCTTTCTCGAATTCAACTACATGATCCTGCAAGCCTACGATTTTCTGGAGCTTTACCGCCGCCACGGCTGCGTGCTCCAGATGGGCGGCTCGGATCAATGGGGCAATATCGTCAACGGCATCGACCTCACCCGTCGCGTGCTCGACGCCGGGGTCTACGGGCTGACCTCGCCGCTTTTGACCACATCGGACGGGCGCAAGATGGGCAAATCGGCAGGCGGGGCCGTCTGGCTCGACGCCGAGTTGCTCAGCCCTTACGAATTCTGGCAGTTCTGGCGCAACACGACCGATGCCGATACCGGTCGCTTCCTCAAGCTCTACACCGAATTGCCGGTCGAGGAGTGCGAGCGTCTTGGCGCGCTTGAAGGGTCCGAGATCAACGCGGCCAAGATCATTCTGGCCAACGAGGTGACAACGCTTTTGCACGGCACCGAGGCCGCGAAGGCCGCCGAGGCCACAGCGCGCGAGGTGTTCGAGAAGGGCGGCGTGGGCGATGATCTGCCCACCGTCGAGATCACACCCGAAGAGCTCGCGGCCGGCCTCTCCATCGTGCAACTCATCGTGCGCGCGGGGCTGGCCAAAACCGGCAAGGAGGCCAAGCGCCTCATTGCCGAGAACGGCGCGCGGCTCGACGATTCGCCGCTTACCGATGCGGGCCTGATCCTCGACGCCGCAGCCCTCGCCACACCGATCAAGCTCTCGGCGGGCAAGAAGCGCCACGCGCTGGTGAAGCGCGCCCACTGACCCGCGCGCACGCCGATTTCTTCCAAAGAAATCGGACCGAAGTCTTTTCAAGACTTCGGCTCCCGTCACCGAAACGTCGCAGTCTCCCGCTTGCAGCCCCCGCCTTGCGGGCATATCCCTCTTGCCATGACCGATCACACCTCGGATACCCCCGGCGGCATGGGAGCCTTCGAGCGTTGGCTCTCGCTCTGGGTGGCGCTGGCCATCGCGGCGGGGGTGGCGCTCGGCAATCTTGTTCCCGGCCTCTTTCAGACCCTCGCCGCTGCCGAGATCGCCCGCGTCAACCTGCCCGTGGCGCTGCTCATTTGGGCGATGGTCTTTCCGATGATGGTGGGCGTTGATTTCGGCGCGCTGCGGCAGGTGGGCGAGCGGCCCAAGGGCCTTGTCATCACGCTCGCCGTCAACTGGCTGATCAAGCCCTTCACCATGGCAGCACTCGGCGTGCTCTTCTTCCGGCATGTCTTTGCCGGGTTGATTCCGCCCGAGGAGGCGCAGGCCTATCTCGCGGGCCTCATCCTGCTGGGAGCCGCGCCCTGTACCGCCATGGTTTTCGTCTGGTCGCAGCTTACGCGCGGCGATGCCACCTATACGCTGGTGCAGGTCAGCGTGAACGACGTGATCATGGTCTTTGCCTTCGCGCCCATCGTGGCGCTGTTGCTTGGCGTGAGCGATATCGCCGTGCCGTGGGAGACACTGCTCTTGTCGGTGCTGCTCTACATACTCATTCCGCTCGCCGCCGGCATCGCCATCCGCAACCGGCTGATGCAGCAGGGCGGCGAACCGGCCGTCGAGGCATTTCGCGCGCGCGTCAAGCCCGTCACCGTCATCGGCCTGCTTGTGACCGTGGTGCTGCTCTTCGGCTTTCAGGGTCAAGTGATCCTCGACCGGCCCCTTGTCATCGTGCTCATCGCCGTGCCGCTGCTCCTGCAGAGTTACGGCATTTTCTTTGTCGCCTACGGTCTTGCCCGCGCATGGCGCGTGCCCTTCAACGTCGCCGCGCCCTGCGCGCTCATCGGCACGTCGAATTTCTTTGAACTCGCGGTCGCCGTCGCCATCAGCCTTTTCGGTCTCGGATCGGGTGCCGCGCTGGCCACCGTGGTCGGCGTGCTGGTGGAGGTGCCGGTCATGCTCTCGCTCGTGGCCTTCGCCAACCGCACGCGGCACTGGTTTCCGGGCTGAGCGGAAGCGCGCCCGTGCCGCCCTGTCAGCGCGCCGCCTCCAGCACCTCTCGCACCGCCTCGATGGGCACGTCCGAGGTCACGAAAGCCGCGCCGATCCCGCGCGCCAGCACGAATCGCAGCGTCCCGTCCACCACCTTCTTGTCCTGACCCATAAGGCGGACCAGATGGTCACTATCCGGCAACTCTCCGTCGATATCAGACAGATCAACCTTCATCTTCATGTCGCACAGATGGGCGCGCACCCGGCTCGGCTCTTCCTGAGAGCAAAGCCCCAGCCGCGCCGAGAGCGAAAACGCCAGCGCACACCCGATCGCCACCCCCTCGCCATGCAAGAGCCGCGCCCCGTCGTAGTGTGTGGCGGCCTCCAGCGCATGACAGAATGTATGGCCGAGGTTGAGAAGCGCGCGGTCGCCCTGTTCGGTCTCGTCGCGCACGACGATCTCGGCCTTCATCTCGACCGAGCGTTTCACAAGATGGATGCGCGCCGCCATATCGCCCGCGGCGGCGCGTGATCCATTGCTTTCAAGCCATTGAAAAAATTGACGGTCGCCCAAAAGTCCGTATTTCACCACCTCGCCGTAACCCGCCAGATAGTCCCGTTCGCTCAGCGTTCCCAACACCTCGGTATCGGCCAGAACGAGCGACGGCTGATGAAACGCCCCGATGAGGTTCTTGCCCTGTGGCGCATTGATCCCGGTCTTGCCGCCAACGGAACTGTCCACCTGCGCCAGAAGGCTCGTCGGCACCTGCACGAAGCGCACCCCTCGCCGCAGGATCGCGGCAGCAAACCCCACAAGATCGCCGATCACCCCGCCGCCAAGCGCCACGACCATGTCGCCGCGCTCGATCTTCTCGTCCAGAAGCCACGCCACGACCCGTTCCAGATGCGGCCAGGATTTCGTAGCCTCGCCGGGTGGCAGCGTCAGGCACGAACATGATATATCATTATTTTTCAGTCCATTAATGAACGAACCTAAATGCAGCTTCGCCACCGTCTCATCACTGACCACCGCCACGCGGGGCCGCCGCAGAAGCGGCGCGATACGTGCCCCGGCCTGCCCCAGAAGGCCCGGCCCGATCACCACATCATAGGCCCGTTCGCCCAGCCCCACATGCACCGTTTCGATCATGTCACCTTCTCCAGAATGTCGGGCCGCGTGGCCAATGCCTCGGCGACCCGCGCCGCCATCGCCTCGATCGTGTAATCGGGATCCGCCCTGACGCGCAGATCGGCCTGCGCATAGATCGGCGCGCGCGCCTCGTAAATCTCGCGCAGCGTCTCTTGTGGTTGAGGCGTGCGCAGCAAAGGCCTGGTATTCTTGCCCTTCACGCGCGACCACAGCAAATTGAGATCGGCGTCGAGCCAGACCGATACGCCCTTTTGCGACATCAGCCGCCGGTTGCGCTCGGCCAGAAACGCACCGCCCCCCGTGGAGAGGATCCCGCAATGGGCCTCCAGCAACCGGTCGATCACCTCGGTCTCGCGACGGCGAAAGAACTCCTCGCCATCGCGTTGGAATATCTCGGCGATCGTCATGTTCGCGGCCTTCTCGATCTCGGCATCGGAATCGATGAAGGGAACCCCAAGGCGGGCCGCAAGCGCCTTGCCCACGGCAGTCTTGCCCGCGCCCATCATCCCGACAAGGACCACGGATTTCTTCAGTTTCCAGCCCGTGCAAGCCGCCACGCTCGGCGCTCCCCTGCCTGTTTGCGAAGTTTTTTCCTCAATGGCGTGATATTGTCGGGAATGCCAGTTATATGTGAGCGAAAATCACAGGGCAAACAGGCAGGATACCTTATGTTTCGGCTCATCAAATGGCTGATTTACCTCGCGGTTCTGGCTGTGATCGCACTCACGGCCTATGCCTATATCGGCCCTTTCTTCGGGGCGGATTTCGCACCATCGCAGACCGAGATCCGGCAAGATGTCACCCTTGAGGCAAAGTAGCAGCGCGCTTGCCGCCGTGCTCTGGGGCGGCATGGCCATGGCGCAAGCGCCGCTCTCGGCCATCGACTGGCTGACAGAAGCCCCGACCGTGACCGTGACCCCGCAAGGGCCGCCCGTGTCCGAGGGGGCAGACGTGCCCGATGTCTCCGTCACGGCACTCGATGCGCCGCGCGCCGATGCTGTCGGCCTGTTGCCGGCCGCGGTCACCGGCTTGCCGACAACGCTTTGGCAAAACAGCACGACCGCGGCCCTGACCGGGTATCTGAACCGGTTGCCGGAACGCCCTTTGCCGGCGCTTCAGGCGCTCTATTACACGCTTTTGCTGACCGAGGCGGACCCGCCCCCCGACACCGGACCGCAAGCGCGCTTTCTCAATGCGCGCCTTGCCGCGCTGCGCCGGTTCGGGGCGGTGGAACCCGCGCTCGCACTGGTAGAACGCGCGGGTGGCAACACGCCCGCGCTTTTTGATGCCTGGCTCGATCTGGCGCTGCTGGAAGGCGGCGAGGATCCGGCCTGCGCAGCCCTCGCCCGCGCCCCCCATCTGAGCCGCGACGCGGGCAAGCGTATCTACTGCCTCGCGCGCGCGGGGGATTGGGAGACGGCGGCCCTGATTTTGCACGGGGCCGAGGCGACGGGCACGCTTGATGAGGCGGATGTGACCCTGCTGGCGCTTTTCCTCGAGCCGGAGCTGATCGACGACATCGATCCGCCAGAGCCGCCCAGCCCGATGACGCCGCTGCGTTTCCGCCTTTTCGAGGCGATCGGCGCGCCGCTTGGCACGCGCGATCTGCCACGCGACTTCGCCATGGCCGATCTGCGCGGCACGGCGGGCTGGAAGGCCGAGATCGAGGCCGCCGAACGGCTGGCCGAGACCGGGGCCGTCGCCGGGGCGCGGCTTTTCGGGCTTTATACCGCGCGCAAACGCGCCGCCTCGGGCGGTGTGTGGGAGCGGGTCGGTGCCATTCAGGCGCTCGATGCGGCGCTTGACGCGGGCCAGCCCGAGACGCTGGCCCGCGCCCTGCCCGCGGCATGGGCCGCCGCGCAGGAGGTGCGGCTGCAAGCCGTGCTGGGCGAGATTTTCGCCGAGCGCCTGCTTGCCGCCCCCCTTGCCACGGCCACGCGTCCCCTCGCCTCTGAAATCGTGGCGCTGTCGGCCCGTTACGAGCGCGCGACAGACATCCTGCCCCCCTCCACGCCACGCCAGAGGCTGCTGGCCGGACTGGCCCGCGGCAAACCACAGGCAGGCGACGCCGTGACCCCGCTCGAAAGCGCGATTGTAGACGCCTTTGCCAGCACCGCCCCCGCCCCCGAACACCGCGCCCTGATCGACGGCGGGCGACTGGGCGAGGCGATCCTTGCCGCCGCCACGCAGCTTGACGCCGCCGCCGTCCGCACGGCCCCTTCGGCCACGCGCGCGGCCCTTGCCACGCTGCGCGCCGTGGGGCTGGAGGACACCGCGCGCCGCGCCGCCCTTCAGCTGTTGCTCCTTGGCCCGTCGAGATGACCGACGGGACCCGAATCGCCACCTTCCTAGAGGCACAGGCCGCCGACCTTGGGGCTGCGCGCAACACCCTTCTGGCCTATGGCCGCGACCTCAAGGATTACGCGGGCTGGCTCGCGCGGCGGGGCGGCGCGCTCCTGACGGCCAGTCAAGGCGATGTGGAATCCTACCTCGTCGCCTGCGATGCCGAGGGGCTGGCGAAATCGACACGGGCGCGGCGGCTGTCCTCTGTCCGGCAATTCTACCGCTTCGCCGTCGAGGAGGGCTGGCGCGCCGACAACCCGGCCATCCGGCTCAGGGGGCCGGGCCGTATGCGTCACCTGCCCGGCACGCTGAGCGTGGCCGAGGTCGAGCGGCTGCTGGCCGGCGCGCCGACGGTGGGACGCGGCGCTGCGGAGCGGGCGCGCAACGCGGCCCTTGTCAGCCTCCTTTATGCCACCGGGATGCGGGTGAGCGAACTGGTGGAACTGCCGGTCGCGGCGGCGCGCGGCCGCCCCGAGATGCTCTTGGTGCGCGGCAAGGGCGGCAAGGAGCGGCTGGTGCCCCTGTCGCCGCCTGCCCGCGCCGCGCTCGATGACTGGTTGCGCGCGCGCGATACCGACAAGGCGCGCGCGGCCTCACCCCATCTTTTCCCCTCGGGCGGCAAGGCGGGGCATCTCACGCGCCACCGCTTCTACGGGCTGATCAAGGAAATCGCAGTGGCCGCCGGGGTCGATCCCGCGCAGGTCACGCCGCACCGGTTGCGCCACGCCTTCGCCACGCATCTTCTGGCGGGCGGGGCCGATCTGCGGGTGATCCAGACGCTTCTGGGCCATGCCGATGTCGCCACCACCGAAATCTACACCCATGTGCTCGACGCCCGCCTGCGCGCGCTCGTGGAAGAACATCACCCGCTTGCCCGCGTCCCCCGAACCGATAGGTCAGAGCCTTGAACACGCGCGTGAGACACCCCATAACCACCCCATGAAACAAAGGATTTCAACGGATGGATGCGACCGGCACGGCGCTTGACCTCACTTTCTGGATGACCGTGGGGTCGATACTCGGGCTTCTGGTGCTGTCGGGGTTCTTCTCGGGCAGCGAGACGGCGCTGACCGCGGCCTCGCGGGGCAAGCTGCGCGCGCAGGCGGAGAAGGGATCAAAGGGGGCCGAAACCGCGCTCATCATCACCGAGGACAACGAGCGGCTGATCGGCTCGGTTCTGTTGGGCAACAACCTTGTCAACATCCTCGCCGCGTCGCTGGCCACCGCGCTCTTTACCCGGCTCTTCGGCGAGAGCGGCGTGGCGCTGGCGACGCTGGTCATGACGCTTCTGGTGCTGATCTTCGCCGAGGTGCTGCCCAAGACCTATGCCATCACCAATGCCGAGACCGCCGCCGCGCGCACCGCGCCGCTCATCGTCTGGGTGATCCGCGTGTTCAACCCGATGGTGAGCGCGGTGCGCTGGTTCGTGCGGCTGATCCTGCGCTGTGTCGGCGTGCAGGCCGATCCCGACAGCCATATCCTTGCCGTGCGCGAGGAAATCGCGGGCGCGCTCTATCTTGGCCAATCCGAAGGCGTTGTGGAAAAGGAGGACCGCGACCGCATCCTCGGCGCGCTCGATCTGGGCGAACGCGCGGTCGAGGAGATCATGCTCCACCGCTCGCGGATCGAGATGATCGACGCGGGCGACGAGCCGCAGTCGATCCTTGATCAATGCCTCAAGAGCAATCACACCCGTCTGCCGCTTTATCAGGACGATCACGACAACATCATCGGCGTGGTTCATGCCAAGGATCTGTTGCGCGCCATGCACAAGCTGGTGAGCGAGAGCGGCAAGGGCGCGGCGGCGCTGGCGGAATTCGACATCCGCAGCATCGCGCGCAAGCCGTATTTCGTGCCCGAAACCACCACCCTCGATGACCAGATGCGGCAATTCCTGCGGATGCGCAGCCATTTCGCGCTGGTGGTGGACGAATACGGCGCGCTTCAGGGCCTCATCACGCTGGAGGATATCCTCGAAGAGATCGTGGGCGAGATCGTCGACGAGTTCGATGCCGTCGCCGATCACATGGTGCGCCGCACACCCGAGGGCGATTACCTCATCGACGGGGCCATGACGATCCGCGACCTCAACCGCGCGCTGGACTGGTCGCTGCCCGATGAGGCGGCCAACACCGTCGCGGGCCTCGTGATCCACGAGGCGCAGATGATCCCGGCGGTGGACCAGGTGTTCATCTTCCACGGCTTCCGGTTTCAGGTGATATCACGCAAGGACAACCGCCTGACCCGGCTCAAGATCCGCAGGCTCTGAGCGGCGCTAGTTGTTGCGGATCTCGTCGGCAATGGCCTGCATCTGGTCCTGCGGCAGGAAACCGCGCAGCATGTGGTCATCCATGACGAAGGCGGGCGTGCCGTTGATCCGCAACCGCTGCGCCAGCGCGTGATTGGCGGCGATGACCTCGGTCACTTCGTCGGTCTCCATCTCGGTGATGATCGCGTTGGCGTCGAGGCCAAGCGCATCGGCCAGCCGGGTAAAGCCGGCCGCGTTCATCGCGCCGTTATAGCTCATGAGCGCATCATGCACCGACTTGTAGGCCGCGTCGCCCGCCACCCGTTTCGTGGCAATGGCAAAGCGCGAGGCCGCGACGGACTCTTCCCCGAGGATCGGAAATTCCTTGAGAACGAACCGGATATTGCCGTCCGCCGCCAGAAGCCCCTCCACCTCGTCATGGGCGCGGCGGCAAAAGCTGCACCGGTAATCCATGAATTCGACCAGCGTGATATCGCCCTCGGGGTTGCCGCCCACCCAATCGCCCGGCGCGCCAAAGAGCGCATCGGCATTCGCGCGCACCAGTTCCACGTCGGCGGCGGCCTCACCGGCGGCCTGCCGCTCTTCGAGCACGGCGACGGCCTCCATGATCACCTCGGGGTTTTCCAGCAGGTAGGCGCGGATCTCCGCGCGCAGCGCATCGCGCTCGGTGTCGGCAAGGTTTCCCAGATCAAGCGCCTGCGCGGGCAGCGCGGTGCCCAGGGCGACGATGGCGGCGGTCAGACTGAAGCGCATGGTCACTATCTCTTTCTCCCGTTCTCTGCGGTCTCGGCCGCGTGTAGCACATCCTGCGCGCGACGCCAGCCGGGAGAGCCCTGCGGCAAAAGACCCGAGGCGCGCTCGGCATGGATTTGCGCGTCCTTCAGGCGGCCCGCCAGGGCGTAACGCTCGGCGGTGAGGACAGAGGCCATGCCGTTATTGCCAAGCTGTGCCTCGGCCTGTGCCAGATCCCGCAACACGCGGAAATCCCGCCCGTCGCGGGCGCGCGCGCTTTCCAGAACCTTCGCGGCCTCGCGCACCTGACCGTCAGCCAGCAGCGCACGCCCATAGGCCCCGAGAACGAGCGCATTGCGCGCATCGAGATTGGTGGCGCGGGCATAGGCGGCCACGGCGGGCTTGATCTGGCGGCTCTCGATCAGGATCTGGCCACGCAATTCGTGGTAATGGGCGTCCTTCGGTCGCAGGGCAATGGCCCCGTCAATCGCCGCGAGCGCGCGCCTGAGATCGGCCTGCCGGTGATGCGCCACCGCCTGCCGCATCAGCTTGACATCCTCGAAGCCCGAGTCACCGGCGCGGGCAAGCGTCCATTTCGGATCGCGCTGAAACGCCGAAAGCTTGCCTTTGGCGCGCGCGAACCAGTAGTCCGCCTCGCGATCCGGTTCGGCGCGCCAGGCCTGCGCCTCGGCCAGCGCCCGGATGCGCCGCACCCGGTCACGCGACAGCGGGTGCGTCTGCGCATAAGCGTCCTGCCGCGTGAGCGAGAGCGATTCCTGACCGGCGAAAAGGTCCATGACCTGAACCGCGCCGCGCGGGTCGACACCTGCGCGCAACATGAAGCGCATCCCGCTCTCGTCGGCGGCGTTCTCCTCGGCGCGGGTATGGGCGAAGAACCCCCGCATCGCGGCCCCCTGCGCCCCCGCCGCCGCCCCGGCCCCAAGCGCGGCATTGCCGGTCGCGGCCCCCGCTATCCCGGCCAGGATCGTGCCAAGCACCGCGGCGTTGCGGGCATCGCGCAGATGGATCGGGCGGCGCATCAAATGGCCGTTGGCGATATGCGCAGCCTCATGCGCAATCACCGCCTGCAGCATCGCCGGGGTCTCCATGCGCTGGACGAGACCGGAATGCAGAAAGATATGATCGGCATCGACCACGAAGGCATTGAGGCTGGGCGCGTCGATGATGAGGATGCTCACCCGCTCGGGGCTGAGACCCGCCGCGCGCAGGATAGGGGCCGCAAGAGTGCGCATCGCGTGCTCGATATCGGGATCGCGCAGCAGGGTTATGGCGCGGGCCGGGGCCGCGGCGGTCAGGCTCAGAACCAGGAGGGCCGCGAATATGCGCAGGCTGAGCATTGACCTTGACCGCCTTTCCCAGTGAAACGGGGTCGCAACCCCTGCCGTGAGGAGGAATGTAATGCGTCCGGCCCGCCGATCCAAGGTTGATCCGTTCATCGTCATGGATGTCATGGAGGCCGCGCGCCGCGCCGAAGAGGCGGGGCGGCGCATCATCCACATGGAGGTGGGCCAGCCCGGCACGCCCGCGCCCGCAGGCGCGCGCGCGGCGCTGGCCGCTGCGATGGAGGCGGGCGCGCTTGGCTATACCGTGGCGCTTGGCCTGCCCGAGTTGCGCGCGCGCATCGCAAGGCACTACCGCGACTGGCATGGCGTCGATCTCGACCCGGCGCGCGTGGTGGTGACACCCGGCTCGTCGGGGGCGTTCATCCTTGCGTTCACGGCCCTGTTCGACGCCGGTGCGCGCGTCGGCATCGGCGCGCCGGGCTATCCCAGCTATCGCCAGATCCTGCGCGCGCTCGATCTGGTGGCGGTGGATATCGAGACCTCGGCGGAAAACCGCCTGCAACCCGCGCCAGGCGATCTGACGGGCCGCGATCTGGCCGGGCTGCTGGTGGCCAGCCCCGCCAACCCGAGCGGCACCATGCTCGACCGGACCGCGCTCGCCGCGCTGATCGGTGCCGCGCAAGCCGGGGGCGCGGCCTTCATCAGCGACGAGATCTATCACGGCATCACCTACGAGGGCCGCGCGACAAGCGCGCTCGAGATCACCGACGACTGTTACGTGATCAATTCCTTCTCCAAGTATTTCTCCATGACCGGCTGGCGCATCGGCTGGATGGTGGTGCCCGAGGACCATGTCCGCACCATCGAGCGGCTGGCGCAGAATCTTTTCATCTGCCCGCCCCATGCCAGCCAGATCGCGGCGCTTGCCGCGATGGACTGCACCGAAGAGCTGGAGGGCAACATGGCCGTCTACCGCGCCAATCGCGCGCTTATGCTCGACGGGCTGCCAAAGGCCGGGTTCGACCGGATCGCGCCACCCGACGGGGCGTTTTACGTTTATGCGGATGTGCGCCACCTGACCGATGACAGCCGCGCGCTGGCCGCCGAGATTCTCGACAAGGCAGGCGTGGCGGTGACGCCGGGGCTTGATTTCGACCCTGCGCGCGGCGCGGGCACGCTGCGCTTTTCCTATGCGCGCAGCACCGCCGATATCGAGGAAGGGCTGGCACGCCTTGCCGCCTTCATGGCCGCACGCGGCTGAACCGCTGCCACATTCCTGCCACATACATTGCCAAAAAGCGCCATTTGCCGGCGCTATCGTGAGGCTTGGCCAAGACATGACCGAAAGGAGGGACTCATGCGGACGATCAAGGACGGCTATCGCGGGGTCCACGTGCTTTTCCGGCTGAATGCCGATCTGCTGCTTTTTGTGGCGACCCTCGTCGTCGCGCTGCTCGCGGCGGGCTATCTGAGCACGCTCTGAGCCGCGCGCATTCGCGTTTTGACAAGCCCTGACAGACGGGGTAGTGACTTCGGTCAATGGGATGTCTGACTGGGTTTGACTTATGAACGGAATTCATGCGGCGCGCTGCCGGGCGTCTTTTTCAACGCGCCTCACTGCGATCCTGGGGCTTTTGGTTTCGCTGGCTCTGTTCGGTGCCGCAGCACCCGCACAGGCGCAGGATTTCCGCTTCACCGAGGTGGTCATCGAGGGCAACCAGCGGATCGAGGGGGCGACAATCCTGTCTTTCGCGGGCATCGAGCGCGGCGAAACCGTGAGCGCGGGACAACTCAACGACGCCTCGCAGCGCATCCTCGCCTCCGGCCTCTTTGAAACCGTCGAGGTCGAGCCGCGCGGCAACCGTCTTGTCATCAAGGTGACCGAGTTTCCGACGATCAACCGCATCGCGTTCGAGGGCAACAACAAGATCAAGGACGAGGATCTTTCGGGCTTCATCCAGAGCCGGTCGCGGCAGGTGTTCAGCCCGACACTCGCAGAGCGTGACGCGGCGACGATTTCCGAGGCCTATTCCCAGAACGGACGGATTGCGGCGCGCGTGACCCCCAAGGTGATCCGCCGCAGCGACAATCGTGTCGATCTGGTCTTCGAGATCTTCGAGGGGCGCGGAATCGAGATCGAACGCATCGGCTTTTCCGGCAACCGCGAATTCTCGGATCGTCGCCTCCGGCGGGTGCTCCAGAGCAAGCAGACCGGTCTTTTGCGCGCCTTCATCCAACGCGACAGCTTTGTCGAGGACCGGGTGAATTTCGACCGCCAGGTGCTGACCGATTTCTACAACTCGCGCGGCTTCGTCGATTTCCGCGTGACCGGCGTCAATGCAGAGCTTGCCCGCGAGCGCGACGCCTATTTCCTCACCTTCACCGTGCAGGAAGGCCAGCAATTCAGCTTTGGACAGATCACCACGGTCAGCGAATATGCCGGCGTCGAGGCCGAAGAATATCATGACACGCTCAAGATCCGCCCCGGCATTGTCTATTCGCCCACGCTTGTGGAAAACTCCATCACGCGGATGGAGTTGCTTGCCGTCAAGAACGGGATCGATTTCCTGCGGATCGAGCCGCGCATCACCCGCAATGACCGCGATCTGACCTTGGACGTGGAATTCGTGTTGCAACGCGGGCCGCGCGTCTTTGTCGAACGTATCGACATCGAGGGCAACACCACCACGCTCGACCGTGTCATCCGGCGTCAGTTCCAGACCGCCGAAGGCGATCCGTTCAACCCCCGCGCGGTCCGGCAGGCCGCCGAACGTATCCGCGCCTTGCGCTTCTTCGAGAATGTCGACGTGAACGCCCGCGAAGGCACGCGCCCGGATCAGGTGATCATCAAGGCCGAGGTGGAGGAAACGACGACCGGAACGGTCTCGGTCGGGGCCAGCTTTTCGACCGATAACGGCCTCGGGCTTCAGTTCGGTTTTTCCGAGCGCAACTTTCTCGGGCGCGGACAGCAACTCACCTTCAACATTTTCGGCACCGCCGATAACGTCAACTACAATATCGGCTTCGTCGAACCGGCCTTTCTGGGGAGAGACGTGGCCCTCGGTCTCGATTTCGCCTTTCAGGAAACCGACAGCGACAACAGCCTGTTCGATACCGCGACCGGTATATTCCGCCCCAGCCTGACCTTCCCCACCGGCGAGAACACGCGTTTTGGCGTGTTCTACAACCTGTCTTACAACGAAATGTCCGACTATAACGGCACCTCCGGCATCCTGCAGAACGAGGTCAACCAGGGGGCCTTGTGGACAAGCTCGGTCGGCTACGAATTTACCTTCGACACCCGCCGCAAGGGGCTCAATCCCAAGGCCGGGGTGCTTTTGTCCTTCGGCCAGGAATTCGCCGGTCTCGGCGGCGACAACGAGTTCATCAAGACCACCGCGCGCGCCGTCGCAGAGACCGACGTTTTCCGCGAGGAGGTGACATTGCGCGCAATTCTCGAGGGCGGGGCGATCCATTTCAACAGCGGGCAGGGCAGCCGCTTCATCAACCGCTTTTCCAATCCGATCATCCGCGGTTTCGAGACCAACGGCCTCGGCCCGGCCGAACTGACCCCCGGCGGCAGCACCGAACAACTCGGTGGCGACTTCTTCGCCGCACTGAAATTCGAGGCCGAATTTCCCCTGGGGCTCCCCTCGGAATTCGGCATCACCGGCGGCGCCTTCTACGACATCGGCTCGATCTGGGGCATCGACAACAAGGGGTCGGTGGCACCCGGCAACACGCTGGCCTCCTCCGGGTTCGAGCCGCGCCATGTGATCGGTCTGTCGTTGTTCTGGGATTCGCCCTTCGGACCAATCCGGATGGACTTTTCCAACGTGCTGAAATCCGAATCGAGCGATGTAGAGCAGAGCTTCAACCTCTCGGCGCGCACCAATTTCTGATATGCGCGCCCTTGTGATCCTGCTTTCGGTGCTTGCGCTCTTTGGCGGGACCGGCGGGCGCGCTCAGCAACTCGGTGTGGTTCAGAGCGATGTGCTCGTGATCGACATCGACCGGCTCCTGAACGAAAGCGCCTATGGCCGCCGCCTTCAGGCAGAGATCGAAGTGGCGCGCGACAACCTCATTGCCCGCAATGAGCGTGTCGCTGCCGAGCTCGAGGCCGAGGAGCGCGCCCTGACCGAACAACGTGCCACAACGGCCCCCGAGGCCTTTCGGGACATGGCGAACGCCTTCGACGAGAAGGTGACCGAATTGCGCCGCGAGAGCGAGACGCTTTCGCGCGACCTCGAACGCCGCCGGGATCTCGCGCCCATCCAGTTCATGCGCGTGGTGCAACCGGTTCTGGGCGAGGTTCTGACAGAGGCCGACGCGGCGGTCCTGCTCGATGTGCGCAGTGTCATCCTGCGCGCAGAGGTGGCCGACATCACCGATCTTGCCATCGCACGGATCAACGCGCGAATCGGTTCCGGGCCGGTGGTGCCTCCGCCACTGACCGAGAGCGAGGACAACCTTGCCCCCGTCCCGCCTCAGTAGCGCGCTTGCCGCGCATCGCGCCGCTTGCTAGGTCAAGGACCACGTCAAGCCGAGAGGAGCCGCCATGACCGACCCGTTGAAAACCGCCGATATCCACCTCATCCAACGGATCATCCCGCACCGCTATCCGTTCCTTCTGGTGGATCGCGTGGTGGATATCGACGGCTATAAATCCGCGCGCGGGATCAAATGCGTGACGATGAACGAACCGCATTTCCAGGGCCATTTCCCGGACAAGCCGATCATGCCGGGGGTGACCATTGTCGAGGCCATGGCGCAGACCTCGGCAATCATGGTGGGGGTTGGGCTCGATCTCGCGGATCGCAACATGCTGGTCTATTTCATGGCGATCGAGGCGGCCAAGTTCCGCCGCATGGTGGTGCCCGGCGACGTGCTCGAGCTTCACATGGAGACCAGGCGCGGCAAGCCGGGCGGCAAGGTCTGGAAATTCGCGGGCCGGGCCATGGTCGGCGACGAACTGGCGGCAGAGGCGGAATTCACCGCGATGATGGACATGCCCGCCGCCTGAGCCATCCGCTTGCAAGACGTCACGCGGCTTGCTATCGAGGGCAAAACCCGACGAAATCGCTCGGATCAGGAAAGAGGCCCCGGTGCAAGCCCCGCCCCCCCGGTTAGAGATCAGGAACCTCAAGCGCAGCTATGATGGCCGGCGGGTGGTGGACAACGTCTCGCTGAAGGTCATGCCCGGTCAGGTGACCTGCCTGCTCGGCCCCTCGGGCTGTGGCAAATCAACGACACTGCGGATGATCGCGGGCGTCGAGATGCAGGACAGCGGCGAGATCCATGTCGATGGCAAGCTGATCTGCGACACGGTCTTTCGCATCCCGCCCGAGCGGCGTCAGATCGGCCTCATGTTCCAGGATTTCGCTCTGTTCCCGCATCTGAGCGTGGCCGAGAACGTGGCCTTTGGCCTGCGCACCTCGCGGCCCGAAAAACGCGCGCGGGTGCTTGAATTGCTTGAGCGGGTGCATCTGTCGCACCATGTCGACGCCTTCCCTCATGAGCTTTCGGGGGGCGAGCAGCAGCGCGTGGCGCTGGCGCGCGCACTGGCCCCGCGCCCGCGCATCATGCTGATGGACGAGCCGTTTTCGGGCCTCGACAACCGCCTGCGCGACGGCATCCGCGACCAGACCCTCGATATCCTGCGCGAGGAGGACACCGCCGTTCTTCTGGTCACGCACGAGCCCGACGAGGCGATGCGCATGGCCGATCAGATCGCGCTCATGCGCGACGGGCGCATCGTGCAGCAGGGCGCGCCCTACAATGTCTACAACGCGCCGGTGGATCGCAGCGCGATGGCGTTTTTCTCCGAGATCAACGTAATTCGCGGCACCGTGCGCAACGCGCTGACCGAAACGCCCTTCGGTCAGTTTCTCGTGCCCGGCGCGCCGGACGGTCTGAAGGTGGAAATCGTCATCCGCCCGCAGCATATCCGCATCGACTTTGACCGCAGCGGGCATGGCCCCAACCCCACGCCCATTGACGGCACGCCCGCGCGCGGCGTGGTCGAGCGCGCGCGCTTCATGGGCTCCGAGAGCCTGCTGGAATTCCGCATGGATCACGACGGCTCGGTGCTCAAGGCAAGCGTGCCCAACGTGTTCCTGCCCAAGCCGGGCACCGTGCTCTGGCTGATGATCCGGCGCGACCGCTGTTTCGTCTTTCCCGTGAAGGCATGAGCGGGCGCGCAGCCATCGCGGCTTTGCTCATCGGGGTGCTGGCAGGCGTGCCGCTCGGGGCCGAGCCGCGCCAGAGCCGCGCCCCCCTTGGCGAGGCGATCCGCGAGGTGCTGATCGACACGCCCGCGCTCCTCGGGCCGCTGGTGGCATCAGACCCCGCACCGATGGATATCTACGCCGGGGCGGTGGCCGATGATCTCGACCTTCTGGCGCGCGAAGCGCCGCGCCTCTTCGCCCCCGGCCTGCCTGGCTTCGGTCCGGGGGGGGCCGCAGCAAAAATCGCCTTTTTCACCGCGCCCGATTGCCCCGAATGCGCCATGGCCGAGGCCGAGTTGCGCGCGCTGGCCGCGCGGCTTGGCCTGCGGGTCAGCCTTTTCGACATGGACCGCGACGCGGCTCTCGCCGCCCGCCTCGGGCTTGACATGGCCCCGTCCTATGTCATGCGCGACCGTCTCTTGCGCGGGGCCATGCCCGCCATCGTGCTCGAGCGCTACCTCGCCCCCTGAGCGGCCCCCTTCCCCCTGCCCCGGCCTTGCTTTAAAGACCCGCGCATCAGGCCCCCCGAAGGAGCGCAGCCATGCAGGACCCGACCATCACCCCCGATCTGATCGCCGCGCATGGCCTCAAGCCCGAGGAATACGACCGCATCCTCGAAATCATCGGGCGCGAGCCGTCCTTCACCGAACTTGGCATCTTCTCGGCCATGTGGAACGAGCATTGTTCCTACAAATCCTCCAAGAAATGGCTGCGCACCCTGCCCACCACCGGGCCACAGGTGATTTGCGGACCGGGCGAGAATGCGGGCGTCGTCGATATCGGCGACGGGCAGGCGGTGGTGTTCAAGATGGAGAGCCACAACCACCCCTCCTATATCGAGCCTTATCAGGGCGCGGCCACGGGCGTCGGCGGCATCCTGCGCGATGTCTTCACCATGGGCGCGCGACCCATCGCGGCGATGAACGCCTTGAGCTTCGGCGCGCCCGACCACCCCAAGACGCGCCAGCTTGTGCATGGCGTGGTCGCGGGCGTGGGCGGCTATGGCAATTGCTTCGGCGTGCCGACCGTGGGCGGCGAGGTGCGGTTCGATCCGGCCTATAACGGCAACTGTCTGGTCAACGCCTTTGCCGCGGGTCTCGCCGATGCGGATGCGATTTTCTACTCGGCGGCCAGCGGTGTCGGCATGCCGGTGGTCTATCTCGGGGCCAAGACAGGACGCGACGGGGTGGGAGGCGCCACCATGGCCAGCGCCGAATTCGACGAGTCGATCGAGGAAAAGCGCCCGACCGTTCAGGTCGGCGATCCCTTCACCGAAAAGCGCCTGATGGAGGCGTGCCTCGAGCTGATGCAGACCGGGGCCGTCATCTCGATTCAGGACATGGGGGCGGCGGGCCTGACCTGTTCGGCGGTGGAGATGGGCGACAAGGGCGGGCTTGGCATTCGGCTCACGCTTGATTCGGTGCCACAGCGCGAGACGGGCATGAGCGCCTATGAGATGATGCTGTCGGAAAGCCAGGAGCGGATGCTCATGGTGCTGCGCCCGGAAAAAGAGGCCGAGGCGCGGGCAGTCTTCGAGAAGTGGGATCTCGATTTCGCCATCGTCGGCGAGACCATCCCGGAGGACCGGTTCCTGATCCTGCATGGCAATGCGGTCAAGGCCGACCTGCCGCTGTCAAAGCTGGCCTCCTCGGCCCCCGAATATGACCGCCCCTATATCGAGGCCACGCCACCCGCGCCGCTCGATCCGGCCACCGTCCCCGCCATCGAGCCCATCGACGGTCTCCGGGCGCTGATCGGGTCGGTCAATTACTCTTCGCGCCAATGGGTCTACGAGCAATATGACACGATGGTCATGGCCGACACGGTGCGCACGCCCGGCCTTGGCGCGGGCATGATCCGGGTGCATGGATCGGGCAAGATGCTGGCCTTCACCTCGGACGTGACACCGCGCTACGTGGCCGCCAACGCGCAAGAAGGCGGCAAACAGGCGGTGGCCGAGGCCTATCGCAACCTCACCGCCGTCGGCGCGGTGCCGCTGGCCACCACCGACAACCTCAATTTCGGCAATCCCGAAAAGCCCGCGATCATGGGGCAGTTCGTGGGGGCCATCCGGGGCATAGGGGCGGCCTGCGCGGCGCTCGACATGCCGATCGTGTCGGGCAATGTCTCGCTCTATAACGAAACCGACGGGGCCGCGATCCTGCCCACGCCGACCATCGGCGCGGTGGGGATCATCCGCGATCCCGAGACGGCGATTCTCGGGCAGGCGCGCGAGGGCCACGTCGCGCTTCTTCTGGGCGAGACGCGCGGGCATCTGGGACAATCGGCCCTTCTGGCCGAAGTGTTCAACCGCGCCGAGGGTGACGCACCACCCGTGGATCTGGAGGCCGAGCGCCGCCACGGCGAGTTCATCCGCGCCAATCACACGCTCATTCGCGCCTGCACCGACCTTTCCGATGGCGGGCTGGCACTTGCTGCCTTCGAGATGGCCGAGGCGGCGGGTGTGGGTGTCCATCTTGACGCGGACGACAT
Organism: Roseovarius sp. MBR-79; assembly: GCF_053628555.1. Classification (NCBI taxonomy): domain Bacteria; kingdom Pseudomonadati; phylum Pseudomonadota; class Alphaproteobacteria; order Rhodobacterales; family Roseobacteraceae; genus Roseovarius; species Roseovarius sp. MBR-79. The sequence continues at coordinate 81,635 of NZ_JBRJGP010000009.1, read as the reverse complement.
GGCGACGCTCTTTGGCGAGGATCAGGGCCGCTATCTCATCGCGTGCAATTTCGATCAGGCCGAGGCGCTGATGACCGAGGCAGGTCGCGCGGGGGTGCCGCTCTCCTCCGTGGGCCGCTTTACCGGCGACAGCGTGCGGCTGGGGCGCAGCGAGGCCCCGCTGGCGGAGTTGTCGGCGCTTTATCGCGGCACGTTCGGGGCGGTATTCGGCTAGGCGCGCGCCCCGCCCTGCGAAGGTGGTGATCTTTGGCGAAAGAGATCCTCCGGTCAAGCCGGAGGATGACGGCCGATACCAGAGGATGGCGCCCCTGTCCCTTCACGTTTCGGCGAGGGCCGTGGCGCGGATTACCCGCCTGTGGCAGGCTGATCCTGAGAGCCAACCCACAGGACACCCCGCCATGCCCCGCCTCATCGCGCTTCTTGCCCTCCTCCTGCTGCCGCTCCCGCTTGCAGCCCAGACCACACCCCCCAACGCCGAGGCCGGAACCGAGGCCGAGCCGCCGATGACGCTCGAGCGGCTGGATGCGATCATCCGCGCCCTTGACCCGGAGGTGCAAACGAACGGCACCATGTGGCAATTCACCGTCAACGAGGTCATCGTCCTCATCGTCACCGACGAGGCCGCAGACCGGATGCGCGCCATCACGGCGGTGCGCAAGGCCGAGGACGTGTCGCCCGAGGAACTGAGCCGCCTCATGCAGGCCAATTTCGACAGCGCGCTCGATGCGCGCTATGCCATCGCCAAGGATCTGCTGTGGTCGGCCTTCATCCACCCCCTGAAGCCGCTGGAAAAAAATCAACTCATTTCCGGAATCGGTCAGGTCGTGAACCTCGCGCAGAGCTATGGCACGCTCTATTCCGGGGGGGCGCTGCAATATGGCGGCGGCGACAGCGGCGCGTTGCAACGCGCGCTGATCGACGATCTGCTCAAGAGGGGCGAGGAAATCTGAGCCTCCCTTGCACGCGCGCGCCCTCGAGGCTACATCTGGCGCAGACGACACCGGAAGGACACGCCCCATGGCCCTGCTCGCCTCAGACATCGAAGCGCTTATCCGCGCGGCCCTGCCCGATGCCAAGATCGCCGTCGAGGGCGATGACGGCGTGCATTTCGCCGCCGAGGTCATCGACGAGCGCTTTCGCGGCATGAACCGGGTGCAGCAGCAACGCCTTGTCTATGCCGCTCTCAAGGGCAAGATGGACGGGCCCAACGGGGCCATCCACGCGCTCGCGTTGACCACCAAGGCCCCGGACTGATGTCGGGCGCGACCCTCATCGTGAGTCTCTCGGCTCTTGTGCTGATCGTGGCCGTTTTGCGCGGCGCGCAGGCGCTCCGGCAGGACCGCGCCGCCGGGCGCGGCACCGCCCCCGGCGAGGGCCACAGCGTGATCGATGCGAATTATTCATCCGGCGGGGCGGGCGGCGGCCATCACATGAGCTACCGCATTCCCCGCGACCCGCAAACCTATGCCAAACTCTTCATCCCGAAGGACCGCAGGAAATGACCGACGCCAAGACCCGTATCACTGAGACCGTGACCGCCAACCCCGTGGTGCTCTTCATGAAGGGCACCAAGGACATGCCGCAATGCGGCTTTTCCAGCCGCGTGGCGGGGGTGCTCAACTACATGGGCGTGGATTTCGCCGATGTGAATGTGCTTGCCGACGAAGAAATCCGGCAGGGCATCAAGGATTATTCCGACTGGCCTACCGTGCCACAGCTTTACGTGAAGGGCGAATTCGTGGGCGGCTGCGACATCGTCACCGAGATGACGCTCTCGGGCGAGCTTGATCAGCTCTTCGAGGCCAATGGCGTGACCTATGACAAGGCCGCCGCCGAGAAAATCCGCGAGGCCAACGCCTGAGGGCGGGCGCGTCGCCATGTCCTCCGCGCCGCTCGCCCTCTCGCTGATCCTGCCCTTCGCGGCAATCTTTGCCTATGCGGGGTGGCATGAATGGCGGCGGGCGCGCAAGGAGGGGCCGGGCAATTACGGCCTCGCCTACGACCCCGAGACCGACAGCACCCATGTCACGCTGCTGGACGAGGGCGAGACGGGCTATGATCCCGAAGCCGACCCCGAGGGTGACGCGGGTGCGGGTGATGACGACGAGGGCGCGGATAGAGCCAACGCCCCGCCCCACGACCACCGGTAACGCTCAGAAACAGATGAGTTCCGCCTCTGCCTGAGCGCGGCGCAGCGCCGCGACGGCATTGTCGGCCGAGGCGGCGCTGTTGAACACCGCCATGCGCTCGCCCCCCACCCGGCGCATCGAGAGCACGGTTTCCGCCGCCAGATAGTCCTCATAGGGCAGGATTGCGGCGATCTCGTCGATGGAGCACGCGCAGCGCCGCAGCGCCTCGCGGCTCTGGCCATTCATGGCCATGCAGGCGAAAACGTAATCGGCGCGCGCCTCGGTCGGGTAATCGTTAAACCGCGCCGCCATGTCCTGCGCACCCGCGCCGGTGGCCAGCAGGGCAAGAAAAAGCGCCCATCTCATGGCCTTGCCCCCTCTTTGATCAGGACCGTCTCTGCGCGGTAAGCCCCGTCGGGGGTGGAGGCCCGCAAGGAATGATACCAGCCCGGCACCGCCTCGGACATGGTTACGCTCAACTCCAGATCGGCAAAGGCCCCCATCCGCGCGCGGTTCGGGTCATCCGCGAAGGGGCGCAGCACCACGGTGCGCGTCTCGACCTCGTGGCCCGCGACCACGGCCGTGCCGTCTTGCGGCTCGATGCTCCGGCTCATCGCCTCCTTGATGCGATTGCGGATGTAGAACGGGCTGCCGCCCGCTGTCGCGGCCATGTCGCGCACCACCTGTTCGTAGAACACCATGATCATCGGATTGCCGACGCTCGCCGGAAAGCGCCCCATGAGCCGATGCCGCTCGTCCTGACGGAAATCAAGCTCGGCCATTTCCACCCCGTCTTCGACGGTAAAGCCGAGAGCGATCTCGCCCGTGGCATTCTCGGCGCTTGCGGTGTCGCGCGCGTTCTCCACCGTCCGGCGATAGGTGAGCGCGCCGCCCCGGTCGAGGTCATCGAGCGTGCCCTCGCGGAACAGCAGGTCATAGGCCGGCACCGGCTCTGCCGCCGCCATGCCGCCGCAGATCAGACCAAGGGCCAAGGCCATACGCAGGATCATCAAATATCTCCCTTTCCGGGCCCGAGCCTAGGGGATCGGGGCGCACTGTCATTTGAGACTTTTGTCGGTATCCCCGCGCGCCACACCGCCCAGTTGATCAGCGGGCGCAGATGCGCAAGCTTCACCGGCTTGGGGATCACCGCGATATCGGCGCGCGCGGCCTCGCGCCGCAGCGCCTCGGAGCGGTCCGCCGTCACCAGGATCGCAGGCAGATGCGCGCCGCAGACGTCGCGCAGCGCCGCCACCGCACCCAGCCCGGTCGCCCCGCCGTCAAGGTGGTAATCCGCCAGCACGATATCGGGCCGCATCCCGTCCTCCAGCCGCGCCAGTGCCTCGGCACCGCTGCCCGCCCCGATCACCCGCGCCCCCCAGAGGCGCAACCGCTCGGCAAAGGCAAAGAGCACATCGGGGTCATTCTCGATCATCAGAACGTGATGCGCGAACGGTCCCTCGCTCGTGGCCGGGATGAGTGCCGCCGGATCACCCCGACGCGCGCGCCAGTCCACCACATCCATCGCAATGCTGAACACCGAGCCGCGCCCCGGTGCCGAACGCACGCCGAGCGCGTGGCCCAGATGCCGACAGGCGCGGTCCACCACCGAAAGGCCAAGGCCCATGCCGGTGCCGACGCGCGCCGCACCCGCGCGGGCAAACTCCTCGAAAATCCGCGCCTGATCGGCACGTCGGATACCGATGCCGGTATCCCAGACCTCGAGCACCGCGCGCCCGCCCTGCCGCCGCGCCCCCAGAAGAACCCTGCCTCCGGTTTCGGTATACTGGATCGCATTCACCACGAGGTTCTGAATGGAGCGGTGCAGATAGACCGGGTCCGAGCGCACGACGACATGCGCGGGCACCAGGTCGAGCCGCACGCCCTTGGCCTCGGCCAAGGGCAGTTGATCGGCAAAGACACTTTCCATCAATGCGCCCAGATTGACCTCGGCGGGCGTGACCGCATCCGGGTCGGCACTGTCGAGCCGCGAGATGTCGAGAAGCGCATGCAAAAGCTGTTCGGTCGAGGAAAACGCCCGATGCAGCCGGTCCACCATCGGCAGGAGGTGCGAGCCTTGCGCCGCCTCCTGCAAGGTCGAAATGAGCAGTTTGGCCGCGTTGATCGGCTGCAAGAGATCATGGCTTGCCGCCGCCAGAAACCGGGTCTTGGAAGACACCGCCGCCTCGGCCCGCTCCTTGGCAAGGCGCAATTCCTCTTCCACCCGCGCCATTTCCTCGAATTGCTCGGTCAACCGGGCATTGGCGCGGGTCAATTCCGCCGTGCGCTCCATCACCCGGTTTTCCAGCATCTCGGTCGCCCGGCTCTCGAGCGTGACATCCTTCAATTCCACCAGAAACCCGCCATCGGGCAGCGTGTTGGCCTGCACATCCAGCACCCGGCCCTTGCCATGGCGCACGCGGCGGCGCAGCCAGCCGGTTTTCTTCAACTGCTCGCGCCAGTTGGCCACCTCGAGAAAGGCATCGTCGCGGATCAGCGCCTTCGCCTGCATGAAGCCCAACAGCCGTTCCAGCGTCGAGCCCCGGCCAAACTCGGTCATCGGCACGTCAAGGAGGTGGCGAAACTGCCGGTTCTGCATCATCACCGCCCCCTCGGGCGAGAAGGTGCAGACGCCCGAACTCATATGCTCGAACACCGCCTGAAGATAATCGGCCTGCCGGTCGATCAGCGTCTTTCGCTCTGACCGGTTCTGACGCACGATCGGCGTGATATCGGTCAGGAGCAAAACCACGTTGTCCGACGAGGTGCGCTGAAGCCCAAGCTGATACCAGATATCACCCGAAATCTCGATCAGGATCGACATGACGATCCCCGCCTCGCCGCTGCCGCCCAACTGCGCGGCAGGGCGGTGGATCTTGCGGTCGGTCGAGACAAGGTGGCGGCTCTGCACCATCAATTCGAAATAGCCGTCAAGGCTCAGCCCGGTCCCCACCCGGTCGGCGATATCGGGCAGAAGGTTGCGAAAGAGGTCATTGCAGACGTCCAGCCGACCGTCGGTAAAGAGGGCAAAGCCCTCGTGCATGGCCGAAAGCGCCTCGTGCAGGTTGCGCCGCGTGCGCTCGCGGTCGCCGCGCATGGTCTCAAGCTCGCTTGCCGCGCGCTCCAGATCGCGGGTCTTGGCGGCGACCTGCGCCTGCAACTCGATGGCCGACTGAAAGGCGCTATAGGCCGAAAGGCTGAGTTCGTTCTGCCGGTCCGCGCGGCGCATCAGCGCGGCGATGATCCGCTCCTGTCGCTCCAGCCGCACCTCGGGCGGTTGCGATGCGTCGATCAGGCTCAAATCGGCCCGCCCCGCGCAGGCCCGAAAAACGCCACGCCGACAAAAGTCTGGTTCATGTGGACGCCGCCATGCTGCTCTCCATAGGTGTTGAAGCCCAGAACGCGGCGGGCGCGAAACACGTCCGAGACCTCGTGCGCGATCTGTTTCTGCTCGGCCTCGAGACGGCGCAGCACGCAATCGAAGCCAAGGATGAAATCGGGCGGCGCGCCTTCGGCATCACTCAGGTCAAGCCCCGCGCGCAGGTTCTCGATCATGCCGCGCCCGCGCCCCAGCGTCATGATCACCCCGTCGTCAATCGCCGCCATGAACGAGAGGGCATCGGTCTCGGTCGCATCCGCGATGGCGCGCACGTAATAGCGACCCCGGTGATGCACGAGGATCGGATTCTCGGCAAAGATGCGCGGCGAGAGATCGGCGCGCGCACAGCCCACGATGCGCGCATATTCCGGCGCGGCCGGCGCGCCGTTGATCTCGAACACGAGGCGATCCTCGGGATCTGCGCCGGTGATGACCAATTGCTCTTCGGTCGGTTGGAAATGGTCGAAATTCACCCCCTGAAAGCTGAGCGCCGTCTCGACCATGAGCACGAGCGCCGCATCCTTCATCAGCCGCCCGTCATGGAGCACGAAGGTTTCGTTGAACTCCAGCCCGTCGCCCGCCGAGCCGCCAAAGACCGGCGTATCGGGCAGCACCGTCTCGAGCGTCGAGATGAGCAGGTCCTCCTGCTTGGACATGCCGTCGGCAAAGAGAAGCGCCAGCCGGTTCCAGCCCGGCGTGTGGCGAAACTGCGCATCGAGCCGCTCCACCGCGCCCGCGATCCCGGAGATCGAGAACGGCCGCAGCCGGTCTATCAGAACCGAGGCGCAGCGGAAATGCGCGCGCGGAAAGGCCATGAGCAAGAGCGCCTCCGAGGCATAGCCCTCGGGCGTGATCTGCCCCGCCGAGGTGCAGCCGAATACCGGCACGCCCCCCATTTTCGCCGAGAGCCCGCGCGCCACCGCGCCCGCGTCGAGGCATTTGGGGATGAACACAAGCGCAAAACAGGTCGCCGCAAGGTCAACCCCGGCGACCACTTCGGCCACCGCAGCCCCGGCCTCCGCCGCCTCGGAAGTGGCGACATGGACATGCAGCGGCGGTCGGAGGCCCTCGTCGCGCATCCTCAACCGTTGAGATAGGCGCGCGTCTCGGGGTCGCCCGAGCCTTGCGCGCGGGCATTGTTGATCAAGACCGCCGCCTGCGTGCGGTTCTTGACCCCCAGCCGGTTGAGCAGCGCGGTGATATGCGCCTTGACGGTCGCCTCTGCCAGCGACAGCTCATAGGCGATCTGCTTGTTGGCCTTGCCCGCGCAGATCAGCCGCATGATCTTTTGCTGCTGCGGCGTCAGGTTGGCAAGCGCGCGGTCGGCTTCGGTATTCTCGTCATGGCGCGTCTCGAGCGCCTCCGTCAGCGCCTGTGGCACATAGCGCCCGCCCGCCCCCACCTGTGCGATGGCGCGCCGCAATTCCTGCGCCGACGCCTCCTTGGGCAGATAGCCCGCCGCCCCCTCGCGCATGAGCGCGCGCACCAGATCCGCCGAGGCAAGCGCCGAGATGATCAGCACCGGCGCACCGCCCAAACGCTCGCGCAGGCTCACGAATCCCGAGATGCCCGCCACATCCGGCAGGCGCAGGTCAAAAAGCACCAGACCGGGCGACAACCCCGCATCGAGCCGCGTCAGCGTCTCGCGCAGGCTGCCGGTCTGCACCACCTCGCAATCCGGATAGACCAGCGAAATCGCTGCCGCCAGCGCATCGCTGTAAAGCGGGTGATCGTCCACAATCAGGACGGAGGCCACAGCGGCACGGGGCCGGATTTCGGCTCTCATGGTCATTGCAACTCCTCCCTGCGCGAAACTGTATCCGCTCGCACACGAATTGCAAGCGCGCCGCAGGGCCTTCACGGTGCGGTGAGCGTCACCAGTGGCCCACGTTCTGCATGCTTGTCCACGGCTCCGCTGGCGCCAGCGCCTCGCCCGCCTGCAACAGTTCCACCGAGATGTTGTCGGGGCTGCGCACGAAGGCCATGCGCCCGTCACGCGGCGGCCGGTTGATGGTGACACCGTTCTGCTGCAAGTGGCGGCACATGTCGTAGATGTTGTCGACCTCGTAGGCCAGATGGCCGAAATGGCGGCTGTCGGACGGCAGCCCCTCATCCCCGTCCCAGTTCCAGGTAAGTTCCACCGGGCACTCTTCCTGCCCTTCGGGGGCCATGAAAACAAGGCTGAAACGCCCCCCCTCATTGTCCCAGCGCCGCGTCTCCTTCAGCCCGAGCAGGGCGAAAAACTTCATCGTCGCCTCAAGGTCCTTTACCCGGACCATGGTGTGCAGATAGCGGATTTTCATGACCAACCTCCGTTATGTCGTCTCGCGCCTCAGGATAGGCCCGCGCGCGCCGGTGTCGAGGGCGAATCCCCGCCGGCGCATTTCCTGTGGATACCACCCGATATCGGCTTGGCCGATCCAACACACGCAAGATATAGTGGAAACCGACTCATCCTCATGCCCCGAAAGGTGCCGCCATGCCCCTGACCCCGGACCAACAGGCCGAAATCGACGCCGCCCGCGCGCAGACGCATCAGACCCTGCGCGCCACAGCAGACGGGATGGAGGCACATCTCTACAAGGCCCACCCGGTTCTCGATCACGGCTTCGTGCGGGTGATCGACTATATGGGCGACGATGCCGCCATCTGTCAGGCGGCGCGCGTCTCCTACGGGCGCGGCACCAAATCGGTGCAGAATGACGAGGGGCTGATCCGCTATCTCATGCGGCACTGGCATTCGACCCCGTTCGAGATGTGCGAGATCAAGCTGCATGTCAAACTGCCCGTGTTCGTGGCGCGCCAGTGGATCCGCCACCGCACCGCGAACGTCAACGAATATTCCGCCCGCTACTCGATCCTCGACCGCGAGTTCTACATTCCCGCGCCCGAGGACCTTGCCGCGCAATCGACCACCAACAACCAGGGCCGCGGCGAGGCCCTGTCCGGCGAAGAGGCCGCGCGCGTGCTCGACATCCTGCGCGGCGATGCGATGCGCTGCTATGACCATTACGAACAGATGATCGGGCAGGAGGGCCAGCAGGGCCTTGCCCGCGAACTGGCCCGCATGAACCTGCCCGCCAATATCTATACGCAATGGTATTGGAAGGTGGACCTGCACAACCTGCTGCATTTCCTGCGCCTGCGCGCCGATGCCCATGCGCAGTATGAGATTCGCGTCTATGCCGACGCCATCTGCCGCATCACCGCCGACTGGGTGCCGTTTGCCTGGCGCGCCTTCGAGGATTACCGCATGGGCGGCGCCACGCTTTCCGCCACGGCGCTTGAGTGTGTGCGGCGGATGGTGAAGGGTGAGGAGGTGACGCAGGAGACCTCGGGCATGAGCAAGGGGGAATGGCGGGAGTTTACAAACATAATGGAGGAAAGTTAATTGCTCCATCCCGGATGATCACGTATGCCAAAGACCTTTAAGCAACCATAGGGTGGGCAGCAACCCAACTCCGCGCGGGGTGTTCGGTGTTTTGCGTGGGGGAAGCGTGGTGGGAGATCCTCGGGTCAAGCCCGAGGATGACGGCGTGGGGGGGGCGGGTGGTAAGAGATCCTCGGGTCAAGCCCGAGGATGACGGGCGATCCGAGGATGACGGGTGCCGGGGGAAAGGGGGCCGGGTGTCCCGGCCCCCGTCCCGATCAGGCCGATTTGGCGAGGTTGCGCAGCACGTAGTGCAGCACGCCGCCATGCTCGACATATTCCTTCTCGATGGCGGTATCGATCCGGCATTTGAGGGTGATCTCCTCGGTCGTGCCATCGGCGCGGGTGAGGGTGCAGGTCACCTCCTGCAAGGGTGTCACATCGGCAAGCCCCTTGATGGTAAAGCTCTCATCGCCCCTGAGCCCCAGCGACTTGCGGCTCTGCCCGCCGGTGAACTCGAACGGGATCACGCCCATGCCCACGAGGTTGGAGCGGTGGATGCGCTCGAAGCTTTCGGCGATGACCGCCTTGACGCCCAGAAGCGCCGTGCCCTTGGCCGCCCAGTCCCGCGAGGAGCCGGCCCCGTATTCGACACCGGCCACCACCACGAGCGGCACGCCCTGGTCCTGCCAGGCCATCGAGGCATCGAAAATAGAGGTCTCGGCCCCGTCCGACCCCTTGGTATAGCCGCCCTCGACCCCATCGAGCATCTCGTTGCGGATGCGGATATTGGCGAAGGTGCCGCGCATCATCACCTCGTGATTGCCGCGGCGGCTGCCGTAGGAGTTGAACTCGCGCACCGGCACCTGACGCTCGGTCAGGTAGCGGCCTGCGGGCGTGGATTCCTTGAACGAGCCTGCGGGCGAGATGTGGTCGGTCGTCACCATGTCGCCCAGAAGCGCCAGCATCCGCGCGTCCTCGATATCGGCGATGGTGCCCGGCTCCTTGGCCATGCCCTTGAAATAGGGCGGGTTCTGCACATAGGTCGATTGCGCGGGCCAGTCATAGGTCTCGCCCTCGGAGGTCTCGACCGCCTGCCATTTGTCGTCACCCTTGAAGACATCGGCATATTTCGAGCGGAACGCCTCGCGGGTGACGGTCGCCTCCACCAGTTCGGCGATTTCCTTTTGCGTGGGCCAGATATCCTTGAGATAGACCGGGTTGCCGTCGCGGTCCTGCCCCAGCGGCTCGGTCGTCAGGTCGATGTTCATGTCGCCCGCCAGCGCATAGGCCACCACCAGCGGCGGCGAGGCCAGATAGTTGGCGCGCACATCGGGGCTGATGCGGCCCTCGAAGTTGCGGTTGCCCGAGAGCACCGAGGTGGCGATGAGATCGCCCTCGGCGATGGCGTCGGAAATCTCCGCCTGCAAGGGACCGGAATTGCCGATGCAGGTGGTGCAGCCATAGCCCACGAGGTTGAAGCCGATGGCGTCGAGATCCTCTTGCAGCCCCGCCGCCTCGAGATAATGCGACACGACCTGCGAGCCGGGCGCGAGCGAGGTCTTGACCCAGGGCTTGCGCGTGAGGCCAAGCGCCCGCGCCTTGCGCGCCACCAGACCGGCACCGATCATGACATAGGGGTTGGAGGTGTTGGTGCAGGACGTGATCGAGGCGATCACCACCGAGCCGTCACGGATGGCATAGTCCTCGCCCTTGACCGTGACCGATTTGCGCGGGTCGGGCGCAACGGCCGTGGCGGGGCCTTCGGCGTCCATGTCCGCGGCGGCGGCACTCGCATCCTTGCCGCGATATTCGCAGACCACGTCAAGGAAAGAGGCGGCGGAACGATCGAGGGTGACGTAATCCTGCGGGCGCTTCGGCCCCGAGATGGCCGGCACGATGGTGCCCATGTCAAGGCTGAGCGTGTCGGTATAGACCGGCGCATAATCCGAATCGCGCCAGAACCCGTTTTCCTTGGCATAGGCCTCGACCAGCGCCACGCGATCCTCGTCGCGACCGGTATTGCGCAGGTAGCGCAGGGTCTCGTCGTCGATCGGGAAAAAGCCGCAGGTGGCACCGTATTCGGGGGCCATGTTGGCAATGGTCGCGCGATCCGCCAGCGGCAGATGATCGAGTCCCGCGCCGTAAAATTCCACGAACTTGCCCACCACGCCCTTCTTGCGCAGCATCTGCACGACCTTGAGCACCAGATCGGTGCCGGTGGTGCCCTCGACCATCGCGCCGGTCAGCTCAAAGCCCACAACCTCGGGGATCAGCATGGAAATCGGCTGTCCCAGCATGGCCGCCTCGGCCTCGATCCCGCCCACGCCCCAGCCCAGAACGGCCACGCCGTTGATCATGGTGGTGTGGCTGTCGGTGCCCACCAGCGTGTCGGGATAGGCCACGGTCTCGCCGTTCTGGTCCTCGTCGGTCCAGACGGTCTGGGCCAGGTATTCAAGGTTGACCTGATGGCAGATGCCGGTGCCCGGCGGCACCACGCGGAAATTGTTGAAGGCACCCTGCCCCCATTTGAGGAACTGGTAGCGTTCCATGTTGCGCTCGTATTCGCGGTCCACGTTCATCTGGAAGGCGCGCGGATTGCCGAACTCGTCGATCATCACCGAATGGTCGATCACCAGATCGACCGGATTGAGCGGGTTGATCTGCTGCGCGTCGCCGCCCAGGGCCACGATGCCGTCGCGCATCGCGGCCAGATCGACCACGGCGGGCACGCCGGTGAAATCCTGCATGAGCACGCGCGCCGGGCGATAGGCCAGCTCACGGTTGGCGCGGCCCCCGTTGGCGGCCCATTCGGAAAACGCGCGGATGTCGTCGAGCGAGACGGTCTTGCCATCCTCGAATCGCAGCATGTTTTCCAGCACGACCTTGAGGGCGGCGGGCAGGCGCGAGAAATCACCCAGACCAGCGGCCTCGGCGGCCTTGATCGAGTAATAGGAGACGGAAGTGCCGCCGACGCGCAGCGTCTTGCGGGTCTTGGCGCTGTCTTGTCCGACTGTGATAGGCATGGGGTGCCGTCCTTTCATGGTCAGGTCTGGATGACGTTTGCCCCGCTTCTGACCGATATTCCGCGCCCGATCAAGAGGCGCGCGGTGCTTTTGTATACTGTTGCACACAATTTGATCCGTGTTTCAGCTTTCCCGCACCCTGTCACGACAGCTTGAGTTGGCATTTCGCGCGGGAACGCCTAGCCTTGGACAGTCAGTTCAACAGGCCGATGCGTCAGGACCGCTCCTTCATGCGACATCTTCTTGCAAGCCTGCTTCTCGGCACTCTGCTGGCTTCCGGTGCCGCCGGGGCCGGTGAGCGCCCGGTGGTGGTGGAACTGTTCACCTCTCAAGGCTGTCCGTCCTGCCCGCCCGCCGACGACTTCTTCGAGGGGCTGGCCGCGCGCGAGGATGTGATCGCGCTGTCGCTGCATGTGGATTACTGGGACTACATCGGCTGGGAAGACACCTTCGCCAGCCCCGAGAACACCGCCCGCCAGCGCGGCTATGCCAAGGCAGGCGGGCGCAAGATGGTCTATACCCCGCAGATGGTCATCAACGGCACCGATCACGTGGTCGGCACCCGCTTTCGCGATGTGATGGCACTGATCGACAAGCACCACGAGAACGCATCGAACGGGCTATCGGTCGATGTCAGCCGCGATGGCGCCTCGCTGCGGCTTGTGGCCTCGTCACAGGCCCCGCGCGACATGCCGCTCGTGGTGCAGCTTGCCCGCTACCTGCCCGAAGAAACCGTCGCCATCGCGCGCGGAGAGAACGAGGGGCGGACGATCACCTATGTGAATATCGTCACCGACCTGATCGAGGTGGCCGAATGGGACACGCTCGGCCCGCTCGAGATGACGGTTGACTGGCCCGAGGGGGCACCGGTGGCGGTGATCCTGCAATATCCCGATTTCGGCACCATCGAGGCGGTGGCGCATCTGCGCTGAACGGCGTGGCCGGGGCAGCGACCGGCCTGAAGCCGTCTTGCGACGCCGCCTTCACGGGATCCCTCAAGTCGGGCGATACCAAGAAAGTTCAAAACTTTCTTGACCGGAATTTTTTCAAAATTCCGCAGCGCTACGCCTGCGCCGCCAGCGCCCCGGCCAGATCGCCATAACCGGTAAAGCGGTATTCATAGGCCAGACCCAGACGGCGTGCGCACTCCTCCGCCTTGGCGCGCAGCGCGGCGTCATCGGTCTGTGCCTGATAGACAAGCTTGGTATAATTGCCGAAAATCATGTCGCGCAACTCCGGGTGCCGATCAAGGCCCATGGGCCGCCATACGAAGGCATCGAACTGTCGCACCAGAAAATCGGTGAGGTAGAAGGCCGTGATCTCGTCATCATGGGCGGCGAACCGGTCCACCCCTTCGTAGAACGAATAGCAATGCGGCCCGGCCACCATTTCAACGCCCATCTCGGCGCATTTCGCCTGCAAGAGGCCGCCGGTGCCGCAATCGGCATAGACCACGAAAATCCGGTCATAGGCCCCCCGCGCAAGCGCGACGGCCTTTTCCACCTCGCCGGTGATGCGCTCGGGGTAAAGGTGCAGCTTGGCGGGAAGGCATTGCAGGTCCATGTGATGCCAGCCGTTGAGGCGCTTGAGCGCGAGAATCTCATGCGCGAGCGCGCCGCAGGCGATGAGCAGGATGCGCCCCTCGCCATCGGCGGCAAGCCCCGTCTCGGTCAGGTCGCGGTCGCTCGGGCCATCCATGCCCCACCTCCCCGAATGCCAACGGCCCGCACGGATGGCGGGCCGTCCTGCGCCTTGTGCAGCGCTCAGCCCGCAGCCAGACGGTTGTGCTTGCGGGCCATGTAGTCCTTGGCCGTCTCCACCGCCACGGCGGCGTCGCGGCAATAGGCGTCCGCACCGATGGCGCGCCCGAATTCCTCGTTCAGCGGCGCGCCGCCCACAAGGATGATGTAATCATCGCGCTTGCCCTGTTCCACAAGCGTGTCGATCACGACCTTCATATAGGGCATGGTCGTGGTCAAGAGCGCCGACATGCCGAGGATATCCGCGCCTTCGGTTTCCAGCGCCTCAAGGTAATTGTCGACCGGGTTGTTGATCCCCAGATCGACCACCTCAAAGCCCGCCCCCTCCATCATCATGCCGACAAGGTTCTTGCCGATGTCGTGGATGTCGCCCTTGACGGTGCCGATCACCATCTTGCCGACACGCGGCGCGCCGGTCTCGGCCAGAAGCGGCTTGAGAATGGCCATGCCGCCCTTCATCGCGTTGGCGGCCAGAAGCACCTCGGGAACAAAGAGAATGCCGTCACGGAAATCCTTGCCGACGATGGTCATGCCGCCCACCAGCGCCTCGGTCAGGACGCGGTAGGGTTCCCAGCCACGTCCGAGAAGAATGTTCACGCCCTCCTCGATCTCTTCCCTGAGACCGTCGTAAAGGTCGTCGAACATCTGCTGGACCAGTTCCTCATCGTCGAGGTCCGAAAGGATGATGTCGTCTTCTTGGTCGGACATGCCCGAAATCCCTGAATACTTGCGCGCGCGCGGTTGCCTGTGCGCAGCTTTCGTCAATTTGTCGCAACGCCACTTTCCGAATTGCGACGCTGCCCGAACCGCGACCGACCTATAGCGGCGATTTGCGCGGAATGTGACTGAATTATCGGCATGAAGATTATCGGTTTTTCACATGTGCCGCTTTCGCGCCCTGTGCGGATTTTCGCCAGAGCAGCTGCGATTTGCCCGGATTTCCGCCGATCACGGGGCGCTGTCGGGGTTGTGCGCCGCCCGGGGCTTTTGTCGCGCGGGGGATGGCCCATCTTGACAGGAGACGAGCACGAAAGGACGCGACAATGCGCACGATACTCATTCTGATGCAGGCCGGATTTCTGAGCGCCATGGCGGTTATCGGGGCGGCCAGCGCCGAGAAGCCTAGCTGTCAGCTTCCCGCCCCGACCGCGCAGCACTGCGAGGTGACGCAGTGACGGCCCTTACCGCGCCGCCTCGATTGCCGGACGGATCGTGCTTTCCAGAACCCGCTCCGTGATCGGCCCGGCAAAGCGCAGCACGATATTGCCCTGCCCGTCGATCACATAGGTTTCCGGCACGCCGTAAACGCCCCAGTCAAGCGCCATGCGCCCGCTCTCATCCGCGCCCATGGCGGCATAGGGATTGCCCAGTTCCGCCAGAAACCCGAGTGCGTTGGCGGGCTTGTCCTTGTAATTCACGCCGTAGATCGTCACCCCTTCGGCGGCAAGGCCCGTCAGGTTGGGATGCTCGACCCGGCAGGGCGCGCACCAGCTTGCCCAGTAATTCACCAGCTTGACCCCCGGCACGCGCAGATCGGCATCGTGCAACAGCGGTCCCTCCCCCAGCGGCGTGACCTGCACCGCAGGCGCGGGCCGCCCCGCCAACGCCGTGGGCAACTCGTTGGGATTCTCGCGCTGAAGCCCCACCAGCGCCAGCGCCGCAAAACCCCCGAAGACGATCAGCGGGGCCAGCATCAGGGGTTTAAACATCGGTCTTCCTCCGGCCCTCAACCTCATCGAGCGCGCGGCGCACGCGGGCCGAGCGGCGCAGGCTGGCCCAGACCAGCCCGGCGATGAGCAAGAGCGACACGCCATAAGAGGCCAGCACCGGCACCGCGTATTTGCCCAGATCGGGGATCATGCCTGCATCCTTTCCCGCGCCAGAAGCGCACGCATCCGTCTTGCCCTTATTTCGGTGCGCGTGCGCATCAGCACAAGCGCGACGAAAAGAAGCACAAAGCCCGCGATGGAGACCAGCAGCGGATGCCAGAACACATCGGCCACGTTCTCCTTCTTGTCGAGGCTGAGCGAGGCACCCTGATGCAGCCCCTGATTCCAGAAATTGACCGCATAGCGGCTCAGGAGCGCAAAGACCGAGCCGACAAGGCAGAGGATCGAAGTGAGGTCCGCCGCCGTATCATCGTTCTCGATCGCCTCCCAGAGCGCGATATAGCCGAGGTAGAACAGGAACAGGATGAGAAACGAGGTCAGGCGCGGGTCCCAGGCCCACCACGTCCCCCACATCGGCTGCCCCCAGAGCGCGCCGGTCGCAAGCGCAATCAGCGTCATCACCATGCCCACAGGGGCGGCGGCGCGGGCGGCCAGGGCGCTGACATGGTGGCGGCGCACGATCCACACCAGCGACGTGACCAGCATCATCAGCCAGGCATTGATCGCCATCAGCGCCGAGGGCACATGCAGATAGATGATCTTGACGGTCGAGCCCTGCCGGAAATCGTCGGGCGTGAAGAAAAAGCCCCAGACCAGCCCCGCCACCAACAACAGCGCCGCCAGCCACGCGACCGCAGGCAGCACGCGGTCGGTGGTCTCGATGAATTTCTTCGGGTTGGCATAGGCCCAAAGCGTGTTCAGGTTCATGGCGTGGTTCCGTTCGTCATCGCAGGTTGACCCTCAATACCGCAGCCGAGGCGAAAGGCAAAAGCGCGATCGTGCCGCAGGTGATCCCCGCCAGCAGCGCCAGCGGTGTGGTGAGCGCCATGCCCTCGGCCCCGCGCCGCGCCACCTCCGCGCCGAAAATCAGCGTCGGCACATAGAGCGGCAGCACCAGCAGGCTCAAGAGCAGCCCGCCGCGTTTCAGCCCCACGGTCAGCGCCGCGCCGAACGTGCCGATCACGCTGAGCGCGGGCGTGCCGAGCGCGAGCGACACCACAAGCCAGCCAAAGCCCCGCACCGGCAGGTTCAGAAGCACCCCCAGCACCGGTGCCGCCAGCACCAGCGGCAAGCCGGTGGTGAGCCAATGCGCCAGCGCCTTGACGCTGACGATCCCCTCCATCGGCAAGGGCGAGGTGGCCAGAAGATCAAGGCTGCCATCCTCCCAGTCGAGCGCAAGGATGCGGTCCAGCGACAAGAGGCAGGCAAGCAGCGCACCCAGCCACAGGATGCCCGGCGCGATGGTGGCCAGAAGCGCGCTTTGCGGCCCCACCCCGAACGGCACCAGCACCACCACGATCAGGAAAAACGCAAGCCCAAGGCCAAAGCCTCCGCCCGCCCGCATGGCAAGCCGCAAATCGCGCATCAGCAACGCGATCACAGGAACGCCCCGTCGAAATCATCCACCGCCAGCGGCGCGGCGCGGTAAGGGGCCAGATCGAAGATGCGCGCCTCCGGTATCCGCAGGTCGATATGCGTGGCGACAAGAGCGGCCCCGCCTTGGGCCAGATGCGCGCGCACCGCACCCGCGAACATCGCCACCGCGTCCACGTCAAGCGAGACGGTCGGCTCATCCAGAACCCAGACCCGGCGCCCCGTCACCAAAAGCCGCGCCAGCCCCAGACGCCGCTTTTGCCCCGCCGAGAGCGCCCCCGCGGGGCGGGCGGCGAGCGGACCAAGGTCAAACGCCTCGATTGCCGAAGAAATCCCCTTGGTGCCAAAGACCTGCGCCCAGAAGCTCAGGTTTTCCTCGACGCTCAGCGTGGCCTTGATCCCGTCGGCATGGCCCGCATAAACAAGGCTCTCGGGCGCGGCCTCGACCGACCCCGACAGCGGCGGCTGCAACCCCGCCACCGTGCGCAGCATCGTCGTCTTGCCGATCCCGTTCGGGCCGCGCAGAACCAGCGCCTCGCCAGCGGCCAGCCGCAGGCTCACCCCTTCCAGCACGGGGATCCCCCCGCGCGCCACGCTCAGATCACAGACGCTCAGCACCATGCGCCCTGCCTAGCCCAAAGCCCGCGCCGCGAAAAGCGCCAAAGCCCGCGCCGCATGTCACACCGGCAGCGCCGCAAGCGCGACCCGGCGGCCCTCGGACAAAAGCACGTTATAGGTGCGGCAGGCGGCGGGCGTGTTCATCGGCTCGACACCGATGCCCGCCCCCTCCAGCGCGGACCGCAAGGCGGGCGGCAGATGCGCCATGTCCGCCCCGGTGCCGACAAAGATCACATCCACCTTGCCCCGGAGCGCCAGCAGTGGGGCCGTGTCCGCGACCCCCGCCCAGGAGTGGGCCGATACTGCCGTGACCAGCATCGCCCCCTCGATCACGCCGCCGCCCACGCGGAAAAATCCCGGCCCGTAGCCCTCGACCGGGGTCGCGCCGGGGAATGTGATCTCGGTCATGCGCATGGGATCCTCCCTATGTCCAGACGGGCAGCCCGCTCAGAACGGCGAGCGCTATGACGCCATAAGCCGCCCAACGGTAAAGCCGCTGATGGCGCGGGTCAAACAGCCGCTGGCCGATCAGCGATGTAACGAAATAGGGCACGGCCAGCGTCAGGGCCAGCACGAAAACCGCCCCCTCGACTGCGCCGCGCAGCAGCAGATTGGCCACGATCACCACGTCGAGCGCGGCCAGAAACAGGATCGTGTTGGCCCGCACGGTCTGCACCATGGCCTGACCGGCAAGGTAGAAGAGGATCACGACCGGCCCGGTCAGCCCTGTCAACCCGCCGATCACCCCCGCCACCGCGCCGATGGCAAGGAGCATGGGGCGGCCCACCACGCCCGAAAACCGCCAGCCCCCGACGAGTGCCACCAGCGTGCCCCCCGCCACCGCCGCCACGATCCACCGGATCGTGACCGGATCAAGCCGCCCCATGAGCCACAGCCCCAGCGGCACCGTCACCAGCGCGGCAAGGGCCAACAGCCCCACCTCGGCCCGGTCCGCCTGTCCCCAGGCGCGCGGCAAAAGGGCCGATGTGCTGGCGATTCCCGTCAGCGTGATCACCGCCACCACCATCTGCGGGGGCAGGAACATCCCTGCCACCGGCACGAAAATCAGCGCCGTGCCAAAGCCGGTGAACCCGCGCACGACCCCCGCCACCGAAATGGCAAGGATCAGCCAGACCAGCCCCGGCGTGGCGAGAACCCCCGCCAGCGCCTCAGGCATCTATGTTGGCGAATTGCGTCCCGGCATTGGCATCGGGCTTGGACCAGTCGCGCGTGACCCCCAGCCACATGAGCACGGTCGAGGCCACGAAGATCGACGAATAGGTGCCCACCACCACACCCCAGATCATCGCAAAGACAAAGCCCCGGATCACGTCGCCGCCCAGCACGTAAAGCGCGATCAGCGCCAGAAGCGTCGTGACCGAGGTCATCATCGTGCGGCTCAGCGTCTCGTTGATCGAAATGTTGAGCACCTCGCGCAGGGATTTCTGCTTGTATTTGCGCAGGTTCTCACGGACGCGGTCGAACACCACCACGGTATCGTTGAGCGAATAGCCGACAATGGTGAGAAGCGCCGCGATGATCGCCAGATCGAACTGGATCTGCAATTCCGAGAACACGCCCACCGTCAGCGCCACGTCATGCACCAGCGCAATGACCGCCCCCACGGCGAACTGCCACTCGAACCGCAGCCAGATGTAGAAGAGCACCGCCCCGATGGCGAGCGCCACCGCGATCACCGCCGCCGTGATCAGCTCGCCCGAGACCTTGGGTCCGACGCTTTCAACGGAGGTGAACTGAATGTCCTGCACCGCCTGCTGCAAGGCCGCCTCGACCTGCGCGATCACCTCGGGCGCGACGCTCTCGGTCTCGTCCTGCGCCTGGATGCGCACCATGGCCACGTTTTCCTCGGGGCCAAAGGTCGGGTCGAACACCTCGGCGATGCTGATATCGCCCAAGCCCAGATCGGAGATGGCAGCACGGTATTGGCCCACATCGACCGGCTGCGCGCTCTGGGTGCGGATGGTGGTGCCACCCTTGAAATCAATCCCGAAATTCAGCCCCTGGATGGCGAAGGAGCCAAGAGCCACAAGGATCATCACCCCCGAGATGCCCAGCCACAGCTTCCAGCGGCCAAAGAAATCTATCGACGTCACCTCGGGCACCAACCGCAGCGCGCGGCCCTGCAACACGGTCTTGGGGCGCTTGCGCTCGAACCAGATCACCGCGATCAAGCGCGTGACGAAAAGCGCGGTAAAGACCGAAGTCAGGATGCCCAGGCCAAGCGTGATGGCAAAACCGCGCACCGGCCCCGACCCCATGGCAAAGAGGATGAGCGCGGTCATGAAGGTGGTGATATTGGCGTCCACGATGGCGCTCATCGCCTTCTCGTAGCCCAGCTCGATGGCGCGCGCCGCGCCCTTGGCCGTCTTCATCTCTTCTTTAATGCGCTCGAAGACCAGCACATTGGCATCCACCGCCATGCCGATGGTCAGCACGATCCCCGCGATCCCCGGCAGGGTCAGCGTCGCGCCCACAAGGCTCAGCAGGCCAAAGATAAGGCCGACGTTGATTATCAGCGCGATATTTGCAAAAATGCCGAAAATACCGTAACTCAGCATCATGTAGACCAGCACAAATGCAAAGGCTACGATACTGGCGACCTTACCCGCCGCGATACTGTCTGCCCCCAATTCAGGCCCGATGGTCCGCTCCTCAAGGAATTCCAGCCCCGCAGGCAGTGCCCCCGCGCGCAAGAGCACCGCCAGTTGCGTGCTGTCCTCGACGGTGAAACGGCCCGTGATGATGCCCGAGCCGCCCGGAATGTGGCTCTGGATCACGGGGGCCGAAATCACCTCGCCGTCGAGCACGATGGCAAAGGGATTGCCGATATTCTGCGCAGTATAATCACCGAATTTGCGCGCGCCGGTCGGATTGAAGCGGAACGACACCGCAGGGCGCCCGTTCTGGTCGAAATCGGGCTGCGCATCGACCAGCTCCTCGCCCGTGACCACCGGCGCGCGCTCGAGAATGTAAAATGTCCCCGGCTCGTCGATAGAGGGCAGGATCTCGTTGCCCGGTCCGGGGGCTTCATCGGGATTGCCGCTGCGGCTCACGACCGGCTGAAAGGTCAGTTGCGCCGTGGTGCCGATCAGCGCCTTCAACTCCGCCGCCGAGCCGATGCCCGGCACCTGAATAAGGATTCGATCCGCCCCTTGCCGCATGATCGTCGGCTCGCGCGTGCCCACCTCATCGACACGGCGCCGGATGATCTCGAGCGACTGGCGCATGGTGCGCTCGTCGGTGGCGCGCTGCTCGGCCTCGCTCAGGCGCACGATGATGTCGGCCCCCTGGGTGGTCACGTCGATGTCGCTCGCGCCCACCCCGGTGAGCGTGGTGACGGGCCGCGCAAGGCCGCGCACCAGCGCCGCCGCCTCGCTTGCCATTTCGGGCCGCTCGACAAGGCGCACGCGCAATTCCGGCCCCTGCGCGGGCTGAAGGCGGATCGGCCCGACGCGGTCGCGCTCCTCTCTCAGCAGGTCGCGCACCTCGGGCCACATGCCCTCCAGCCGCGCCTGATAGACATCGCCCACCTTGACCTCGGCCAGAAGATGCGCGCCCCCCCGCAGATCAAGCCCGAGATTGACCAGCCCCGAGGGAAGCCAATCGGGCCAGAGCGCGAGATCATCGGCCAGCCCCGCCGGATCGGCCCCCGCCTCGACCAGGGCTGCGGCGTCGTTATGCCGCTCGACCTTGGTATAGAACCCGTTCGGCAGCGCCAGAAGCAGCCCGAGCGCCACAACCGCCCAGATCGTCACACGTTTCCACAGGTCGATTTGCAGCATGATCGGGCCTTTTCAGAGGGGTCAGGGGGGCGCGGCTCAGCCTTCGGCCGGCTCGGTCTTCGAGACGACCTGCGCGATGGTGTGGCGCACCACGCGGACCTTGACGCCCTCGGCCAGTTCCACTTCGATCTCGCTGTCATCCTTGACCTTGGCCACCTTGCCGATCAGGCCGCCCTGCGTGATCACCTGATCGCCCCGGCGCAGCGCCGCGACCATGGCCTTGTGCTCCTTCATCTTCTTCTGTTGCGGGCGGATCAGCAGCAGATACATGATCGCAAATATGAGGATGAGGGGTATGAATTGCGCAAAGGCTTCCATCGGGTCGCGTCCTTCTTGATGCTGCGGGACCACCCCCGCGAATTGGCGCGAACCTAGGGGTGCGACCGGGGTTTTGCAAGGCACGAAAGGGCGCGGGCGCGCGCCCTGTCCATGCCTCGAAATCTGGTTTATCACGCGGCGTGACGATTCATCCGAGCCGAGGACCAGCCCCATGCACGATATCCGCGCGATCCGCGACAATGCCGCCGCTTTCGACGCCGCCCTCTCGCGGCGCGGTCTTGCGCCGGTCTCGGACGACATCCTAGCGCTTGACGAGGCGCGGCGCGCCCGCATCCACGCCGCCGAGAGCGCACAGGCCGAGCAGAACCGTGCCAGCAAGGACGCAGGTGCCGCCAAGGCCCGCGGCGACGAGGCCGAATTCGAGCGCCTGC
Organism: Roseovarius sp. MBR-79; assembly: GCF_053628555.1. NCBI lineage: Bacteria > Pseudomonadati > Pseudomonadota > Alphaproteobacteria > Rhodobacterales > Roseobacteraceae > Roseovarius > Roseovarius sp. MBR-79. Next base: position 59,577 of record NZ_JBRJGP010000009.1, on the reverse strand, counting down.
GCGCGCTGGTGGCCGAGAAAAAGGCCGAGGTCGCGGCCCTGCAGACGCAGGCGCGCGATCTTGATGTGCAACTGACCGACAGGCTCATGGCGATCCCCAACCTGCCCCATGACGATGTGCCCGATGGCGCGGACGAGACCGGCAACGTGGAATTGCGCCGCTGGGGCACACCCGCCACGTTCGATTTCCCCCCGAAAGAGCATTACGAGTTGCCCGCCGTCACCGCAGGCATGGATTTCGAAGCCGCCGCCAAACTTTCCGGCGCGCGCTTCGTCGTGCTTTCGGGCGCGGTGGCACGCCTTCACCGGGCGCTGGCGCAATTCATGCTCGACACCCATATCACCGAGAACGGCCTCACCGAGACATGGACGCCGGTGCTGGTGCGCCCCGAGATGATGCAGGGCACCGGGCAGTTGCCCAAATTCGGCGAGGACAGCTATGAGACCACCAATGGCTGGTGGCTGGTACCCACGGCCGAGGTGACGCTCACCAATCTCGTCAATGGCGAGACGGTGGAGGAATCGAGCCTGCCGCGCCGCATGGTGGCGCATACGCAATGCTTCCGCTCCGAGGCCGGATCGGCAGGGCGCGACACCGCCGGAATGCTGCGCCAGCACCAGTTCGAAAAGGTCGAGATGGTCTCGATCACCCACCCCGACCACAGCCGCGCCGAATTGGACCGCATGACCGGCTGCGCCGAGGGCATCCTCGAGCGGCTTGGCCTGCCCTATCGCACCATCGTGCTCTGCACCGGCGACATGGGCTTTGGCGCACGCCGCACCCATGACATCGAGGTCTGGCTGCCGGGGCAGAACACCTACCGCGAAATCTCGTCGGTCTCGGTCTGCGGTGATTTTCAGGCGCGCCGCATGAACGCCCGCTTCAAACCGCAAGGCGGCGGCAAACCCGAATTCGTCCACACGCTCAACGGCTCGGGTCTCGCGGTCGGGCGCTGCCTGATCGCGGTGCTGGAGAACGGCCAGCAGGCCGACGGCTCGGTGCGCCTGCCCGACGCGCTCATCCCCTATCTCGGCGGCAAGACCCATCTGAGCGCCGCGGGCACCCTCGCCTGAGCCTCTTCTGGCCGAAAATATCCTCGGGGGGGCCGCCCGCAGGGGCGGCGGGGGGCAGACAGCCCCCCTACCCGCTTGCCAATGCCGGGCGCGGGCTGTGGCGGGTGCAAAGCTGGCCGATCTCGAACGGCGCAAGGCTCATCGCCACGCAGGCGCAATAGCCGCCCTGGCCGCGCTCCTCGTAATGGGTGCAGCTACCGCAGGTCCCGATTCCCTCGGCCCCGCGCATCTCTGCCAGCCGCGCCACGAGATCGGGCAAGAGCCGTCCAAGCGCATCCCGCTCCGCCGGGGCCAGCCCGCCGATGGCGCGGCTCAGGTGCCGCAGCGGGTCATGAGCAAGCACCATGTGCCCTGCTTCTGTCACGTCAAAGAGCACGCTGCGCCCGTCATTCGCGCAGCGCCGCCGCGCCAAGAGGCCCCGCGCCTCCAGCGTCTTGAGGGTCTGCGAGGCGGTGCCGCGCGTCGTCGCCTGGAAACTGGCAAAGGCAGAGGGCGTGCGCGAGGTGCGATTGGCGCGCGCGAAAAACCGCAGTGCGGTCCATTGCGCCGCCGTCATCTGCGCCCCGCCCGCCTCCTCCGCATGGCTCGCGCGCGCCACATGCAGCAGAAGTTCGGCCAGGGTCGCGGGGTCGGGTTGGGTCTCGTGCACCATGGGATTATAATAGCGAAACGAAATTGGTTTGACCAGAGCGCGCGGCGCAGATAGTTTCGATTCGAAACCATAACCAGCGCAGCCCCGCCATGAACAAACCCTACTTCCCCCCCGACCGTCAGCGCCGCCCGCGCCGGTCCAGCCCTGCCCTTCTGTCGCAGGAAGAGGAGGCGCGGCTGGCCCGCGCCTGGCGCGAGACGGGTGACGTGGCGGCGCGCAACCGGCTTGTGACCGCCTTCGAGCCGCTGGCGCACGCCATGGTCGCGCGCTTTACCCGCACCCGCTCGCAGGCCGATCCCGACCTCATGCAGCAGGCCTTTATCGGGCTCATGCGCGCGGTGGACCGGTTCGAACCGGATCGCGGCATCCGGTTCGCCACCTATGCTGTCTGGTGGATTCGCGCCGAATTGCAGGATTACCGGATGCTCAACTGGTCGCTGGTGCGGCGCGGGCGCTCGGCGCGGGCGCGGCAGGCCTTCTTTCAGCTTGGCGCCATCGAGGAAACCATGCCGCCCCATCCCGGCGAGAGCGCGCAAGACCGCGATGCCCGCATCGCCCGTGCGCTTGGCACCACGCCCGACACGCTGACCGAGATGCGGGCGCTTTTCGGCCATGGCGACGCCTCGCTCAATGCGCCGGTGACCGAAGAGGGCAACGAGGCGCTCGAGCTTCTGCCCGATCCGAACACCGATACCGAGGCGGCCTATGCCGAAACCGAGGCGCGCGCCCGCCTGCGCGCCGGGATGATCCGCCATTTCCATGCGCTGCCCGAGCGCGAGCGGCGCATCGTGGTCGCCAATGTCTTGCAAGACCCGCCGCTCACCCTCAACGATCTGGCGGCGATCCACGGCATCTCGCGCGAGCGGGTGCGCCAGTTGCGCGAGCGCGGGCTGGAGCGGCTGCGCGACCGGATGGGCGCGGATGACGGGATGCTCAGCCTTGCCTGATCCCTACTCTGCCGCGATGGTCTCTGTCCGATGCGCGCGCGGAAACGGCACCAGACGCCCCTGCTGCTCATCCCAGAGCTTGAGGGAGAAACTGCGCAACGCCTCGGGCCAGCGGATCGGCTCGTGGCTTTTGAGGTGATCGGGCAGGTCATTCTGACAGCGACGCAGATTGTAGGACGGAATGCCCGGATTGTAATGGTGCAGGTCGTGGTAGGCGATATTGCCCGAGCCCAGATCCCAGAGCCACCCCAGATCGAGCGAGCTTGACCCCACCAGCGTTGCCTTGCGGAAATCGAGCTCCGGCTTGCGGTCCCAATAGGTCTCTTCGAAATTGTGCTGAAGATAGACCATGAACACGCCGATCACCCCCCCGAGCGCGGCGCTGGCCAACACCAGCACCAGCGCGCCCGCCCCTAGCAGCGCCCAGACCGCCAGCAGGGAAAGCCCCAGCGCCACATTATGCGCGATCACGCCCAGCGCCCCCACCCGCGCGGTATTGCGCGGCCAGCGATAGGCGAGGAAATAGGTATAGACCGACCCCACGGGCAGCATCACCAGCGGGTTGCGATAGAGCCTGTACCACAGCCGCCGATACCACGGGGCCGCCTGCCATTCGCGCACCGTCATGGTGTAGATCTCGGTCGTCTCGCGGTGGTCGAGATTGCCGAGATAGGCGTGGTGCTGATTGTGATTGTATTGCATCACCCGGTAGGGCGTGAGCGAGAACACCGACAGCGCATGGCCCGCCGCATCGTTGAGCCAGCGCGTCGCAAACAGCGAATGATGTCCGCAATCATGCTGAAGCACGTAAAGCCGGACCGAGGCGAAAGCCATCAGCACCACCAGCGGCACCGCAAGCGGCCAGTGCCCGCCCCCCACAAGCCCCGCCGCGCCCCACAGCGCGGCACCATAGGCCGCGAGCGTGCCCAGAAAGGACAGCGCGCCGCGCAGATCGCTCTTGCGGGTATAGGGTTTCAGAAAGGCGCGCAGCTCGGCCGTCGTGTCGCTCGCGGTCATTGTCCCCCCTCCGGTATTGCACAGAGTTTAACCGATGGTCTAACGGGATAAATTGAATTTGCCGTGACCTTAATCAACCACTTGACGGGAAAAATCTCAGTGGAAAAATCTCAGTGACAGTGCACCTGCCCGGTCTTCTTTTCCATGTGGCAGCACTGGCCGGGAGGCGAGCTTTTGCGGCAGCCGCCGCCGTGCTCGTAAACCGTCACGCCTTGCCCGAGCGTCGCCACGGTTTCGGCACGCACCACGTCAGCGCCCCAACCCGATAAAAGCAGCGCCGCGATGGCCGCCCAAACCCCTGAATATCTGTCCATAACCACTCCTCTGCCCTCCGGCTGCGGCCCAATGCCCCCCTGACGAATGGCAAAAGGTTAACAACAAATCAGCCCGCCGAGAAGCCCGCCTTCGTCAGACCGCCTCCGCCGCCACCGCCCGGATGCGCCCGATCATCGCGCGCACCCCGTTGGAGCGCTGTGCCGAAAGATGCTCGTCCAGACCCAGCCGCGCCAGTTCGGCCTGGGCATCGACGCGGCCCACCTCGGCCAGCGGCACACCGTTATATAGCGCGCGCAGCACCGCGATGAGGCCGCGCACGATCATCGCGTCGCTGTCGCCGTCGAACGAAAACCGCCCGTCCTCGATGCGTGGATGCAGCCAGACCTGACTGGCGCAACCCTCGACCTTGGTGGCGGGCACCTTGAGCGCATCGTCCAGCGGGGCCATGTCGCGGCCCTTGTCGATCACATAGCGATAGCGGTCTTCCCACTCGTCCAGAAACTCGAAATCCGCCACGATCTCTTCGAATGCCTCGCTTGCCATGCCGCTCTCCCGCTCTGTCGGGCAAGACCTAAGGCCGGGGTCGCGGCAGGTCCAGCCCTCGCTTGCATCTTTTCAAGCGCGCGGCCATAGGGTAGGCAAGTCACGGATCGTGGTGAGGGCATCGGGCATGAAGCGACGGGTTTTTCTTGGGCTTGCGGCGGCGGGCGTGCTGGCGGGATGCGGCGCAGGCCGGGAGCGTCCGCGCCGTCGCGGCCTCTTTTCTGGCCGGCGCGCGCGCCGCACCGCCGAGGCAGAGGCCGAGAATACCAACCCCCTGATTCCCGAGCGCGACGAAGAAGAAGGCATCTTCGCCTCGATGCAGCGCCGCCGACGTGACCCGCCCTATGAGGGCACCCCCGTCGCGGCGATCACCAATGCCGAACTCAAGCCCGCCTCGGGCGGTGTGCTGCTGCGGGTCGAGGGGCTGACATTGCGCCAGGGCGCGTTCGACGTGCGCCTCATCCCCGACCATCCCGAGGGCGAGGCCATCGACGGCGTGATCGGCTACGAGCTTCGCGCCGAACAGCCCGAGGATACCCCACAGGGACCCGAGCGCGCGCGCAGGATTCTGGCAGCGGTGTTCATCTCGCGCAAGAAACTCGAGGGCGCGCGCGAAATCCGCGTGCGCGGCGGGCAGAACGAGCAGGTGATCCGCCTCTGACGCGCCCATGCATGTTGCTCAAAAGTGGGAACCGGTTTTGAGCTTCTCGAACATGCGAAATCAATAAGTTAGAGCGGCACGGCCTCGACCGTGTCGCCGCGCACCACCAGCCCCACCTCGCCCGCGCAAAGCCGGAGCGCGTCGGCACCGAACACATCGCGCCGCCAACCCGAAAGTGCCGCCACATCGCGCCCGCCTGCGGCCAGATGGTCCAGATCGGCGGCGCTGGCAATCAGCTTGGACGCCACGCCGGACGCCTCGCTGCGCGCCTTCAGAAGCACGCGCAGCATGTCGGCAATCGCCGGATTGGCCGGGGCCCGCGCCTCGTCCTCGACGCGCGGCAGGGCCTCGGGCGGGCAGGCCAGCGCCGCCTTCACGGCGGCAAGGATCCCCTCGGCGATCTCGCCCTTGCGCGCCTCGCGCAGCAGAAGCCGCGAGCGGCCCAGATCGTCGAGCGTCTGCGGCTTGGTCGCGGCCAGTTCCAGAAGCGCGTCATCCTTGCAGACGCGGCTCCTCGGCACGTCGCGCGCCTGCGCATAGGTTTCGCGGAACCGCGCCAACTCGCGCAGGATGGCAAGGAATTTCGGCGCAGTGTTGCGGGTCTTGACGCGGCGCCACGCCTCATCGGGATCGGTGCGATAGGTCTCGGGGTTGGTCAGCACGGCCATTTCCTCGGCCACCCATTTCGTGCGCCCCGTGCTCTCGATCTTGCGGGCAAGGAATTCGTAGATCTGGCGCAGATGCGTCACATCGGCCAGGGCATAGACCATCTGCGCCTCGGTGAGCGGGCGGCGCGACCAGTCCGTGAACCGGGAGCTTTTGTCCACCGTGCCCTTGGCGATGCGCTTGACCAGCGTCTCGTAGCCTGCCTGCTCGCCGAAGCCGCAGACCATCGCGGCCACCTGCGTATCAAAAAGCGGCGCCGGGATCACGCCCGCATCCACCTGGAATATCTCAAGATCCTGCCGCGCGGCATGGAACACCTTGACCACGTTCGGATCGCGGAAAAGCTCGTAGAGCGGCTCAAGCGACAGCGCCGCACCGCCCGCAATCGGATCGACCAGCACCGCACCCTCATCGCCCTTGCCGGGCATGGCCAGTTGCACGAGGCACAGCTTGGAATAATAGGTCCGCTCGCGCAGGAACTCGGTATCGACGGTGACATAATCGTGCCCGCGCGCCGCCGCGCAGAACGCGGCAAGTGCCTCGGTGGTGGTGATGGTCTGCATACCTGCCCTTTGCTTTCAATTTCCCGCCCGACGCCGGTATAGACGAGTCCCCGCGCGATGCAAATGGCCACACTTTCGGCTTGAAGCCTGCGGGCCCGTGGTGGTATCTGCAAGGAGAATGCGGGTGTAGCTCAATGGTAGAGCAGCAGCTTCCCAAGCTGAATACGAGGGTTCGATTCCCTTCACCCGCTCCAGCCGCCCGACAGGATGGGTGGCCCTGCCCTCATCCGCCCTGCAATCGCTTCAAAAGCACCACCTCGCTCTCGGGGGTGATCGGCGTGAACCAGCTATCGTTGTAGATGCGCCCGTCGATGGAGACCGAGATGCCGCGCGACAACTCAGACCGCAATCCGGGGTGATCGCGCGCCAGACCGTCGAGCAGCGCGCGCAGGGTGTCGGCCTCCACCTCCACCTCGCGCGCGCCGCCTGCCAGATCGGCAAGCGACCCCCAGAGCAGCACCTTGACCATCAGCCCCCCGCTTGGATCGCCGCCAGCACGCGTGGCGGTGACATCGGCAATTGCGCCATCCGCACCCCTGCCGCCGCCGACACCGCATTGGCCACCGCCGCCAAGGGCGGCACGATGGAGGTTTCGCCCACGCCGCGCACGCCGTAGGGGTGGCCGGGATTGGGGATTTCCAGAATCACCGTGTCGATCATCGGCAGGTCAGAGGCCACGGGAATCCGGTAATCGAGGAAGCCCGCGTTTTGCAGGATGCCATCCTCGCCGTAGATGTATTCCTCGTTGAGCGCCCAGCCGATTCCCTGCACCGCACCGCCCTGAAACTGCCCTTCGACATAGGACGGATGCACCGCCTTGCCTGCGTCCTGAAACACCGTGTAGCGCAGGATTTTCGTGGCCCCCGTCTCGCGGTCCACCTCGACATCGACCATATGGGTGGCGAAACTCACGCCCGCGCCTTCGGCGGTCACCTCGTGGTGGCCCGCAATCGGCCCGCCGGTATTGCTGGCCACGGCGGCGATGTCCTTGATGGTCATGGGCGGGAACTTGCCGGCATTGGGACCGGCAGGGCGCGCCGCGCCGTCCTCCCATTCCACGGCCTCCGCGTCGATGCCCCAGACCATTGCGGCGCGGCGGCACATCTCTTTTTTCGCGGCCTCGGCGGCCTTGATCGTAGCCAGCCCCACGGCAAAGGTCACGCGAGAGCCGTCCGTCACCTCGTTCTGCCCGAGCGACCCGGTATCGGCGATGATCGTGCGCACCTGATCATAGGGGATGCCCAGCTCCTCGGCGGCCATCATCGTCATCGACGCACGCGATCCGCCGATATCGGGGTTGCCTTCCGAGACCGTCACCGTGCCATCGGGCGTCACGTTGAGCGAGACACAGGTATCGCCGCCGAAATTGAACCAGAAGCCGCAGGCAACCCCCCGACCCTGATTTTTCCCCAAAGGTGCTGTCCAATGCGGATGCTTATGCGCCGCCTCCAGCGTCGCCTTGAGGCCGATGGCGGGATAGGTCGGCCCGTAAGAGGATTTCGTGCCCTCATCCGCGCCGTTCATCAGCCGCACCGCCAGCGGGTCGAGGCCAAAACCCTTGGCCAATTCGTCAATCGCGCTTTCAATCGCAAAGGCCGCCATCGGCGCGCCGGGGGCGCGGTAGGCCGCGGCCTTGGGGCGGTTGGTGACCACGTCCCAGCCCACGGTCTTGACGTTTTCCAGATCATAGGGCGCAAAGCCCGACATTGCCCCCATATTGACCGGCGAGCCGGGCCAGGCCCCGCCCTGATAGCGCAATTCGGCATAGGCGGCGGTGATCTTGCCGTCTTTCCTCATGCCGATTTTCACGTCGATGGAGGTGGACGAGGTCGGCCCCGTCGCGCGCAGCACCTCGGATCGGCTCATCACCATCTTGACCGGACGCCCGGATTTCTTCGCCAGCATCAGCGCCACCGGCTCGAGGAAAACGGTGGTCTTGCCACCAAAGCCTCCGCCGATTTCGCTGGCCGTCACGCGCAACTGTCCCTGTTCCAGCCCCAGAATGGCAGCGCAGGTGTTGCGCACCATGTAATGCCCTTGCGTGCAGACCCAGAGATCGCCCTGCCCATCCGCGCTCATCGTCGCCAGACAGGCATGCGGCTCGATATAGCCCTGATGGGTGGCCGCCGTGCGATAGGTCCGCTCCAGCACGCGGTCGGCCTGTTTCAGCCCTGCCTCGATATCGCCATGGCCGAATTCAGAACGCGCGATCACGTTCTGGGACATGCCCGGCGGCACGGTTTCTTGCTGCCGCCCCTCGTGGAGCACCGGTGCGTCGGGCTTCATGGCTTCGTCCACGTCGGTCACATGCGGCAGAACATCATACTCCACCTCGATCAGCCGCAGCGCCTGCCGCGCCACGGCGGGCGAAATGGCGGCCACGGCGGCAATGGCGTGACCATCGTAAAGCGCCTTCTCGCCCGCCATGCAGTTCTCCATGATATCGGCGACATGATCCGGCACGTCGCCGAAATCCGCGCGCGTCACCACCGCCTTGACGCCGGGCAGCGCCTCGGCCTTCGACGCATCAATCCGCAGGATCCGCGCATGGGCATGAGGCGAGCGCAGGATGCGCCCCGTCAGCATCCCCGGCGCCACCATGTCCGCGCCGAACCGCGCGCGCCCCGTCACCTTGTCGATGCCGTCGGGCCGGTCGGGGCGCGTGCCCACCACCTTGAAAACGCGGGTTTTATTGCTGTCATCAAGCGCCATCACGATGCCCTCCGCATGTCCGCCGCCGTTTCCATCACGGCGCGGATGATCTTGTCATACCCGGTGCAGCGGCAGAGGTTCCCCGCCAGCCAATAGCGCACCTCTTCCTCGCTTGGGTCGGGGTTGCGCTCCAAGAGCGACTTTGCCGCCACGAGGATACCCGGCGTGCAGATGCCGCATTGCAGCGCCGCCATCTCGATGAATTTCTTCTGGAGCGGATGCAGCCGCTCGCCCGTGGCCATGCCCTCGATGGTGGTGATCTCGCGGCCCTCGGCCTCGGCCCCCAGCATCAGGCAGGAACACACAAGCCGCCCGTCGACGGTGACCGAGCACGCCCCGCAATCGCCGGTGCCGCAGCCCTCCTTGGTGCCCGTCAGGCCCAGTTCGTCGCGCAGCACATCGAGCAGCGTCGCCTCGGCCTCGCACAAAAATTCCGTCGCGTCGCCGTTGATCGTGGTTGTCACATGTATCCGGCTCATGCCTTGTCTCCTTTCGCGCGCGCCGCGGCGATCACCGCCGCGCGGCGGGCCAGAACGCCCGCCACGTGGCGGCGGAAATCGACCGTGCCGCGCTTGTCATCTATCGGTGTCGCGGCCTTCGAGCAGGCCGCCGCCAGATCCGCCAGCGCCGCCTCGTCCAGAACCCGGCGCTTGATGGCCTCGGCTGCCGCCTCGACCAGAATGACCTTGGGCCCGACCGCGCCAAGCGCCACCCGCGCCGCCGTCACCCGGTCCGCCTCGTCAAGGCTCAGCGAAATGCCGCAGCCCACCACCGCGATATCCATCTCGGTGCGCGGGATGAAGCGCAGATAGGCATCGCCCGAGCGCGGCGCCTTCGCGGGCAGGAAGATCGAGACGATGAACTCGCCCCGCGCCAGCGCGGTCTTGCCCGGCCCTTTTGGGACGTCGATCACCGCCAGATCGCGCGTGCCCTCGGGCCCCACGATCCGCGCCACGGCACCGGCGGCGACCATCGCGGGCACCGAATCGGCGGCAGGCGAAGCGTTGCAGAGGTTCCCCGCCAGAGTGGCGCGCCCCTGCACCTGCGTCGAGCCGATAAGCCCCGCCGCCTCGACCACGCCGGGCCAATCCGCGACAAGCCCCGCGTGCTCGCCCATCTCGGCACCCGACACCGCGGCCCCGATGCGCCAGCCGCCCTTTTCAGCCGCAATCTCGCGCACTCCCTTGATGCGCTTGATATCCACGATCAGTTCCGGCTCGATCATCTCCGACCGCAGCTTGACCAACAGATCGGTGCCGCCCGCCAGAACATGCGCCCCCGTCTGACCGGCCAGGGCCGTCACCGCCTCTTCCACGCTGCGTGGCGCTTCAAATCGCATGGCTTGCTCCTTGGTTCAGTTGCGCGCTGGCCTGAGGGACTCAGCGCCCTTGGCCCGACTATCCCGCAAGTCTGGCCAAGACGCAAACAGGCTGACGCAAGGGGGGCGTTTCCGGACCGATGCGGACGTTCGACATAGAGTGCTCAGCCGCGCGGGGGAATACGTCACGGGCAGCACCAGGCCAGTCCCGACGCGCAAACCGCTTTGGCCTTTCATAAAATCGCCCGCTACCCCCGCCGATACCGCTCCGCCAGCCGCACAGGGTCCGCGCCGCACAGATAGCGCAAGAGCAGCCAGAGGTTCCGTGCCCCGCGCCGCAGCCAGCCCTCGCGCTCGAACCGCGCCGCCGAGGTGCGCACCGCCAGCGGCAAAAGCGTGATGCGACCCCCGAGTGCGCGCGCCAGCGCCACATCCTCCATCAGCGGAATATCGGCATGGCCGCCCGCGCGGTCATAGTCGGCGCGCGCGATGAGCAACCCCTGATCGCCATAGGGCAGGCCGAAGAGACCCGAGCGCAGGTTGGCCCACCCCGCCACAAGACGCGGGGCGAGCCCGCCCGCGTCGAACGTCAGACTAAAGGCCGCAGCCCCGCCCCGCGCCATATGCGCGCGCGCGCCCTCGGCCCACCCCTCGGGCAGCACCGTGTCGGCGTGCAGGAAAAGCAGCCACTCACCCCGCGCCACCCCGGCCCCGCGCCGCAATTGCCCCCCGCGCGACGGCGCGCCGGTCACGATCACCGCCCCCGCCGCCTCGGCCATGAGACGGGTCTCGTCGGTCGAGCCGCCATCGCTGACCACCACCTCTCGGATCAGCCCGTCCCGCACCCCCTCGAACAGCGCCGCGAAACATTCGGGCAGGCCCCGCCCCGCGTTGAGCGTCGGAATCACCACCGAAAGCGCGGCGCGCATCGCCTGTCCCCCCTGTTGCCCGCGTCCGCTTTGCCTATATTGGACGCGACGGCACAAGGGAACGGGCATGGCGCGGACAATCCTCGAAATCACCGGCAGCGATGCCGAAACCTTTCTGCAAGGACTGATCACCAACGATGTCAGACGGCTTGATCACGGTCTTGTCTATGCCGCGCTGCTCACGCCTCAGGGCAAGTATCTGGCCGATTTCTTCCTTCTGCGCCGGGGCGGGGCGATCTGGCTCGACGTGGCCGAGGGTCTTGCACCGTCGCTGATGCAGCGCCTCTCGCTCTATAAACTGCGCGCGGACGTGGGCATTGCCGAGACGGACCGCAAGGTCCGGCGTGGCACCGGCCCCGCGCCCGAGGGCGCCCTGCCCGATCCGCGCCACGCCGATCTGGGCTGGCGGCTTTATGGCGATGCGGATGGCACCGACGGCACCGATTTCGACCGCATCCGCGTGGCCCACCTCATCCCGGAAACGGGCGTGGAACTGACGCCCGAGACCTATATCCTCGAAGCCGGGTTCGAGCGGTTGGGCGGCGTCGATTTCCGCAAGGGCTGTTATGTCGGTCAGGAGGTCACGGCGCGCATGAAGCACAAGACCGAGCTCAAAAAGGGTCTGGCGCTGGTGGCTGTCCATGGCGCGGCCCCCGTGGGCAGCGAGATCACCACCGCGGATGGCAAGAGCGCGGGCGTTCTCTATACCCAGGCGGGCGGGCGCGGCATCGCGTATCTGCGCCATGACCGCGCCACCCCCGGCATGAGCGCGGGCGCGGCGCGGGTCGATCCGCTGGGGTGCTGAGCGCGCTCAGGCGCGCTCGGAATATTCCATGGTCTCGGTGTTGACGACGATCGCCTCGTCGGGCCCCACGAAGGGCGGCACCATGACCTTCACGCCATTATCAAGGATCGCAGGCTTGAAGCTGTTGGCCGCGGTCTGGCCCTTGACCACCGGCTCGGTCTCGACAATGCGGCACACCACCTTTTGCGGCAGGCTGGCATGGAGCGCCTCGCTCTCGTGGAATTCCACGGTGATGGTCATGCCGTCCTGAAGAAAGGGGCGCCGCTCGCCCAGCAGATCGGCGGGCAGTTCGATCTGCTCATAGGTCTCGGTATCCATGAACACCAGCTTGCCGTTCTCCTCGTAGAGAAACTGCTGGTCCTTCTGCTCGAGGCGCACGCGCTCCACCTTGTCGGCGCTGCGGAACCGCTCGTTGAGCTTGGTGCCGTTGCGCAGGTTCTTCATCTCGACCTGGGCAAAGGCACCGCCCTTGCCGGGCTTGACGTGATCGACCTTTACCGCGGCCCAGAGATGGCCGTTATGCTCCAGCACGTTACCGGGGCGAATCTCGTTTCCGTTGATCTTGGGCATTGGGCCAAACCGTGACAAAAGGTTGATATGATGTTGCCCGTTCCTATATCTCGCGGGATGCAGGGTGGCAAGACAACCATATTTCGTTTTCGGATCGCCAGAGCCATGCGCATTTTGCATAGATGTTATGCATTTGCGGCCTATCCGAATCGAATAAAACCGGTCATAACCGCCCGGATGCCTGAAACGCAAGAGCAATAAGAACAGGACGAACAATGAAGGATTTCGTTGACGGCGCGGCGTTCAATGCCGAACAGGGCAACCGTGCGCGCAAACTTTTCGCGGCCGTGGTGCTGGCCGCACTGGATGATGCCATTTCCGACGACAAGAAATATGGCAACGGTCCGGAACAGATCGCCCGTTGGGCGCGCTCGCGTGACGGGCGCGAAGTGCTGAGCTGTGCCGGGATCGACCCGAACGAGCGCGTCGTCAAGGGGCTGATGGAATTCGTCGCCAAGGGCGTGCGCACCTCCGTCGCGCTCTCGCGCGAGGAAAGCGAGCGTCGCCACGCCGCAGCACAGGCCGAGGCCGAGGCCGCCTGAGCGCGAGACCGCTGACCGAGATGTCCGGCCCCGTCGCCTGCGGCGGGGCCTTCGCTTTGGCGGGGGGGCGATGACGCGCGCGATCATGATCCAGGGCACCGGCTCCAACGTGGGAAAGTCGTTGCTGGTTGCGGGGCTGGCGCGCGCTTTCTCGCTCCGGGGTCTTTCGGTCGCTCCGTTCAAGCCGCAGAACATGTCCAACAATGCCGCCGTCACGATGGATGGCGGCGAGATCGGGCGCGCGCAGGCGCTTCAGGCACGCGCCGCAGGCCGCGCCCCGCACACCGACATGAATCCCGTCCTGCTCAAGCCCGAGGGCGCGCGCGGCGCGCAGGTCATCGTGCAGGGGCATCCCGTGGGCAGCCTTGGCGCCCGGGATTACACGCATGAAAAGCCCCGCCTTCTGGGCGCGGTGCTGGACAGCTTCCATCGCCTCAGCCGCACCGCCGATCTGGTGCTTGTCGAGGGCGCGGGCAGTCCCGCCGAGATCAACCTGCGGGCGGGCGACATCGCCAATATGGGATTTGCGCGCGCGGCAGGCGTGCCGGTTGTGCTCGTGGGCGATATCGACCGGGGCGGCGTGATCGCGCAGATCGTGGGCACGAAAACCGTGATCGCCCCCGAGGACGCCGCGATGATCCGGGGCTTTGCGGTCAACAAGTTCCGTGGCGAGATCGCGCTTTTCCGCGATGGCGAGCGGGCGATTGCCGATCTGACCGGCTGGCCCTCGCTTGGGGTGGTGCCGTGGTTCGATCACGCCTGGCGCCTGCCGCCCGAGGATGTGCAGGACCTGACCAGCATCACGCGCCACGGGGCGCGGCATATCGCGGTGCCGCATCTGGGCATGATCTCCAATTTCGACGATCTTACGCCACTGGGGAACGAGCCCAATCTGACGGTGGAGATCGTGCCCGCAGGCAGGCCACTGCCCGCCACGGCCGATCTGATCCTGCTCTTGGGCAGCAAGTCCACCATCGCCGATCTGGCGACGTTTCGCGCCAATGGCTGGGATATCGACCTGGCCGCCCATATCCGGCGCAAGGGCCGGGTGTTGGGGGTCTGTGGCGGCTATCAGATGCTGGGCCGGTCCATCTCTGACCCGAACGGGATCGAGGGGCCACCCGGGACAGTCACGGGGCTTGGTCATCTCGACGTGACTACGGTCTTGCGCCCGCGCAAGCGGCTTGGGTTTACCGAGGCGCGGCACATGGCCTCGGGCACTGCGGTGCGTGGCTATGAGATCCATCTGGGCGAGACGACCGGCCCCGATTGCGCGCGCGGCTGGCTCAACGTCAGCGACCGGAGCGAGGGCGCGCAATCCCCCGACGGGCGCATTCAGGGCACCTATCTGCACGGGCTCTTTGCCGAGGACGCCTTTCGCGCGGCCTATCTCGCCGATCTCGATGCGGTCTCGGATCTGCTCTACGAGACGACCGTGGAGAGCACGCTCGACGCGCTCGCCCGCCATCTGGAGCACTGGATGGACCTCGACCGGCTGCTATCGCTGGCCGCGCCGCCGGTTCAGTCGAAATCCTGAGAGGTCAGCGCGCGGTGAATCTCGCGGCGCACCAGCTTGCGCACGTTGCGGGTGATGCGTTCGCCAAGCGTGCCCATCAGCTCCTGCCGGACGATCTCGGCCACCAGATCGCGCAGCGCCTCCTCGTCGATCACCGCCTCGTCAAGCTCGAACGGTGCGGCGACGGCCTCGTCTTCGGCATCCCAACTGCGGGCGAAGCTTTCAGAGGCCAGATCATCCGCCGCCATCTCGTCAGGATCAAAGGAGACCGCCTCGGGCGCAAACTCCGGATCGGCATCGCGCCATTCAAGCCTCGGGGCCTCGGACGCATCGGAAAACGCGTCCTCGTCATCGCCGTCCGGTTCCCACATGTCTGCAGACTGGGCCGTCCGGTCCGGGGACGCCGCAGCTTCAGTCGTGGCCGCCTCGTCGCTTGCCGTCTCTGCCTCTGCCTCGGCCGCGCTCCCGGCTTCCGTCTCGAACCCGGTCCCGGCCTCGCTCTCTGTCTCTGTCTCTGTCTCGGGCAGATCGTCGGGCAGATCGTCGGGCTTGTGCAGGTCGTCATTCGTCACGACCGGGTCCGCCGCGAAAACGTCCTTCTGCGGCGCGTCCCCTTCGTCGATGCGCAGCGCGGGGGTCAGCACCAGCCGCTCGGCAGCCTCGTTGCGCGAGGGTGCAGCGCGCTCCTGCTCTGATCCGCCGGACACAAGCCGCCGGATGGATGCCAGAACATCCTCGATATCGACATTCGTCACGGGGTCCGACATGCCTGCCCTCTTGTCTGCTCACGGAAAAGTTTACCCGCGAGACGCGGCCCGCACAACCGTTTCAGAAAGTTTTCACTGTTTTCCGAGCGCGCGCAGCACCCGGTCGAGTTGCTGGCCCTGAGGGCTGATCGGCACCGGCGCGGTCTTGACCAGATCGTAATAGGCCGCCGGATCATAGGTCTGCACGCCAAGGTTCAGATCCGTCACCGTCAACTCTCCGATCGCCGCCAGCACCGAATAGGCCGCAATCACCACATCGGCATTGGCCGAAATGAGATTGGCCTGCGCATCAAGCAGGTTCTGCTCTGAATCAAGCACGTCCAGCGTCGTGCGCGCGCCCAGCATCGCCTCCTCCCGCGTGCCCTCGAAGGCGACCCGTGCGGCCCGTACCGCCTCGATATTGGCCGTGCGCGAGGCGCGTGCGGCGCGCAGGTTGGCAAAGCCGTTGCCCACATCCTGCTTCACCTGAAGCCCGGCCAGGTGAAGCCGCGCAAGCTGTGCATCGCGCTGCGCGCGCGCCTGCCGCTCCAGCGAACTGATCCGTCCGCCCTGATAGATCGGCCCTCGCAATTCCACCCCGACACTGCCCGAGCGCGAAAAGCCCGAGCCGGTCAATTCGTTCGTTGCCCCAAGCCGCCCGATCAGGTTGACCTGCGGCAACCTGGCCGCCGCCGCCGCGTTGATATTGAGTTCGGCCACAGTCACGTTGCGCTGCGCCCCGAGAACATCGGGGTGGCGACGCACCGCAGCGGCCTTGGCCCCGTCCACATCGCTTCCCAGTGACGGCAGATCGCCCGGCGCGCGCAAGTCGCCCGGCGCGCGCCCCACCGCCTCGCGGAATTCCTCGATCGCACGGGTAAGATCGCCCTCCGCCACGGCCAGACCGCTCTGCGCCAGAGCCACCGCCGCCTCGGCCTGCGAGACATCGGTGCGCGTCACCTCGCCCACTTCGAACCGGTCGTTGGCCGCGCGCAATTCCTCCTGCAAAAGCCGCAGGTTGTTGCGGCGCAGATCGACGAATTCGCGGTTGCGGATCACGTTCATATAGGCCTGCACGGCGATCAGCAGCACCTGCTGTTCGACACTGCGCAGCGTCTCGCGGGTGGCAAGAACCGTCTCCTTTGTCGCCTCGGTCAGGAAATCGCTGCGCCCGAAATCATAGAGCAGGAGCGAGCCGGTGAGGCCGATATTGGCGGTGGTCTCGGCGGTGCCGTTCGCCCCCGGGTTGAAGGTGTTGGACGAGCCCGAGCGCACGCGGCTGAAATTGCGCGTGATATCGGTGCTCCAGTCGATGATCGGGCGCAGCGCCGCAACGGCCTGCGCCACATCCTCGTCGGCGGCGCGCAACAGGGCGCGGTTCTGATCCAGAAGACCGCTGTTGAGATAGGCATCCTTGAGCGCATCGGCCAGTGTCTCGGCGCGAAGCACCGTTGCCGGGGCCAGCAGAACCAACCCTGCCAGCGCAAGCGCACCCATCCGCCTCGTCATCCCGGTCAGCCCCGCCATCACCGCGCCTCCTGCACCCCTGCCGCTCACAGCGTGAACGCTGCCCGTTTCTCGAAACCCGGCAAAACCGGCGCACCGGCATTGAACCCGTGCCGCCATGTCATCTGACCGTCGATCTTGTAACCGATCCGCACCACGCCAAGCACACCCTCCGAGAAGAGACAGGCTATGCGTCCGCCCTCCTTGAGCTGATCGGTGATTGCCTCGGGCAGATGTTCCACAGCACCTTCCAACACGATAACGTCATAGGGTCCGTGATCCGGCGCGCCCTCGGCCAGCGTTCCCGCGACCATCACCACATTGTCGGCACCTGTCTCGACCAGCAGGCGCTGTGCCTCCTCGACGAGGGCGGCGTCCTCTTCCAACCCGACGACCGCCTCGGCCATGCGCGCGATCACCGCCGCCGAATAGCCCTGCATCGGGCCGATATCGAGCACCAGATCGTCGCCCTCGACCGCGAGCGCGTCAAGCATCTTGGCCAGAGTGCGCGGCTCCAGCATCACGCGGCCCTCGCCCAGATCGAGGTTTTCGCCCAGATAGGCCGCCTCGCGCAGGCGCGCGGGCACGAACGCCTCGCGCGGGACGCGCAGCATGGCGTCGATGATCGGGAACTTTGTCACATCAGAAGGGCGGATCTGTGTATCCACCATCATGGTGCGCCGCGCGGCATAATCGGTCATCGGCCGACCTCATGTCTTGTTGTCACCTTGAGGACGCTTCTGACACATCGGCGCGGCCTCGGCAATCGCCGGAACGCGCGCGCGGCAGGGCTATCGGTCGCGCCGCGCCTGACCAAGCTCGAGGCGCATCACAACCGTATCGTCCTCTGCCACGAAGTGCCGCCGCCCGAAAAGGGCACGCGCCCGCGCATCCTCGCGCGCCACCGCCACATCAAGCGATTTCAGCCCCGCCCCCGCCAGCGCGCGCGGCAGGCTGACCAGCACCTCGGCACCGATGCCGCGCCCGCGCACGGCGCGGCGCACATGCAGCGTCTCGATCCGGCCCACCAGTCCGCCTGCGGCCACCGACCAGCCAAAGGACAGGAGCACATAGCCGATGGGCGCGCGCGGCGGCCCGATGAGATAGGCCGCGCCATGCGGGCTGCCCTCCAGCAGCGGCATGAGCGCTGCGGAGAGCGCGCCCTCTCCGGTCGTCCCTCCCCGCTCGCCCTCGCGCGCCAGCACCATCGGCAAGAGCCGGTCGAGATCGTCGGGCCGTGCCAGCGTCAGGGCCGTCATAGCCGCGCCAGACCTGCGGTCAGGAGATCAAAGAATCCGTTCGCGTCGATGTCATGCAGCACGCGCGCATTGGCCGGCCGGCCCGTCACCCCCCACCAGTCCATCACCGTCATGCCCATGGTCAGCTCCGATCCGGTCTCGACCATGACATTGACCTCGCGTGCGGCAAAGAGGTCCGGTGCCAGCAACCAGCCGATCGTGCAGGGATCATGCAGCGGCGCGCCCTGCCCGCCATGGCGCGCGCTCTCGCGTCCCGTGGGCCTGCTCAGCGCCGCCGCCACCTGCCCCACCCGCGTGCGGAGCGCGGCAAAGGCGGCGTTGCGCGCGGGCGTGACCAGCGCCTTGTGGGTCACGTCGAGCGGCACGATGGTAACGGGCGCACCCGCGCAGAGCACGATATCGGCGGCCTGCGGGTCCACATGGATGTTGAATTCCGCCACCGGGGTGACATTGCCAAGCGCGCGATGCGCGCCCCCCATGAGCACGATGTCGGCCACCCGCGCCACGATGTCGGGCGCGCGCCGAAACGCCGTGGCGAGATTGGTGAGCGGGGCAAGTGCCACCAGCGTCACCGTGCCCGGTGCGGCCTCCCGCAGGGTCTCGATCAGGAAATCGACCGCGTGGCGCGAATCAAGCGGCATGGTCGGCGCGGGCAGGTCCACGCCCCGCAACCCGTCCTCTCCATGCACATGCTCTGCGGTGACCAGATCGCGCCCCATGGGCCGGTCGCAGCCCGCCATCACCGGCACATCCCGCCGCCCGGCCAGTTCGCAGATCCGCCGCGCGTTGCGGGTGGTCAGGCCGAGCGGCACGTTGCCCGCCACACAGGTCAGGCCCAGCACCTCGAGCGCCTCGCCCGAGGCCAGCGCCAGAAGGATCGCCAGGGCATCATCCTGCCCCGGATCGGTGTCGATGATGATCTTTCGCGCCACGCGCCGCCCCTCTGCCCGACCGGATACAGCATGATGCGCCATCGCCCGAATGTCCATCGGCGCGCAGCGAATCGGCCCGCTCGGCCCCCGGTTGCATCCCACGCCGCCGGTCGCGGATGCGCCTTGATCGCGTTTGCCGCCGCGCTTGCCGGAAATTTTCCGCCTTTCCCGCGCTTTGCCCCCAGCTTTCCATTTGGGTTTCGCGCCATTCTGGCTATAGTCGCGCAGAATAAAGCTGTCTGCCAAGCCACGCCGAGGGGGAGCCGCCGAATGATCCGGTCGGAACTTATACAGAAAATCGCCGATGATAACCCGCATCTCTATCAGCGCGATGTCGAGAAGATCGTGAACACCATCTTCACCGAGATCACCGACGCGCTCGCCCGGGGAGACCGGGTCGAACTGCGCGGCTTCGGGGCCTTTTCGGTCAAGAAGCGCGATGCGCGCACCGGCCGCAATCCCCGCACCGGCGAGAGCGTCGAGGTCGAGGAAAAGCACGTCCCCTTCTTCAAGACCGGCAAGCTTCTGCGCGACCGGCTCAACGGGCACTGATCCATGCGCTATATCCGCTACGCCTCGATCGCCATCTTCGGCCTTGCCCTCGTGCTGATCGCGCTGGCCAATCGCAACATGGTCACGCTGCGGGTGCTGCCCGACGAGCTTGCGGGCTTTGCCGCGCTCAACCCGACCTATGACCTGCCGCTTTTCGTGGTGATCTTCGGCGGCATCGCCTTCGGTCTCATCGTGGGCTTCATCTGGGAATGGATCCGCGAGGCAGGCGAACGCGCCGCTGCCGCCCGTCAGGCCCGCGAACTGGCCAGCCTGCGCGCCGAGGTCACGCGCCTGCGCGGCGAACGCGAGCGGGACAGCGACGAGGTGCTCGCCCTGCTCGACAAGGCAAGCTGACGCGCCCATGCCCGCAATCCGTGTCAAGGTCTGCGGCCTCACCGAGGCCGCGCATGTCGCGACCGCCGTGGCGGGGGGCGCGGCCTATGTCGGTTTCGTGTTCTTTCCGCCCTCACCCCGCAGCCTGTCGCTGCCCGCCGCGCGCGCGCTTGCGCTCGACGTGCCGCCCGGCGTGGCCAAGGTGGCGCTGACGGTGGATGCGGACGATGCGGCACTCGATGCGCTCTGCGCCGAGGTGCCGGTGGATTTCCTGCAACTTCACGGCAGCGAGTCCCCAGACCGCGTGCGCGAGGTGCGCGCGCGCCATGGCCTGCCGGTGATCAAGGCCATCGGCATCGCGGGGGCCGGGGATCTGGCGCTGATCGAAACCTACGGCGCGGTGGCCGATCAGCTTCTGGTCGACGCCAAGCCCCCCAAGGGCGCGACCCGCCCCGGCGGCAACGCCGCCGCCTTCGACTGGTCGCTCATCTCGGATGTGGACTGGCCCTGCCCCTGGCTGCTTGCGGGCGGCCTTACCCCCGAAAACGTGGCCCATGCCATCGCCCGCACCGGCGCACGGCAGGTCGATGTGTCCTCGGGCGTCGAATCCGCACCGGGCGTCAAGGATACCGCACGGATCACGGCATTTCTCGCGGCGGCGCAGCGGGACGAATGACGCCAGAGGGCCGTTTCGCGCAACAAATGAAAAGAATTTGGCAATCGCGCGACATTTTATCCACAAACCCTGCTTGACGCCCCCTGCCCCCCCTCCTAATGTCGCCGCCACGCAGCAAGGGAGTCGGCGGTCCATGTCGGGGATTGTCCTTATCGTAGGCAAATGGCGCGTGGGCCGGTAACGGAAACACCATATCGGCACCCCATGCGCCCCCGCCACAGGACCGGGGGCTTTTTAATGCGTATCACGATTACGCCATATACGGAGCAAGAACGATGACACGTCAGATGAGCGGCGCGAAAATGGTGGTTCAGGCCCTCAGGGATCAGGGCGTGGAGGTCGTGTTCGGCTATCCCGGCGGTGCCGTGCTTCCTATCTATGACGAGATTTTCCAGCAAAACGACATCCGCCACATCCTCGTGCGCCACGAACAGGCCGCCGTGCACGCCGCCGAAGGCTATGCCCGCTCCACCGGCAAGCCCGGCGTCGTGTTGGTGACCTCGGGCCCCGGTGCCACCAATGCCGTCACCGGCCTCACGGATGCGTTGATGGACAGCATCCCGCTTGTCGTTCTCACGGGACAGGTGCCCACCTTCATGATCGGCACAGACGCCTTTCAGGAGGCAGACACCGTCGGCATCACGCGGCCCTGCACCAAGCATAACTGGCTGGTCTCGGATACGAAAAACCTGTCGGACACGCTGCATCAGGCGTTTCACGTCGCCACCTCGGGCCGCCCGGGTCCGGTGCTGATCGACATCCCCAAGGATGTGCAATTCGCCAGTGCCGACTACACGCCGCCTCAGAAGGCCCGCACGCATCACTATCAGCCGCAGGTCAAGGGCGATATCGAGGGCATCACCGATCTTGTCGCGGCCATCGAGAAGGCCAAGCGCCCGATCTTCTATACCGGCGGCGGCGTGATCAACTCGGGCCCCGCCGCAAGCCGGCTTCTGCGCGAACTGGTCGAGGCGACGGGGATTCCGATCACCTCCACGCTGATGGGCCTCGGGGCCTATCCGGCGAGCGGAAGGCACTGGCTCGGGATGCTGGGGATGCACGGCCTTTACGAGGCCAACATGGCGATGCATGGCTGTGATCTCATGATCAATATCGGCGCGCGTTTCGACGACCGGATCACCGGGCGTCTGGATGCGTTCAGCCCCGACAGCATCAAGGCCCATATCGACATCGACCCCTCCTCGATCAACAAGGTGATCAAGACCGACATTCCCATCGTCGGCGACATCGCGCATGTGCTTGAGGACCTGCTCGCGGTCTGGAAGGCGCGCGGACGCAAGGTGAATGCCGAGGGCATCGCCAAATGGTGGGAGCGGATCAACGAGTGGCGCAAGGTGGATTGCCTCGAGTTCAAGCAATCCGGCCCGGTGATCCGCCCACAATATGCGCTGGCACGGCTGGAGGCGCTGACCAAGGGGCATGACCGCTATATCTGCACCGAGGTCGGCCAGCACCAGATGTGGGCAGCGCAATATCTGGGCTTCGAGGACCCCAATCGCTGGATGACCTCCGGCGGCCTCGGCACCATGGGTTACGGCTTTCCGGCCTCCATCGGCGTGCAGATCGCGCACCCGGAGGCGCTTGTGATCAATGTCGCGGGTGAGGCGTCGTGGCTGATGAACATGCAGGAAATGGGCACGGCGATCCAATACCGCCTGCCGGTCAAGCAGTTCATCCTCAACAACGAGCGGCTTGGCATGGTGCGGCAATGGCAGGAACTCCTGCATGGCGAGCGCTATTCGTCGTCGTGGTCCGAGGCACTGCCCGATTTCGTGAAACTGGCCGAGGCGTTCGGGGCGAAGGGCATCCTCTGCAAGGACCCCGCCGATCTCGATGACGCGATCATGGAGATGCTGGCCCATGACGGGCCGGTGATCTTCGATTGTCTGGTGGAAAAGCACGAGAACTGCTTTCCGATGATCCCCTCGGGCGAGCCGCATAACAAGATGCTGCTTGGCGAAGCCTCGACCAAGGACGCCATCAAGGCAGGCGGGGCGGTGCTGGTGTGACCCCGTTTTCTTGAAAAGAAAACGTTCCGGAATTTTTTGAAAATTCCGGAACAACACTGCCTCCAACAAGGATTGAAAGAATGTCCCCGCTGAAAATCAAAAAAGGCTCGTCCAAGCATTCCGCCTATAACCTGCGGCCCAATTTCTCGGATGTGCAGGAGACCCATACCCTTGCCGTGATCGTCGATAACGAGCCGGGCGTGCTCGCCCGCGTGATCGGCCTCTTCTCGGGGCGGGGCTACAATATCGACAGCCTGACCGTGGCCGAGGTGAACCATACCGGCCACACGTCCCGCATCACCATCGTCACCACCGGCACCCCGCAGGTGATCGAGCAGATCAAGGCGCAGCTAGGCCGAATCGTGCCGGTCCACGAGGTCCATGACCTGACCGTCGAAGGGGCGAGCGTCGAGCGCGAACTGGCGCTGCTGAAGGTGGCCAGCGAGGGTGACAAGCGCGTCGAGGCGCTGCGGCTGGCGGATATCTTCCGTGCCAAGGTGGTGGACAGCACGCTCACCAGCTTTGTCTTCGAGATTACCGGCGGGCCGGAAAAGATCGACGCTTTCGCCGATCTCATGCGCCCGCTCGGCCTTCACGAGATGGCGCGCACCGGGGTCGCGGCCATGTCGCGCGGGATCTGACCGGCGCAAAATCCGCGCGCATGTCGCGGGAGGGCCACGCCCGTGTCGCTTGCGGGCGCGCGGCGCGGGGCCTGCGGGGCAAACCTCACGGCAGAGCCCGAAGCCGAGAGGTGCGACATGACCCCGCCAACCGATCTGAGCCGCGTGCGCGCCCCCGTGGCCGAGGCCAGGGCGCTTCACGCGCGGCTCAAGGCGGCGGGTCGCGAGGCGTGACGCGCGGCTTGCACCCCGGCCACGAAGGTCTACCTTCAGGACATATCTACAGGAGGTCCCGCGTGCCACTCGCCATCCCGTTCGACAACAGCTATGCCCGCCTGCCCGCAGCGTTCCATACGCGGCAAGCGGCCGCAGCGGTGCACGCGCCCCGCCTCATCCGTTTCAACGCGCCGCTTGCCGAAGAGTTGGGCATCACCATCGGCGACGCGGACACGCTGGCGCGGGTCTTTTCCGGCAACGAGGCCCCCGAGGGCGCGGCCCCGCTGGCGCAGGTCTATGCCGGGCACCAGTTCGGCGGCTTCTCGCCGCAGCTTGGCGACGGGCGCGCGCTGCTTCTGGGCGAGGTGGTGGACAGCAAAGGCCAGCGCCGCGACATCCATCTCAAGGGCTCGGGCCCCACGCCCTATAGCCGGATGGGGGACGGGCGCGCATGGCTGGGTCCCGTGCTGCGCGAATACGTGGTGTCCGAGGCGATGCACGCGCTTGGCATCCCGACCACCCGCGCGCTCGCGGCCGTCGCCACCGGCGAGCCGGTCTGGCGCGAGGCGGGCGCGCTGCCGGGAGCTGTGCTCACGCGGGTCGCGGCCAGCCATATCCGCGTCGGCACCTTCCAGTATTTCGCCGCGCGGCGCGATCTGGCCAGCCTGCGCGCGCTCTATGACTACACCGTCGCGCGGCATTATCCCCACGTCGAGGATCCCGCGCATCTTCTGTCCGAGGTGATCGGGCGGCAGGCGCGGCTGGTGGCGCGCTGGCTCTCGGTGGGGTTCATCCACGGGGTGATGAATACCGACAATACCGCCATTTCGGGCGAGACGATCGACTACGGCCCCTGCGCCTTCATGGACAGCTACCACCCGCAGACGGTCTATAGCTCGATCGACGCGCATGGCCGCTATGCCTATGACAATCAGGCCCATGTGATCGTGTGGAACATGGCGCAATTCGCCACAGCGCTTGTGCCGCTCATGCCCGACGCGGATGCGGCGGTGGAGGAGTTCACCGCCCTTGTCCACGCCATGCCCGACCGGATCGAGGCCGAATGGCAACGCGCCTTCGGGCGAAAGATCGGCATTGCCGAGCCGGGGCCGGAGGCGGCCGCGCTTGTGGGCGATCTTCTGGCGCGCATGGCCGAGGGGCGGGCGGATTTCACCAACACCTTCCGCGCGCTGGCGACGGGCGGCGCGCGCGATCAGTTCCTCGACCCGATGGCCTTTGACACATGGGAAACCGGCTGGCGCGCGCGGCTGGCGCGCGAGGCGGACCCGACGGCGGTGATGCGCGCCGCAAACCCCGCTTTCATTCCGCGAAACCACCGCATCGAAGAAATGATCGAAGCCGGTATGTCTGGCGATTTCAAACCCTTGGAGCGTCTTATTCATGTTCTCTCAAAGCCGTTCGAGGATCAGCCCGACGCGGCGGAGCTAAGACGCCCACCGATGCCGTCGGAAGTGGTTCAGCACACCTTTTGCGGCACGTGAGGACGCAGTTTCAAACGCTGAAATGACGGGCAAACGACTCTGGCAAATCGAACTCGGCCAGCGCGCGGGCGCGCGCATCCGCCGACATCTTGCGCGCGGTCTTTTCGACGATGCGGTCGAGCTTGGCCGCGTCCTGCGTCGGCGCGAAGGGCGCGAAATACCAACGCAGGAAGGTGAAGCAGATCACATCCTCCAGCATCTGCACCTCGGCGTCGCGCTTGATCCCCTCCTTGCGCAGCATGGCCGCGGCGCGCGCGCAGTCCGCGCGTCCATAGCCCGCATCCGCCATGATCTGCGCCACACGCGCGGCGTGATGCCGGGCGAGATCGGTGCGCCATGCCAGATAGCCCGCGCGCCCCTCAGGATAGCCCGCGCGCGGCGAGGTCCAGCGTTCGATATGCTGCCCGCGCGCGGCGATCTGCAACGGCTCTGACGCATCAGGACAGAGCCGCGCCAGTTCCTCGCTCATGCGTTGACCATAAAGCAGGGCTGCGGGCGCGCCCTCGGCGCGGTCCGGGTCCTGCGCATTGGCGGCGTCGATGGCGCTCAGCGCCTGTGTCAGCCGGTCGTTCACGGGATGATGCGGGTGTATTTCATACCCTCGAGCGAGACGCCCGCCATCAGCCCCGCCTGCCCGAAGATCACCGCCACGACCGGCGCGGTCGATGTCGTCGTCTCGGCACGCAGGTTCTCGCCCCGGTCGTTGAAGGCATATTGGATATCGGCCCCCGCCGCCCATCCCGAAGACCGGCGGAACCCCTGAAGCGCCTGTTCGGTCATGAAGAACAGAACGTGGGCGAATTGCTGAGCCCCGATCTGAAGACCGACACTGCCCTTGGTGGCCGAGTAGTAATCCACCGTCACGTTGTTGATCCGCAGCGCCCCGCGCCCGAACCCGCCGCCGACCATGAACCCGGCCTGCGTCACCACCGGCATGACCAGCATCCCGGTGGATTTGTCGGCCAGCGCGCGTGTGCCGGGATAGGTTGCAAACATGTGGTCCAGCGTGGCGTTCACGCGCGCGTCGATGCGCGCGGCCCCCGGACTGCCGACACCGTTGTTGCAGGCCGCCAGAACCGGCGCGCTCGCCAGTATCCCAAGGGTGAATCCGCGTCGTGTGAGAGTGCTCATATCGGTGCCCGTTCCTTGCCTCTGATGCGCCAGCCTGTTCCTGCCGGTCCTCTACTCAGTATAGGCGCGAAGTCACTGTCTGTCACTACGGATTGAGATTGTGCGCGGGTTCCCGCGCGCACTCAGCGCGCGCTCAGAAGGCGCGCGGCGGCGGGCGCGAAATAGCTCAGCACCCCGTCGCAGCCCGCCCGCTTGAAGCACATGAGGCTTTCCATCATCGCGCGCTCGCCGTCGATCCAGCCGTTCTGCGCGGCCGCCATGATCATCGCATATTCGCCGGAGACCTGGTAGGCGAAGGTCGGCGCGCCGAATTTCTCCTTTGCCCGCCGACAGATATCGAGATATGGCATCCCAGGCTTGACCATCACCATATCCGCGCCCTCGC
Organism: Roseovarius sp. MBR-79; assembly: GCF_053628555.1. Classification (NCBI taxonomy): domain Bacteria; kingdom Pseudomonadati; phylum Pseudomonadota; class Alphaproteobacteria; order Rhodobacterales; family Roseobacteraceae; genus Roseovarius; species Roseovarius sp. MBR-79. The sequence goes on along the minus strand of NZ_JBRJGP010000009.1, from coordinate 32,899 downwards.
TCAGGTCGCGCGCGATGAGGCGCAGCGCCTCGTCCGAGTTGGCGGCATCCATCTGATAGGTCTTCTTGTCGCCCTTGAGCGCATCGCCCGCCCCCACGGCCTCTCGGAACGGTCCGTAAAAGGCCGAGGCGTATTTGGCCGAATAGGCCATGATCGCCACATTGTGATGACCCGCCCCCTCGAGTGCGGCGCGAATGGCCCCCACGCGCCCGTCCATCATGTCCGACGGCCCGATGATATCCACGCCCGCCTCGGCCTGGCTGAGCGCCTGTTTCACCAGCGCCTCGACGGTGGCATCGTTGACGATCTCGCCCGCCACCACATAGCCGTCATGGCCGGTATCCGAATAGGGATCAAGCGCCACATCGGTCATCACCGCCAGCCCCGGCACGGCCGCCTTGATGGCGCGGGTGGCGCGATTGCTCAGGTTCTCGGGGTTCCACGCCTCGGCGCAATCGGCGGTGCGGTTGGCGACCGAGGTGAAGGGAAAAAGACAGACCGCGGGAATGCCCAGATCCGCGGCCTCGCGCGCGGCCTCCACCACCTTGTCGATGGAGCGGCGATAGACGCCCGGCATGGACGGCACCGGCTCCTCTACCCCGTCGCCGTCGCGCACGAAGAGGGGCCAAATGAAATCGGCGGGCGAGAGCGCATTTTCCGCCACCATGGCGCGCAAGGCCCCGCTCATGCGGGTGCGGCGGGTGCGGGTGGCGGGAAAGGCGGCCTGAAATGGGGTCATGGGCTGGCTCGTCGCGGGCTGTGGCGTCATCACTTCCTCACTGTCATGGAAATTCGCCCATCTCAAGGGTAGGAATTGCCGCGCGCGGGCGCTAAGAGGGCGGGCGATACACTCCATTGAGGCGCGGCCTTGACCTTTCTCGACAATGTTTTCGAACTCATCGACCTGCGTTCGTTCAGCAACCTGTGGTTCTGGATCGCGCTTGCGGTGACCTGGTCGAGCGCAAGCCACTGGGTGCTTGGCGTGCCCTGGGACATGGCCATGCGCGCCCGCCGCAGCGCGGGCAGCGAGGCAATGGCCGATTTCGAGGACATGGTGCGGATCAACACCAACCGGCTTTTGTTCGTGGCCCATGAATCGGGGCTGATCCTTGCCGGGGTCGTGGCCTTCGTGCTGACGTCTCTGGCGCTTCTGGGCTTTGTCTATGACAACGAATTCTCGCAGGCGCTGGTCATGCTGGGCTTTCCGCTGACGCTGGTCGGGCTCGTCTCGGTGCGGACGGCGCGCGCGATCCGCGATCAGGGGCTTGCGGGCGAAGCGCTCATCACGCGGCTCGGGCAACACCGGCTTGTGGTGCAGATCATCGGCATGATCTCGATTTTCGTCACCGCCATGTGGGGCATGTATCAGAACATGAACATCGGCGTTCTGGGCTGAGCGGGGACAGGGCATGACAGACAAGCGCCATATCGTCATGGGCGGCGCGCCCGAAGGCTTTGACGCGCGGCTCGTGCTGGCCGAAACCCAAAAGGCCGACGGCCCGGTCATTCATATCGCGCGCGACGACAAGCGGATGGCCGCGATGGCCGAGGCGCTGCGCTTTTTCGCGCCCGACATGCCGGTGATCCGCTTTCCCGGCTGGGATTGCCTGCCCTATGACCGCATCTCGCCCAATGCCGAGATTTCGTCCACCCGCATGGCGACGCTGGCGGGGCTGGCCCACGCGATGCCGGCGCAATTCGTGCTGCTGACCACGCTCAACGCGGCCACGCAACGCCTGCCCGCCCGAGAGGTGCTGCGCGGCGCGGCCTTCGCCGCCACCGTGGGCGAGCGGATCGACGAAAAAGCCTTGCGCGATTTCCTTGTCCGCATGGGATTTGCGCAGGCCCCCACGGTGACCGAGCCGGGCGATTACGCGCTGCGCGGCGGGATCATCGACATCTATCCGCCGGGCGAGGAAGGGCCGCTGCGGCTCGATCTTTTCGGCGATGTGCTCGACGGGGTGCGCCGGTTCGATGCGGCCACGCAGCGCACCACGCAAAAGCTTGACCGGGTCGAGCTTGCGCCCGTTTCCGAAGTGATCCTCGACGAGGCCGCGATCCGCCGCTTTCGTCAGAATTACCGCATCGAGTTCGGCGCGGGCGGGGCCGAGGACCCGCTATACGAGGCCGTGAGCGCGGGGCGCAAGCAGGCAGGCGTCGAGCACTGGCTGCCCTTCTTTCACGAGCGGCTCGAGACGCTGTTCGACTACCTTCCCGAGGTGCCCGTCACGCTTGACGATCAGGCCGAGGCCGCCCGCGCCGCGCGGTGGGAGCAGGTCAGCGACCAATACGGGGCGCGCCGCCATGCGCTCGGGCAGAAAGCGCGCGGCGACACGGTCTATCAGCCGATCGCGCCTGATCTGCTCTATCTCGACGAGGGCGGGTGGCGCACAGCACTCGGCGCGCGCCGGGTGGTGCAGTTCGCGGCGCTGCCGCGCCCCATCGGGCCGGGGGTGGTGGATGCAGGCGGGCGTATCGGGCGTAATTTCGCGCCTGAGCGCCAACAGGAAAACACAAACCTTTTCAGTGTTCTGAAAGACCATGTTGAGGCAAAATTGGCCAAGGGGCCGGTTTTGATCGCGTCCTATTCCCAGGGCGCGCGCGAACGTATCGAGGGGCTTTTGTCCGATGAGGGCCTTGTCGGGCCGGTCTCGGTCTCGAGCATAAGGGGTGTGGGCAAGCACGGGCTGCATCTGGCGATCTGGCCGCTGGAACAGGGGTTCGAATCCCCCGCCCTCACGGTCATCAGTGAACAGGACGTGCTGGGCGACCGGCTCATTCGCGGGGCCAAGCGCAAGCGGCGGGCCGAGAATTTCCTGACCGAGGCGCAGGCGCTCGGTCAGGGCGATCTGGTGGTGCATGTCGATCACGGGATCGGGCGCTATCTGGGCCTCGAAGTGGTCACGGCGGCGGGGGCCGCGCATGAATGTCTCGTGCTGGAATATGCCGAAAGCTCCAAGCTTTACCTGCCGGTCGAGAATATCGAACTGCTCTCGCGCTACGGCCATGAGGAGGGGCTGCTGGACCGCTTGGGCGGCGGCGCCTGGCAGGCCAAGAAGGCGAAGCTCAAGGCGCGCATCCGCGAGATGGCCGACCGCCTGATCCGCGTCGCCGCCGAGCGCGAATTGCGCCGCGCGCCCGTCATCGCCCCCGAACATCACGCGTGGGAGGCGTTCGCCGCCCGCTTCCCCTATACCGAGACCGACGATCAGCTGCGCGCCATCGAGGACGTGCTCTCGGATCTGGAACGCGGCCGCCCGATGGATCGGCTCATCTGTGGCGATGTCGGTTTCGGCAAGACCGAGGTGGCGATGCGCGCGGCCTTTGCGGCGGCCATGGCCGGGCACCAGGTGGCGGTGATCGCGCCCACCACGCTGCTTGCGCGCCAGCATTACAGGGAATTTTCCGAGCGATTCCGCGGCTTTCCCCTCTCGGTCCACGCGCTGTCGCGCTTCGTGTCGACGCGTGATGCCAACCTCACCCGCGAGGCGATGTCAAAGGGCAGCGCCGATATCGTGGTGGGCACACATGCGCTTCTGGCCAAGGGGGTGCGCTTCAACAATCTCGGCCTGCTCATCATCGACGAGGAACAGCGCTTCGGCGTCGCCCACAAGGAGCGGCTGAAGGAAATGCGCAGCGACATCCATGTCCTGACGCTGACGGCCACGCCCATCCCGCGCACGCTGCAACTCTCGCTCTCGGGCGTGCGGGATCTCTCGATCATCGGCACGCCGCCCGTCGATCGCCTGTCGATCCGCACCTATGTGTCGGAGTTCGACACCGTCACCGTGCGCGAGGCGCTTCTGCGCGAGCATTACCGGGGCGGGCAGTCCTTTTTCGTGGTGCCGCGTATCAAGGACCTGCCCGAGATCGAGGATTTCCTGAAAAATCAGGTGCCCGAGGTGAGCTACGTGGTCGCCCATGGCCAGATGGCGGCGGGCGAGCTTGACCAGCGGATGAACAATTTCTACGACGGCAAATATGACGTGCTTCTCGCCACGACCATCGTCGAATCGGGCCTCGACATCCCCACCGCCAACACCATGATCATCCACCGCGCCGACATGTTCGGGCTGGCGCAGCTTTACCAGATCCGGGGCCGCGTGGGCCGCTCCAAGGCGCGCGCCTATGCGTATCTCACGACCAAGCCGCGCGTGCCGCTGACGCCGGGGGCAGAAAAGCGCCTGCGCGTGCTGGGCAGTCTCGACACGCTCGGCGCGGGCTTCACGCTGGCGTCTCAGGATCTCGACATTCGCGGCGCGGGCAATCTTCTGGGCGAGGAGCAATCCGGCCAGATGCGCGATGTGGGGTTCGAACTTTACCAATCCATGCTGGAGGAGACCATCGCGCGCATCCGTTCGGGCGAGATTGCCACCGTAACCGAGATGGACGAGCAATGGGCGCCGCAGATCAACCTTGGCGTGCCGGTGCTCATCCCCGAGGCCTATGTGCCCGATCTCGACGTGCGGCTTGGCCTCTATCGCCGCCTCAGCGGGCTGGAAAGCAAGGTCGAGCTTGAGGGGCTTGCCGCCGAGATGATCGACCGCTTCGGCCCCCTGCCCCGCGAGGTCAACATGCTGATGCTGGTCATGCGCATCAAGGCGATGTGCAAGCGCGCAGGGATTGCCAAGCTCGACGGCGGTCCCAAGGGTGCCACGATCCAGTTTCACAATGACAAGTTCGCCTCGCCGCAGGGGCTGGCCGAGTTCCTTCAGGATCAGCGCGGGCTGGCCAAGGTCCGCGACAACAAGATCGTCGTGCGCCGCGACTGGAAGGGCGAGGCCGACCGCGTCAAGGGCGCCTTCGCCATCGCCCGCGATCTGGCGGAAAAGGTCCGGGACGAGAAGAAAAAGGCCACCGGCACACGCGGTTGAGGTGGGCGGCAGGCCCCAAGCCCGTGTCCGCAATCCAAAGATTGGCAAGGGAACGTCCCATGATTGCCATAAACGCCTGACATGAGTGATCGGATCAACACTTGTCAGGAATTTGCGTATGGGATTGATCGGTTTCTTCACCCTTATCGTGGCGCTGGTTTTTCTCGCACGCAGCGTGCGCAGTTCCATTCAATCCCTGCGCGACAGCGTGGATCATCTTGTTGGCGATGGAACGCTCACCTCCCGGCTTTTACCCAACCTGTCGTTCACGCTGCTGTTCTTCCTGCTGTTATTCCAGAGCATGCAAACCAAGATGCCGGCACCGCTCTCCGATTTCCTCGGCATGAATGTGGTCCATGACCTCCACGACGTTCGGAGCAGTGGTAGCCTTCGCTCTCTGACAGTCGGGAAGGAGACTGAGTAATGTTTTTTCAACGTTATTTGCAAGCGGCCCCTGCCCGGCAACGTCCTCCCATGAACCCGCGCACACAATCGGCCGTGTCCTCGATGTTTCTCGCGGTTTGCCCGCTTGCCTTTGCGTTTTTTGGCACGGAAATGCGTGATATCCTGGTCAACGCGGCGCTTCTGGCCGGGTTTGGCGGGGCGCTTGCGATGATATCGCTCGGCCTCCACCTCAAGAAGGCCTATACGGAAAAGACCGTTGCCAGGCGTCCGAAGGTGCCTTTTTTGCTGGGCGGATCGGTCTTGCTGGGTGTGACCTTCACCGCGATGCTCCTCAATAACGAGGCTCATGTGATCACCGCGCTCGTGCAGGGCTGTGTGGCATCGGGCCTTGCCATGCTTGCCTTCGGCATCGACCCCTTGCGCAACAAGGGGCTGGAGACCGCCGCCGACATCCGACAGCACGAGGCGCATAAACTGATCCGCGTCGCGTCGGATCATCTCGATCAGCTTGGGCAGAGCATCGGCGAGCTGAACGATCCGCAACTCGCAGAGCAGATCGACGGGTTCCGCAAGACCGTCGCCCTGATGATCCGCGCGCTGGAAGATGACCCCGACCGTCACCGCGAACTGCGCAAGCACCTGAGCCATATTCTGGGCGAGATCGTCGCCTTGACCCGCCGATATGCCACGCAGTTCCGCACCACGCAGGATCGCGCGCTGCGAGACGCCTACCTGACCTCCATGGCAGAGTTCGAGGACAGTTTCTCGTTTGAGGCGCGCAAATTTGTCAACGGTGGCCGGGACTCGGTCGAGGTGCAACTGAGCGCGCTCAAGTCGCGTATGCAACGCAAGCCGCTCTGACCGACGCACGTCGCCCGAAATATGCAGCACCTTCCGAGCTCCGCTGCGACAACAGCCGTCATGTTCCCCCTAGCGCCGCCCGCGCCCTTCCCCTAAGTTTCAGACAGGATTTGGCCGGGGCGGCAGGGACATGAGCGACACGGGGCTACAGAAACTGGCGTTTTTCCTCCTGGTGGCGCTCATCGCCTTCGTGGCGGCAACGGGGGGCGTGTGATGGCCGAGCGTTTCGGCGGCAAGTTCAGCCCCGGTGGTCCGAATGGTAGCCCCACGGGCGGCCCCAAGGGCCAAGAGCCGCCGCGCGGCGGCTATCGCGGCGCGCGGCGCACGCGGGCGGGTGGCCGGGTCAACATGCTCTTCATCGCGCCGCTGCCGCTGGCGGTGCGTGCTTTTGGGGGCGGTGCCACGGGCCTCGCGCTCAACCTCTCGGCGCTCGGATTGCTGCTGCTCGCGGCCTGGCTCACGCGCGAGGGGATTCTGGCGCAAGAGGCCTATGAGGCGCGCCGCATCGCCAAGCGCCCCGCCATCCCGCGCAAGATCTTCGCCTCCGCGCTCACCGGCGCGGGGCTTTTCGTCGCGGCCTTCGCCGCGCAGGGCAGGATCGTCGAACCCGCAATCTATGCCATCGCGGGCGCGGTGCTGCACAGTTTCGCCTTCGGCCTCGACCCCTTGCGCGACAAGGGGGCCGAGGGCATCGACAGCTTTCAGAGCGACCGCGTGGCGCGGGTGGTCGATCAGGCCGAGGACTATCTGAAATCCATGTCGGGCGCGCTGCGGCGTGCGGGCGACCGGCAGCTTGAACGCCGCCTTGACGGGTTTCAGGTGACGGTGCGCGACATGTTGCGCACGGTCGAGGAGGACCCGCGCGACCTGACCGCCGCGCGCAAGTTCCTTGGCGTCTACCTCATGGGGGCGCGCGACGCGACGGTGAAATATGCCGACCTTGCCGCCCGCGCCCCGAATCCGCAAGCGCGCGAGAAATACCTTGCCCTGCTCGACGACCTGGAACGGAATTTCACCGCCAAGACCCGCGCGCTCATGGCCGACAGCAGCACCGATCTCGATATCGAGATCGAGGTGCTGCGCGACCGGCTGGAGCGTGAGGGCGTTCACCTTGAAGCCCGCGATTTAGCGTAAGAGGATAAAGCCATGTCAGAGACCACCCGCCAAAAGGCCGAAGCCGTTCTCAAGGATGTCGAGGCCGTGAGCCGCGCCATCCTGCCCGTGCCCTCGGAGGCCAATGCCATCGTGCCGCTTGAAAAGGCCGATGCGCCGCAAAGCGCCGAGATCACCCGTCGCATGGCGGAGATCGACATGGGCGACACGCAATCCATCGTCTCTTTCGGCTCGGCGGCACAGGCCGAATTGCAGGTCATTTCGCAATCCATGCTGCAAGGCGTGCGCAACAAGGATGTCGGCCCGGCGGGTGACAGCCTTCGCGGGATCGTCACCACGATCCGCGGCTTTTCGGTCAGCGAGTTGGACGTGCGCCGCGAGCGGTCCTGGTGGGAAAAACTCTTGGGCCGCGCCGCCCCCTTCGCCAAGTTCACCGCCAAGTTCGAGCAGGTGCAGGGCCAGATCGACAAGATCACCGATGACCTTCTCAGCCATGAGCACACGCTTCTGAAGGATATAAAGTCGCTGGACCTGCTCTATGAAAAGACGCTGGCCTTCTATGACGAGTTGGCGCTCTACATCGCGGCGGGCGAGGCCAAGCTGAAGGATCTCGACGACAAGGACATTCCCGCCAAGGAGGCCGCCGTTCAGGCCGCGCCCGAGAATGATCAGGTGATGAAGGCGCAGGAATTGCGCGATCTGAGGGCGGCGCGCGACGATCTGGAGCGCCGGGTGCATGATCTGAAACTCACCCGTCAGGTGACCATGCAATCGCTGCCCTCGATCCGGCTGGTGCAGGAGAACGACAAATCGCTGGTGACGAAAATCAATTCCACCCTCGTCAACACCGTCCCGCTCTGGGAAACCCAACTGGCGCAGGCGGTGACGATCCAGCGCTCGGCAGAGGCGGCGGCGGCGGTGCGCGACGCCAATGACCTCACCAACGAGCTGTTGACCGCCAACGCCAAGAACCTGCGCGAAAGCAACAAGATGATCCGTCAGGAGATGGAGCGCGGCGTGTTCGACATCGAGGCGGTGAAAAAGGCCAATGCCGACCTGATCGGCACCATCGAGGAAAGCCTTGCCATTGCCGACGAAGGCAAGGCCAAGCGCGCCCGCGCCGAGGAGGAGTTGAAGAAGATGGAGGCCGAGTTGCGCGACACGCTCGCCTCGGCCAAGGCGCGCAAGACCGGTGTCGGCGAAAATGCCGGCAGCGCCGTGCCAAAGGGCTGAATGCGGATGCGGGCACGGCACGGGCTGGCGCTCTGGGGCGCGGCGGTTCTGGCGCTGGCGGGCTGCGAGATGGCGGCCCCGCCAGCGGCACCCGCCCCCGCGCCGCCCCCCGCCACGCGCCCGGCGGCCCCTGCCCCCTCCGAGACAAGCGCGGCGCTTGCCGCGCATTATGCACGCATCGAGCGCGACCTTCTCGGCCGCGGCCTTTTGCGCAGCGATGGCGGCGGGCCGGACACGCCCTGGACCGACACCGATCTCATGCGCAATTTCGAAACCATCGTGTTCTTTGACGAATACCGTGCCGGGGCCGGGTTCCGCCCCTCGGGTGGCCAGTCCGGGGCCTTGCGCAAATGGACCGCGCCGGTGCGCCTGGGGGTCGAGTTCGGCCCCTCCGTGCCGCCCGATCAGCGCGCCGCCGACCGCGCCGCCGTGAGCGGGTATGCCGCCCGCATTGCGCGCGTGACGCGCCACCCGATCACGTCAGAGGCGCGCGGCGCGAATTTTCACGTCCTCTTCATGAGCGAGGATGACCGCGCCTACGGGCTGGCCCGCGTGCGCGCGTTGGCCCCCCAGATCGACGCCGCCACGCTTGGCGTTTTTCGGGATATGCCCCGCTCCATTCACTGTCTGGTCGTGGCGTTTTCGCAAAAGGGCAATCCCCATTCCTATGACCTCGCCATCGCCTGGGTGCGCGCGGAACATCCGCCGCTCTCACGCGCCTCGTGCATCCACGAGGAACTGGCACAGGGTCTGGGGCTGGCGAATGACAGCCCCCGCGCGCGGCCCTCGATCTTCAACGATGACGAGGAATTCGCCCTGCTCACCCGCCACGACGAGGAGTTGTTATGGCTTCTCTATCACCCCGACCTCAAACCCGGCATGACCCCCGACGAGGCCCGCCCCATCCTGCGCCGTCTGCTCGACGAACGCGCGGGCGGGCCGGTCTGACGCCCAACCAAGGAGTTTCCCATGCCCATCTTCGATTTCCTCTCCGGCCAGTTCATCGACGTGATCCACTGGACCGACGACAGCCGCGACACGATGGTGTGGCGATTCGAGCGCGAGGGCCACGAGATCAAGTATGGTGCCAAGCTCACCGTGCGCGAGGGGCAGGCGGCGGTGTTCGTCCACGAGGGGCAACTGGCCGATGTCTTTACCCCCGGTCTCTACATGCTCGAAACCAACAACATGCCGATCATGACCAGCCTGCAACACTGGGATCACGGCTTTCGCTCGCCCTTCAAGTCGGAGATCTATTTCGTTTCCACCACGCGGTTTACCAATCTGAAATGGGGCACGAAAAACCCGATCATGCTGCGCGATCCGGAATTCGGCCCCACCCGCATCCGCGCCTTCGGCACCTACACCGCGCGCGTTTCGGACCCCGCCCGGTTCATGGCCGAGATCGTCGGCACCGACGGTGAATTCACCATGGACGAGATCAGCTTTCAGATCCGCAACATCATCGTGCAGGCGTTTTCGCGCATCATCGCAGGCTCGGGCATCCCGGTGCTCGACATGGCCGCCAACACCGCCGATCTGGGCAAGCTTGTGGCGGGCGAAATCACCGCCGTGGTCGCGGAATACGGGCTTGAGATCCCGGAATTCTACATCGAGAACATATCCCTGCCCCCCGCCGTCGAGGAGGCGCTCGACAAGCGCACCTCGATGGGCATCGCGGGCGACCTGAACCGGTTCACGCAATATTCCACCGCCGAGGCGATGACGGCTGCGGCCAAGAACCCGTCGGGCGGCGGCGGCATCGGCGCAGGCCTTGGCATGGGGATGGGCATGGCCATGGCGCAGCAGATGGCCGAACAGAACCGGGCGCAGGGGCCATGGGGCGCGCGTCCCGAGGCCGCCCCCCCGCCCCCGCCCCCGCCGGTCGAGCATGTCTGGCACATCGCCGAAGCCGGCCAGACCCATGGACCCTATTCCAAGGCGGGTCTCGGGCGCATGGTGACCGAGGGCACGCTCACCCGCCAGACCCATGTCTGGACCGCCGGTCAGGACGGCTGGAAGCGCGCCGAGGACGTGGCCGAACTGGCGCAGCTTTTCACCGTCCTGCCGCCGCCGCCGCCGGGGGCGTGATCCCATGCGCCGCCGCGCGACCATCACGCTGCACTGGCTGACCGCGACGCTTTTGCTCTTCGTGCTGGGCGACGCGGGGGCGACGGCGTGGCTGGCGTGGCTCTATGCGCTCTCGGGGCTGGCGATGTGCGCGCTGGCGCTCGGGTTCGGGCTGATGAACGGGCCGGGGCCCAGACTTGCGGGGGCGTTTCGCATGGGCCACCCGTGGCTCCATCGCGGGCTTTACGGGCTCATCGGCTGGGGGGCGGTGGCGCTTGTGGCCGAGGGCATGGCGCGCCCCCTGCCCGGCCCGCCCGCGCGGGTGCTGCTGTTGACACTTCTGGCCGCGGCGCTCATTCACGGCATCTTCAACCTGTGGCGGCACACCGCGCTTGGCGATGGGGCCCTGCGGCGGATGACCCCGCGTTTCCTGCACCACATCCTGTGAAGGCGGCCCGATGACAGACACACCGCCCCCCGCCCCCATCGAGCACCGCTTTCCCTGTCAAAGCTGCGGGTCGGATTACCGCTATGATCCGGGGCAGAACCGGCTGATTTGCGATCATTGCGGCGACGTGGCCGAGATCGGCACCGGCGGGCCGTGGCAGGGCGGCATCCGCGAGCTTGATTTTACCGCAGCCCTCCGCGACCAGCTTCCCGCGCAGGAGATCGAGGAAACCCGCACCACCACCTGCACTAGCTGCGGCGCGCAGGTCGAACTGGGCGCGGACACCCACGCCACCGAATGCCCGTTCTGCGCCTCTCCCGTGGTCACGGATACCGGCGCGCACCGCCATATAAAGCCGCGCGCCCTTCTGCCCTTCGCGCTGGATGAGGCCACGGCCCGCCGCGCCATGACCGACTGGCTAGGGCGGCTCTGGTTCGCGCCGGGCGGATTGCAGGAGTATGCGCGCAAGGGGCGGAAAATGCAGGGCATCTATGTGCCTTACTGGACCTTCGACGCCCAGACCGACAGCCGCTATCGCGGCGAGCGCGGCACGGTCTACTATGAGACGCAGACCGTCACCCAGAACGGCAAGCGCCGACAGGTGCAGGTGGCCAAGGTCCGCTGGAGCCCCGCCTCGGGCCGGGTTTCGCGGTTCTTCGACGATGTGCTGGTGCTGGCCTCGACCTCCCTGCCCAAACGCTTTACCGACGCGCTGGAGCCGTGGGATCTTTCGGCGCTGGAACCTTACACGCCGGAATACCTCGCGGGGTTTCGCGCCGAGGGCTACAGTGTCGAACTGGAAACGGGCTTTGGCGAGGCGCGCGCCCATATGGATGCGGTGATCGCCCGCGACGTGCGGTTCGACATCGGCGGAGACCGGCAGCGCATCCATGCCATCGACACGGAGGTAAGCGGCGTCACCTTCAAGCATGTCCTGCTGCCCGTCTGGCTTGCCGCCTACAAATACCGGGGCGAGACCTATCGCTTCGTGGTCAATGCCCGCACCGGCCGGGTGCAGGGCGAACGGCCGTGGTCGGCCTGGAAAATCGCCGTGGCGGTGGTCCTCGGCGCGCTGGTGGCGGGGGCCATCGGCTATGTCGTGGCGATGGAAGGAGGGTTCTGATGACAGCCGAAATCGAGGGATTGGAGCACCTGCTTGCCGCCCGCCATTCCTGCCGCGCCTTTCGCCCCGACCCGGTGCCGCAAGCGACCATCGCGCGCATCGTGACGGCGGCGGGGCGCGCGCCGTCGTGGTGCAACGCGCAGCCCTGGCAGGTTCTGGTGACGCAAGGCGATGAGACCGCCCGCTTCCGCAAGGCGCTTTTGCACGAGGTGGCCCATGGCACGCCCCGTCCCGACCTGCCCTGGCCCGAAAGCTATCCGGGCGTGCATGGCGCGCGCCGCCGCGAATGCGGCCTGCAACTCTACGAGGCCGTGGGCATCGCCCGCGAGGATCGCACCGCCCGCGCCGAGCAAAGCATGGAAAACTACCGCCTGTTCGGCGCGCCGCATGTGGCCATTGTCCATACCGAGGCGGCCCTTGGGCCCTACGGCGCGATGGACACGGGCGGCTTTGTCACGGCCTTCATGCTGGCGGCCACGGCGCTTGGCGTGGGCAGTATCGCGCAAGCCTCGGTCGCGGCCTATGCGCCCTTCATCCGCGCGCATTTCGAGTTGCCGGAGCGGCGGCTCATCCTGTGCGCGATCTCCTTTGGCTGGCCCGATGCCGCGCATCCCGTCAACCGCTTCCGCACCACGCGCGCGGGGCTTGACGACATTCTGGACCTGCGCGGCTGATCCGGCGTCAGGCACCCTGCTTGCCCATCACCTTGCTGGCGATGACCGTGGCAAGGGCGCGGGGCGTCACGCGCGGGCTGAAGGCGAAGACCTTGTTGAGCAGCCCCGGCACGACCACCCGGCGGCCTTCCGCCATTGCCGCCCAGCCTGCGCGCGCCACGGCATCCGCCCGCGCGGGCCGTGTGAGGCGCAAGAGGCCGATACCGTGCATGTCCGCCGCGTCGAAGAACGCCGTTGCCGTCGGTCCGGGGCAAAGCACCGTCAGGCTCACCGGGCCGCCGCGCAATTCCTCGGCCACCGCCTCGGACAGCGAGAGCACATAGGCCTTTGTGGCGTGATAGACCGAGAGCGTCGGCCCCGGCATGAACCCCGCCACCGACGCCACGTTGAGGATGCGCCCGCCGCCATGCGCCTGCATGTGCGGGATCGCCGCCTTCATCAGGCAGGTGAGCGCGGTCACGTTGACATTGATCGTGCTCAGATCGCGCGCCCATCCCTCGCCGGTGCCGAAATGCCCGTGACGGCCAAGGCCTGCATTGTTCACCAGCCGGTCGATCTGCCGCCCCTCGCTCGCCGCCTGCCAGATGCGTTCGACCTGCGCCAGATCGCCGAGGTCGGCGGGCAGGACGATGACCGCGCCCGCGCGCCCCCGCAGTTCCTCAGCCAGCGCATTGAGCTTGTCCTCCGAGCGCGCGGTCAGGATGAGGTTGCGCCCCTCGGCGGCGGCAAGGCGGGCAAATTCCGCACCAAGCCCTTCAGAGGCGCCAGTGATCAGGGTGAATGTTTCCATGCCCCACGCTGCGCCGGTTTCGGCCTCTGCGTCAAGCGCCGTGAAGCGCCGCGACACCGGGCAATTCCTTGCCCTCCATCCATTCGAGGAACGCGCCACCGGCGGTCGAGATGTAGGTGAACCCCTCCGCCGCTCCGGCGCGGTTGAGCGCGGCCACCGTATCGCCGCCGCCCGCGACCGACGTAAGCCGCCCCTCGCCCGTGAGCCTTGCCGCGTGGCGGGCGGCGGCGTTGGTGGCGGCGTCGAAGGGTGCGATCTCGAAGGCCCCCAGCGGCCCGTTCCAGATCAGCGTTTTCGCGCCATCGAGCGCGGCGGTGATCCGCGCCACCGCCTGCGGTCCGGCATCGAGGATCATCGCATCGGGTGGGCAGGCATGGGCCCCCACCACCTCATGCGCGGCCCCTGCGGCAAACTCGCGCGCCACAACCACGTCAGCAGGCAACAAAATCGCACACCCCGCAGCGCCCGCCCGCCCCATGATCTCACGCGCGGTTCCGGCCATCTCGTGTTCGCAGAGCGATTTGCCCGTATCGAGGCCGAGCGCGGCCAGAAACGTATTGGCCATGCCGCCTCCGATCACCAGCGTATCCACCTTCTCCACCAGATTGCCCAAAAGGTCGAGCTTGGTCGAGACCTTGGCCCCGCCCACCACCGCGACGACGGGGCGTTTCGGCGCGCCAAGGGCGGCCTCCAGCGCCTGCAACTCCGCCTGCATCAGCCGCCCCGCACAAGCGGGCAAGAGATGCGCCAGCGCCGTGGTCGAGGCATGCGCCCGGTGCGCCGCCGAAAAGGCATCGTTGCAATAGATATCGCCCAGCGCGGCAAGACGGGCGGCGAAATCGGGATCGTTGGCCTCTTCGCCGGGGTGAAAGCGGATGTTCTCCAGAAGCAGCACATCGGCGGCGCGCGCTTCTTCGGTCAGGTTCTCGGCCCCCTCCAGCGTTTCGATCAGGCGCACCTTGCGCCCCAGCGCCGCCTCGAGCGCGGGCACCACGACGCGCAGCGACATGGACGGCACCACCTTGCCCTTGGGCCGGTCGAAATGGGCGATGAGCATGGGCTTGGCCCCGCGCGCAAGGATGTCGTGGACGGTGGGCACGATGCGCTCGATCCGGGTGGTGTCGGTCACGGTGCCGTTTTCGACCGGCACGTTGATATCCACGCGCACCAGCACGCGTTTGGCCCCAAGGTCCATATCGTCCAGCGTTTTCCAGCCCATCGTGGCGGTCTCCTCATGAGGTTTCGCGCCTCTATTGGCGCGGGCATGGCGCGGCGTCAACCGCCTGCCCTTGGCAAGCACGCCCCAAGGCCCTAGACCTGTGGCAAAGCCGACAAAGGAGCATGACATGGCCGAGATCAAGGACCCCGAGAACACCATTCTGATCGAATTGAAGGATGGCACCGTCACCATCGAGCTTCTGCCCGACATCGCGCCGGGGCATTGCGAACGCATGAAGGCGCTTGCCCGCGCCGGGGCCTATGACAACGTGGCCTTTCACCGTGTGATAGACGGTTTCATGGCACAAACCGGCGATGTGCAGCACGCCAACATGGAAAAGGATTACAACCCCCGCATGGCCGGGACCGGCGCCAGCGACTTGCCCGATCTCAAGGCCGAGTTCAGCGGCATCCCCCATGATCGCGGCACGATCGGCGCGGCGCGCAGCCAGAACCCGAATTCCGCCAACAGCCAGTTCTTCATCAATTTCAAGGACAACCATTTCCTCAACCGGCAATATACCGTCTATGGACGGGTGATTTCGGGGATGGAGCATGTCGATGCCATCACCCGCGGCGAGCCGCCCGCAAACCCCGACCGGATGATCAGCGTGAAGGTGGCCGCCGATGCGTAACCTCGTTCTTGCCATGGGCCTTCTGGCCTCTGGCCCCGCCCTTGCCACGGGTCTCGAAATCGACGTGAAGGGCGTGGCCAATGGCACCATCACCATCGACCTGCTCGAAGAGGTGGCCCCCGGCCATGTCGCGCAGATCAGCGCGCTCGCGTCCGAGGGGGCCTATGACGGGGTGGTGTTCCACCGCGTGATCGACGGCTTCATGGCGCAGACCGGCGATGTGGAATTCGGGCGCGCGGGCGGCGACATGCGCCGCGCGGGCACCGGCGGCAGCAAGCGCCCCGACCTCAAGGCCGAGTTCTCGGACGTGCCGTTCGAGCGCGGCGTGGTCGGCATGGCCCGCAGCCAGAGCCCCGACAGCGCCAATTCGCAATTCTTCATCATGTTCGCGCCCGCAACCCATCTCAACGGGCAATATACCGTGGTCGGGCGTGTGACCTCCGGCATGGAGATCGTGAACAAGATCAAGCGCGGGCGCGGCCCCAATGGCGCGGTCATCGG
The DNA here is from genome assembly GCF_053628555.1 of Roseovarius sp. MBR-79. NCBI lineage: Bacteria > Pseudomonadati > Pseudomonadota > Alphaproteobacteria > Rhodobacterales > Roseobacteraceae > Roseovarius > Roseovarius sp. MBR-79. The sequence goes on along the minus strand of NZ_JBRJGP010000009.1, from coordinate 16,954 downwards.
TGAGCCGGACGTGATGACGCGCGTGCGCGTCACCAACTAGGGCCGTGACCGCCCTTGCCCCGGTGCCCCTTGCCGAGGGGCTATGGACCATCGAGGGCGCGACCGTGCCCTGGCGGCTCAAGGTGCCGATGCCGCTGCGCACGGTGGTGGCGCGGATTGGCGGCGGCGCGCTCTGGGTCCATGCGCCGGGGCCGCTCACGCCCGATCTGCGGGCATGGCTCGCGGATCAGGGCCGGGTGGCGCATCTGGTGCTGCCCCGCGCCCCTGACTTGCCGTGGCTGGGCGACTGGCGCGCCGCCTTTCCCGAGGCGCGGCTCTGGCAGGGCGAGGGGCTCTCTGATGCGCCGTGGCGGCGCGACATCCGCGCCCTGACCCTGCGCCATGGCGCGAATTACGAACATGTTTTCTGCCATCTGGCCAGCCGCTCGGCGATCCTGTCGCGGCTGATCATCGCCGTCGATACCGCGCCCTTGCCGCCCTGGGCACGACCGCTGGTCTGGCTGGCGGGGATCGACGACAGTGACGGCAAGCCGCCCCCGCGCCTGGCCGCGCGTCTTGGCGGGCGCACGGCCATGGGCGATCTGGTCGAACAGGTGCTCGACTGGGGACCGGAGCGCCTGATCCTGACCCACGGTCGCATCTATGCGCGCGACGGTGTGGGCGAGCTCTCGCGCGCCATGCGGCGGATCATGCGCGACCGGCTGTGGGATCGCGCGCTCTCGGAGGCGAAACGCGGCTGACACGCGCTCACATTCGCGTGGGATGGGCTGGCCCGAATCCCGCGCGGCCTGCATCATCGGCGCGACCCTTCGTTGCAGGAGCACCCATGTCCCGCCTCATCGCCTTTCTCGCGGCCCTCGTCCTTGCCGTGCCGCTCGCGCATGCCAACCCGTCGCAATGGCGCAGCGAATGGCCGCAGACCGATTTTTCGCGCACCACCATCAAGGACTGGTCCGAGATCCGATCTGGCGGGCCGCCCAAGGACGGCATCCCGGCCATCGACGCGCCGAAATTCCTGCGCGCCAAGTCCGAGACCCGGATCAAGGGCAACGAACCGGTGATGACGCTGGAACTCGACGGCCAGACCCCCCGCGCCTATCCGATCCGCTATCTCATGTGGCACGAGATCGTGAATGACCAGATCGGCGGCATCCCGGTGGCCGTCACCTACTGCCCCTTGTGCAATTCGGCGATGACCTTTGACCGGCGGGTAAAGGGCCGCGTCCTCAGCTTCGGCGTCTCGGGCAAGCTGCGTATGTCCGACATGGTGATGTATGACCGCGAAACCGAAAGCTGGTGGCAACAGGCCATCGGCGAAGGCATCGTCGGGCAGATGACCGGCGTGGAACTGCGGATGCTGCCAAGCTGGATGGAAAGCTGGGACCAGTTTCGCAGCAGAAATCCCGACGGCCTCGTGATGGCGGAGCCGCATTTCAACCGCTCCTACGGGCGCAATCCCTATCAGGGCTATGACAGCTCGCGCCGCCCGTTCCTTTATGACGGCGAGGACCCGCCCCACGGCATTCCGCCGCTCGAGCGTGTGGTCCGCGTGGGTGACCGCGCCTGGCCGCTCACCCGCATCCGGAGCGAAGGCGGCGTCAGTGAAGCGGGCGTCAGGATTTCATGGGACGCGGGACAGGCCTCGGCGCTCGATGCGGGCACGATCGCGGGCGGGCGCGACGTGGGCACGGTGCGGGTGCGGGACGCCGAGGGCCGCAACGTGCCCCATGACGTGATGTTCGCCTTTGCCTTTCACGCCTTCTGGCCGAACGGGAAATGGATGATCCGCTGAACCGCGCACCCTGATGGACAAGCGGGCCGCCGCGCGCTAGAGCAACCGCATCGTTTCCATCAGAGGGCCACCGCCATGCACGCCGCCATCCTCGTCTTTCCCGGCTCCAACTGTGACCGTGATCTCAAGGTCGCGTTCGAGCGGGCGGGCGCGCGCGTCACGATGGTCTGGCACAAGGAGACGGCCTTGCCCGAGGGTGTCGATATCGTCGGCGTGCCGGGGGGGTTTTCCTATGGCGATTACCTGCGCTGCGGGGCGATTGCCGCCAATTCGCCGATTTGCCGCGCCGTGGTGGGCCACGCCGAGCGCGGGGGCTATGTGCTGGGTGTCTGCAACGGGTTCCAGATCCTGACCGAGACGGGGCTTCTGCCCGGCGCGCTGCTGCGCAATGCGGGGCTGAAATACGTTTGCAAGCCCGTGGGTCTGCGCGTGACCACGGCCGATAGCGCCTTTACCCGCGGCTACAAGCCGGGCCAGACCATCACCGTGCCGATCGCCCATCACGACGGAAATTATTTCGCCGACGACGTGACACTCGACCGGCTGGAGGGCGAGGACCGCGTGGCCTTCACCTATGCCGAGAACCCCAACGGCTCTGCCCGTGATATCGCAGGGGTGCTGTCCGAGAACCGCCGCGTTCTGGGCATGATGCCCCATCCCGAGCGCATGGCCGAGCCCGCCCATGGCGGCAGCGACGGCGCGGCGATGTTCACATCGCTCGTGCGCGATCTTGCCCATGCTTGAGCGTGGGGGCCGCGCGGCCTAGACTTGGCACCATGAAGAACCTGCCGGCCCGCGCCCAATCGCCCTCTCGCCTGCGCACCGTTCCCTGGCGCGCGCGGCTCGTGCTTGCGCTGCTCTTCGTGACGGCGGTGGTCGTGGTCGTGACAACGCACCGGATGCTGACCGAACGCTTTACCGAAACCACCCGCAACCGCGCCGAATTGCGGCTTCTGCTCTATAGCGGCAACCTCTTGAGCGAACTGCGGCAGAACGCCATCGTGCCGCAACTTCTGGCGCGGGACCCGGCGCTCATTGCCGCGCTCAACACGCAGGATTACGCGCAATCGACACAACGGCTGATTTCCTTCGTCGACGAGATCGGCGCGGCCTCGCTCACGCTCTTGGACCGCGACGGGCGCGCGGTGGCCGTGACCGAGCGCACGCGGCTTGGCGAAAATCACCGTCAGGCCCCTTATTTCGTTGAGGCGCTGCGCTCGCGCGATACGGTCTTTTCGGTGCTGCGGCAGGAAGCCGGGCAGTTTCATTTCACCTATTCGCGCCGGCTCGAAACGCCGGCGGGCGTGCTTGGCGTGATCGTGGTCGAGGTGGACCTGCGCAAGTTCGAGCGCGCCTGGTCCGGCATTTCCGACGCCGTCATGGTGACCGACACCGAAGGCACGATCATCCTGGCGACCGAGCCACGCTGGCGCGGCCTGACCGAGGCCGAGGCGCTTGTGCGCGAACCCGCGCGCAGCGCGATCGAGCGCGCGCTGCGCGCCACCTCGGACTGGACCGCGCTGCCGGGGGATGCTTTTCTGCGCGGTCAGGCGGTGATGCGGGTCGAGGGGCGGGTGGCGTTCCGCGGCTGGCGCATCGCCAGTTTCACCACCTATGCCGCCGTGCGCGACAAGGTGAACGGCTATATCGCGCTCGAGATCATGGGGTTTGCGATTCTCATGGCGCTGGCGTTTTATTTTCTCAACCGCCGCGCCACCTCGCGGATGGTGCTGTTCCAGCGCGAGTCGGCGGAGCTTCGCGCACTGAACGTCCGGCTACAGCGGGAAATCGCCGAACGCAGGCGCGTGCAGGAAAACCTCGCGCAGGCCGAACAGACGCTTCAGCAAAGCTCCAAACTGGCGGTTCTGGGCGAGATGTCGGCCGCCGTCAGTCACGAATTGAACCAGCCGCTTGCCGCGATGAAGACCTATCTCGCGGGCGCGCGGATGCTGCTCAACCGCAACCGCCCCGACGAGGCGCTGACCTCGTTCCAGCGCATCGACGACCTGATCGAGCGGATGGGCGCGATCACCAGGCAGCTCAAATCCTACGCGCGCCAGTCCGGTGACCGTTTCACCCCTGTAAATCTTGGCGATGCGCTCTCGTCCGCGCTTGCGCTGATGGAGCCGCAATTGCGCAACCGCAAGGTCGAGATCATCCGCACCCTGCCATCAGAGCCGGTCTTTGTGATGGGCGACCGGCTGCGCATCGAACAGGTGATCGTGAACCTATTGCGCAACGCCCTGGACGCCACCGAACAGACCCGCGGGGCCGTCATCGACATCCTGCTTGCGGCCGGAGAGACGGCGGTGCTGACCGTGCGCGACAACGGTCAGGGCATCACCGATCTGGAAAAGCTGTTCGAGCCGTTCTTCACCACCAAGCAGCCCGGCGACGGCGTCGGGCTGGGGCTTGCCATTTCCTCGGGGATCGTCAACGACCTTGGCGGGCGCCTCACGGCGCACAACGCCGAGGGCGGGGGGGCTGTATTCGAGGTCCAGCTTCCCATATTGCCCGAAGAGACCCAAGCTGCGGAGTGATACGCCATGCCGTCTGCCATGAAAATCGCCATCGTCGACGATGAGCGCGACATGCGCCAGTCGATCAGCCAGTGGCTGGCGCTCTCGGGCTACGACACCGAGACCTTTGCCAGCGCCGAAGAGGCGCTCAAGAGCCTCGGGCCCGATTATCCCGGTATCGTCGTCACCGACATCCGGATGCCCGGCATGGACGGGATGCAGTTCCTGCGCAAACTGATGGGCAGCGATTCCACCCTGCCCGTCATCATGATCACCGGGCACGGCGACGTGCCCATGGCGGTCGAGGCGATGCGCCTTGGGGCGTTTGATTTTCTGGAAAAGCCGTTCAACCCCGACCGCATGACGCAACTGGCCAAGAAAGCCACACAGCGCCGCCGCGTGGTGCTCGATGCGCGCGCGCTGCGGCGCGACCTTTCGGATGGCGGCTCCTTGATGAAGAAACTCATCGGCACCAGCGCCGCGATGGAGCGGCTGCGCGAGGATATTCTCGATCTGGGCCAAGCTGACGGCCATGTGCTGATCGAGGGCGAGACCGGCACCGGCAAGACGCTTGTGGCGCACGCGCTGCACGCGGTTGGCGCGCGCGCGGGCAAGCGGTTCGTGGTGATTTCCTGCGCCGCGCTCGAGGAAAGCGCGCTCTCCCGCCGCCTGTTCGGCCCGGTCCTGCCCGAGGACCCGCACCTTCCGGCGGTCGAGGAGGCGCGCGGCGGCACCCTGGTGCTGGAGGATATCGAGGCCCTGCCCGAGAGTGTGCAGGCCCGCCTTCTGACCTTTGTCAACGAAGAGGGCAGCCCGCCCGAGACCCGGATCGTCGCCATCTCCAACATGCAGGATGAGGGCCATACCTGCGAGGATGCGCTCCGCCCGGACCTCTTTTATCGCCTTGCCAGCCTGCGCATCACCGTGCCGCCCCTGCGCGCGCGCGGTGAGGATATCCTGACGCTTTTCACCCGCTTCGCCGAACAATTCGCCGAGGATTACGGCTGCGAGGCACCGCAGGTCAGCGCGCAGGAGGCAACCCAGCTTTTGCAGGCCCCCTGGCCCGGCAATGTCCGCCAGCTCTTCAACATCGCCGAGCGTGCGGTGTTGCAGGCACGGCGCGAGACCGGCACGCTCACCTCGCTGCTGATGTCCGACCATGCCGAGATGCAGCCGGTGATGACCACCGAGGGCAAGCCGCTCAAGGAATATGTCGAGGCGTTCGAGCGGATGCTGATCGACAACACCATGCGCCGCCACAAGGGCAGCATCGCCGCCGTCATGGACGAATTGTGCCTGCCGCGCCGGACGCTGAACGAAAAAATGGCGAAATACAGCCTTACGCGCTCGGATTACATCGGCTGAGCGCGGGGATGATTTCTCCATTGTGTTTTGCCTGCCCGTGGCTTTAGGGTGGCAGAACGGTGGTGACGCAGGGACATGCGCAACCGCCGCGAGAGATTCGCTGTTTCTGATCCCTTCTGGACGACAATCCCCAGGGCCGAAGCAGACCGATTGGCCCCCGCTTCGGGGACCGCACGCTTGCCCGTTGCCGCGCCATGGCGCGCGCCGGGCGCTGAATTGGCCCCACGGGGCCGGAGTAGTAGAACCGCGATGACGCGCGCGACAGGATCGAGAGTGACAGCAGGGGCGCAAAGCGCCCCTTGCGCGCGCGCCGCGATCATCGCCCCTGACAGACACTTGCCGTATCGTTTCCCGCGCCCCGAGGGGCGCGCGCGGTGCCGCGGTGCAATTGGAACACATGCCCAAGAAAATGCTCATAGACGCCACCCATGCGGAAGAGACCCGCGTCGTGGTGGTGGACGGAAACAAGGTCGAGGAATTTGACTTTGAATCGGAAAACAGGCGCCAGCTAGCCGGCAACATCTACCTTGCCAAGGTCACCCGAGTGGAGCCGTCGCTCCAGGCGGCCTTTGTCGAATATGGCGGCAATCGTCACGGCTTTCTCGCCTTTTCGGAAATTCACCCGGATTACTACCAGATCCCCGTGGCCGACCGCGAGGCGCTGATGGCCGAGGAAGAGGCGCTTGCCCGCGCGCAGGAGGACGAGGACGAGCGGCCCAGAGCCCGCCAGTCTGTCTCGCGGTCGCGCTCGCGCTCCCGGTCCAGCGCCGAAAAGACCAAGGCACAGGATGCGGTGGTGAAAGCGGATGTTCCGGGCCCCGAAATCTCGGGCATGGAGACCATCGACATCGCCGTCGAGGACGACACCGAAACCGTGGCGGAGATCATCCCCGAAGCCACCTCGCCGATGGAGCGCGTGGCCGAGACCCCTGTCGAGGAACCGCTCGACGACGCCACCGAGACAAGCCGGGACGCGCCCGCCGCGACCGTGCCGCAAGAGGACACCCGCGATCACGCCGCCCTCGATGACAGCATCGAATCCGTGGCCGAAGAGGATGACAGCGAGGATCTTCGCCCCGCCCGCAAGCCCCGCGCGCGCCGCTACAAGATCCAGGAGGTCGTCAAGGTCCGCCAGATCATGCTGGTGCAGGTCGTCAAGGAGGAACGCGGCAACAAGGGCGCGGCCCTGACCACCTATCTCTCGCTCGCGGGCCGCTATTGCGTGCTCATGCCCAACACGGCGCGCGGTGGCGGCATCAGCCGCAAGATCACCGTCGCCGCCGACCGCAAGAAGCTCAAGGAAATCGCCGCCGAGATCGACGTGCCGCGCGGCGCGGGCCTCATCATCCGCACCGCGGGCGCACAGCGCACCAAGGCCGAGATCAAGCGCGATTACGAATATCTCCAGCGGCTGTGGGAACAGATCCGGGAGTTGACGCTGAAATCCATCGCGCCGGCAAAAATCTACGAAGAGGGCGACCTGATCAAGCGCTCGATCCGCGATCTCTACAACCGCGATATCGACGAGGTTCTGGTGGAGGGCGAGCGCGGCTACCGCATCGCCAAGGACTTCATGAAGATGATCATGCCGTCCCACGCCAAGAACGTGAAACACTACGTGGACCCGATGCCGCTTTTCGCGCGCCATCAGGTCGAGAGTTATCTCACCGGCATGTTCAATCCCACGGTGCAACTGCCCTCGGGCGGCTATATCGTGATCGGCGTGACCGAGGCGCTTGTCGCCATCGACGTCAACTCGGGCCGTGCGACCAAGGAAGGCTCGATCGAGGAAACCGCCCTCAAGACCAACCTTGAAGCCGCCGAAGAGGTGGCGCGCCAGTTGCGGCTGCGCGACCTTGCCGGGCTGATCGTGATCGACTTCATCGACATGGACGAGCGGCGCAACAACGCGTCGGTGGAAAAGCGCCTCAAGGACAAGCTCAAGACCGACCGCGCGCGCATCCAGGTGGGCCGCATCTCGGGCTTTGGCCTCATGGAAATGAGCCGCCAGCGCCTGCGTCCGGGGATGCTCGAGGCCAGCACCCAGCCTTGCCCGCATTGCCACGGCACCGGCCTCATCCGCTCGGATGACAGCATGGCGCTCTCGATCCTGCGCCAGATCGAGGAAGAAGGCACACGCGGTCGCTCGCGCGAGGTTCTGGTGCGCGCCCCCGTGGCCATCGCCAATTTCCTCATCAACCAGAAGCGCGAGCATATCGCCCAGATCGAACAGCGCTATGGCCTGTCGGTGCGCATCGAGGGCGATCCGGCATTGGTCAGCCCCGATTTCACCCTCGAGAAGTTCAAGACCGCAACCCGCATCGTGCCCGATCCGGTGACGCAATTCGTCTCCGGTGGGTCCGCGCTGATGGACGAGATCGACAGCGCAAGCGACGAGGTCGAGGTTGAGGACGACGAGGATGACGTGGCCGAAGCCACGCCCGAGGCCTCTGATGACGGCGAACGCCCGAAGAAAAAGCGCCGCCGCTCGCGCAGCCGCAAGCGCAAGCCCAGATCGAATGGCGACCAAGAGCCGCAGGAGTCGCAAGACGACGACGCTCAGGCCGATGAGGGTCTGGCCGCCACGCCGACCGGGGAGATCCCCGAGGCCGCAGCACCGTCCCAAGCCATCGCCAACGTCGAAGCCATAGCCGAGGCCGCCCCCGAGACCGCCAAGCCCAAATCGAGGTCACGGTCCGGGTCGCGCAGCCGCAAGACGGCGCCCCCGGCGAGCGCGGAAGCAGAGACCGAGGCAGCACCGGCCACCAAGCCCAGAAGCCGCACCGTGTCGCGCAGCAAAAAGCCCAAGGAGGCCGCAACGGACACCGTCGAGGCACCGGCCGTCGCCGCCGTGGAGGTCGTCCCGACTGCCGAGACAGTGGCGGAGCAAACCCCTCCCGCACCTGAGCCGGTGGCCGAGCAGGCAGCGCCCGCGCCCGAACCCGTGGTGGTCGTCGAGCAGCCTGAACCCGTAGCCCCAGAGCAGACCCCGGACGTTCCCGATGAGGTTCCGGCAGAGGGCACGGCAAACGCTCCGGAACCGGTGGTCGAGGAGACGGCCGACACGCCGACACCCGAGGACGACACCAAGCCCAAACGTCGCGGCTGGTGGTCCTTCGGCTGATCCGACAGCGCCCCGGCCCCATGCGGGCCGGGGCACGCCGCCTCAGCCGGTCTTGCGGATCACATAGGTCTGGACCCCGTCCGCCTCTGTCGCCGAGACAAGGACATGCCCGCTTTCGACGCAGAAATGCGGCACGTCGATCACCGCCGCCGGATCATCCGCCTGCATGGCAATCGCCTCGCCCGGCGCAAGCGATTTCAGCCGCTTGCGCAGTTTCAGCACTGGCAGCGGACATAGCAGCCCGCGCGCATCAAGGATCTCTTTCGGGGTCATGAATGCTCAGATAGCGGCCTTGTTACAACCTGTCCACAGGGTTGTGACACAGTGACCCGTGACGCCGCCCGCTACAGCGTCTATGTCTGGCCCATGTTCGGAATCGAAATCATCGACGCGGCGCTTTTGCCCGCCATGTTCGTGGCGCTTCTGGCCGGGGTGATCTCGTTTCTCAGCCCCTGCGTCCTGCCCATCGTGCCGCCCTATATCGCCTATATGAGCGGTATCAGCCTCAACGAGTTGTCACAGGACGGCGCGCAACGCGCGCGCGCGGTGGTGCCCGCGCTGTTCTTCGTTCTGGGCCTCTCGACCGTGTTCATCTTTCTGGGGTTCACCGCCTCGGCCCTCGGGCGCGCCTTCCTGCAATATCAGGACTGGTTCAACACCGTGGCGGGCGTTCTGGTGATGGCGTTCGGTGCGCATTTCGTGGGCGTCTACCGGATCGGCTTTCTTGACCGCGAGGCGCGCCTCGATGCCGGTGATCGCGGCGGCTCGGCCTTCGGGGCCTATGTTCTCGGGCTGGCCTTCGCCTTTGGCTGGACGCCCTGCATCGGCCCGCAACTGGGCGCGATCCTGTCGCTTGCCGCCTCCGAGGCCAATATCGCGCGCGGCACGACGCTTCTGGCGGTCTATGCCATCGGCCTCGGGGTGCCCTTCCTGCTGGTCGCCGCCTTCCTGCCGCGCCTGACCGGGCTCATGGGCTGGATGAAACGGCATATGGAACGGATCGAGCGGGTGATGGGGCTTTTGCTCTGGACCATCGGTCTTCTGATGCTCACGGGCGGATTCTCGGCCTTTTCCTTCTGGCTGCTGGAGACGTTTCCGGCGCTTGCGCTGATCGGCTGAGGTCTCAGCTTTCCATCCAGATCGTGACAGGGCCGTCATTGACGAGGCGCACCCGCATGTCCCCGCCGAACTGCCCCGTCTCGACCGGCACGCCAAGACCGGCAAGCGCGCCCGCGAACCGCTCGTAAAGACGGCGGCCCTCCTCGGGGGCGGCGGCGGCAGAGAAACCGGGGCGATTCCCGCGCGAGGTGTCGGCGGCAAGGGTGAACTGGCTCACCACAAGCGCCCCGCCGCCCGTGTCCAGAAGCGAGCGGTTCATCCGCCCCTCGGCGTCGCGGAAGATGCGCAGCCGCGCCACCTTGCCCGCCAGCCGCGCCACGTCGGCCTCGGTATCGCCTTGCATGGCGCAAACAAGCACCAGAAGCCCCGCACCACAGCGCCCGATCCGCATGTCCCCGACCGTGACCTCGGCCTCGCTCACCCGTTGCAACAATGCCCGCATGTCCCCTCCTGCGCCGTCAGCCTTCGCGCAGGATAGCCCCGCAAATGCGCGAAATCCAAGAGGTCCGAAGGCCCCGCCTGCTGTTAGCGCCACCAAGATTGCGCGCCGCCCGCGCCTCGCCTAAGAGGGCGCAAAGAAGATGTGTTCAAAGGGATTTCCACCATGTCGAAGGCCGCGCAACGCGACAAGATCACCCAAGGCCAGGGTTTTATCGCCGCCCTCGACCAATCGGGCGGCTCCACCCCCAAGGCGCTGCGGCTTTACGGGATCGAGGAGAGCGCATACGCCTCCGAGGCCGAGATGTTCGACCTCATTCACGCCATGCGCGCGCGCATCGCACAGGCCCCGGCCTTTACCGGCGACAAGGTGCTGGGTGCGATTCTCTTCGAGATGACCATGGATCGCAGCATCGCGGGCCAGCCCTCGGCGCGGTTCCTGTGGGAAGAGCGCGGCGTCGTGCCCTTCCTCAAGGTGGACAAGGGGCTCGCCGAGGCAACCGACGGCGTGAAGCTGATGAAGCCGATGCCCGATCTTGACGCGCTGCTGGCCCGCGCCAATGCGGCCGGCATCTTCGGCACCAAGATGCGCTCGGTCATCGACGCGGCCAACCGTGCCGGTATCAAGGCGGTGGTGGCGCAGCAATTCGAGGTAGGGCACCAGATCCTCGGGGCCGGTCTTGTGCCGATCATCGAGCCCGAGGTGACCATCTCCATCGCCGACAAGGCCGAGGCCGAGGATCTGCTCCTGTCCCGCCTCACCGCCCATCTCGACACGCTCCCCGAGGGCCAGGAGGTCATGCTCAAGCTCACCCTGCCCGAGACCGCGAACCATTATCAAAGCCTTGTCGATCATCCGCGCGTGTTGCGCGTGGTGGCGCTCTCGGGCGGCTACAGCCGGGACGAGGCCAATGCGCGGCTTGCCCGCAACCGGGGCGTGATCGCCAGCTTCAGCCGCGCACTGACCGAGGGGTTGTCGGCGCAGCAGCCGGATGCCGAGTTCAACGCCACCATCGCGGCCACCATCGACGCAATCCACGCGGCCTCGGTCGCGGGCTGAGGCCCGCCATCAGACCCGTTCGGCAGCGAAAGCAGGGTAGCGGACACTGGCAGTCAGGGCCGTTTGCTGTTCTTTAAATACCCCGCGCGAGGGCCCGACCGCGGGTGGGCGCTCTGACGGTCGTGGGTGGCACTTTATGGTTCAGGATACTTGAACGCTCGCTCGTGCCGCAGCGCTGCAACAGCGCCCGCCCGGGGGGCGGTCGGGCGCTCGCGCGGCGGTGTGCAAGCACACCTTGATTCCGCGCGGGGAACGAAGCTCACCCCGCAAGACCGCCCGCCGTGCCGTCCACCGGATCCCCGAGGATGTCTCCGGATACCGTCCGACACACCCTGCCCCGTGAGCATCCCGGATCGCGGCTCAGGCCCGCCTGCCCGCGATCTGGCCGAGCCCCATCACCTCGAGCACCTTGGCCTCGATCTGCGGCGCGTTCATCGCCGCCACGTCATACATCTGCGCGGGGCTGGCCTGATCTATGAAACTATCGGGCAGCACCATGGAGCGGAATTTCAGCCCGCGGTCAAAAACTCCCGCTTCGGCCAGCAAGTGGCTGACATGGCTTGCAAAGCCGCCAATGGCCCCTTCCTCGACCGTGATCAGCGCCTCGTGCCTTGCGGCCAGATCGAGGATCATCTCGCGGTCGAGCGGCTTGGCAAAGCGGGCATCGGCCACCGTTGGCGTGATCCCGCGCGCGGCCAATGCCTCGCAGGCCGCCAGCACCTCCGACAGCCGCGTGCCGAACGACAGGATGGCCACCCTCGCCCCCTCGCGCACGATCCGGCCACGCCCGATCTCGAGCGGCACGCCGCGCGCGGGCATCTCGACGCCCACCCCCTCGCCGCGCGGATAACGAAAGGCGATCGGCCCTGCGTCATGCGCCGCCGCCGTGGCGACCATATGCACAAGCTCGGCCTCGTCGGCGGCGGCCATCACCACGAAGCCCGGCAGGTTGGCCAGAAACGCCACGTCGAACGCCCCCGCATGGGTCGCGCCGTCGGCCCCCACAAGCCCCGCGCGATCAATGGCAAAGCGCACCGGCAGGCGTTGAATGGCCACGTCATGCACCACCTGATCATAGCCGCGTTGCAGAAACGTCGAATAAAGCGCGCAAAAGGGCCGCATCCCGCCCGCCGCAAGCCCCGCCGAGAACGTCACCGCGTGTTGCTCGGCAATGCCCACATCGAAGAGGCGCGACGGATACCGCTCGGCAAAGAGGTTGAGGCCGGTGCCATCGGGCATCGCCGCCGTCACCGCGCAGATACGCGGATCGTCCGCCGCCTCGGCCAGCAGCGCATCGGCAAAGACGCGGGTATAGCTTGGCGCGTTCGACGGCGCCTTTTTCTGCTTGCCGGTCAGCACGTCGAATGTCGCCGTCGCGTGGCCGCCGTCGCGCGCCTCCTCGGCGGGGGCATAGCCCTTGCCCTTCTTGGTCAGCACGTGAATGAGCATCGGCCCCGTCGCCCGCGCCTTGACGGTCCGCAAGACCGGCAGAAGCTGCCCCAGATCGTGCCCGTCGATCGGGCCGACATAGGAAAAGCCCAGCTCCTCGAAGAGCGTGCCACCCACGGCCAGCCCCTTGAGCATGTCCTTGGCCCGCCGCGCGCCTTCCTGAAAGGGCGGCGGCAGAAGCGAGATCGCGCCCTTGGCGGCGGCCTTGAACTCCTGGAACGGCTCGCCCGCATAGAGCCGCGAGAGATAGGCCGAGAGCGCCCCCACCGGGGGCGCAATGGACATCTCGTTGTCGTTCAGGATCACGAAGAGCCGCTTTTTCAGATGCCCGGCATTGTTCATCGCCTCGAAGGCCATGCCGGCACTCATCGCGCCATCGCCAATGACCGCGATGGCATCGCCATGGCCGGTCTCGCACGGCCCCCCCAGATCGCGCGCCACGGCAAAGCCCAAGGCCGCGCTGATCGAGGTGGAGCTGTGCGCCGCGCCGAACGGGTCATAGGGCGATTCCGACCGCTTGGTGAAGCCCGACAGCCCGTCCTTCTGGCGCAGCGTGCGGATGCGGTCGCGCCGCCCGGTCAGGATCTTGTGCGGATAGCACTGATGCGACACGTCCCAGATGATCTTGTCGCGCGGTGCGTCAAAGACATGGTGCAGCGCCACGGTCAATTCCACCACCCCCAGCCCCGCGCCCAGATGGCCGCCGGTCTCCGAGACCGCCGAAATCGTCTCGGCGCGCAATTCCTGCGCAAGCTGCACAAGCTGCGCCTCGCTCAGACCCTTGAGATCGGCGGGCACATGGACCTTGTCGAGCAGCGGCGTTTTCGGACGGTCGGTCATGACACCCCTCCCCGGGGCAAACTCAGCTTTCGCGCGAGATAACGAAGCGGGCCAGATCGCGCAACCCGTCGCCCCGCGCCCCGTAAGAGGATAGCGCGTCGCAGGCGCTGTCAACCAGTGCCCGCGCCCGCGCACGCGCGCCCTCGAGCCCCAGCAACGACACGAAGGTGGCCTTGCCCGCGGCGGCATCCTTGCCCACAGCCTTGCCCGCGGCACCTGCATCGCCTGTCACGTCGATCACGTCATCCTGGATCTGAAAGGCCAGGCCAAGTGCCCGCGCATAGGCCGCGAGCGGGGCCGTGTCGGCGCGCGCCATCACCGCCCCCGCCACCGCCGCCCATTCAATGAGCGCGCCGGTCTTGCCCGCCTGCAACGCGGTGATCTCGTCAAGGTCGAGCGGCGCGGGCGCACTTTCGGCGGCGATGTCGCGCGCCTGTCCCAGCACCATGCCGCGCCCGCCCGCCGCGCGCGCCAGCCCCAGTGCCAGATCGGCCCGCACATCGCCCGCGCCACAGCGCGGATCGGCCACCATCTCGAACGCGAGCGCCTGAAGCGCGTCACCGGTCAGGATCGCCGTCGCCTCGTCCCATTTGACATGCACGGTGGGCTGCCCCCGGCGCAGCGCATCGTCATCCATCGAGGGCAGATCGTCATGCACGAGGGAATAGGCGTGCAGCGCCTCGATGGCGCCTGCGGGCCAGAGCGCGGACGCCTCCGCCACGCCATGCAGACGCGCGCCCTCCAGCACCAGATGCGCACGGATGCGCTTGCCGCCCCGCGTGGCGTAGCGCATCGCCGCGGTCACCGGTCCCGCCGGGTAACCCGCCAGAACGGTGTCCAGATGAGCCGCCACCCGTTCGGCATCCCGGCCAAGGCGCGCGTGCATCACCCCTCCGCCAACGGGCGGCTGCCCGTGGGGTTGCCCTCGGCGTCGAGCGTGATGGCGTGAACCTTCTCTTCGGCCTCCTTGAGCTTTTCCTCGCAGCGCTTCTTGAGCAGCGCGCCCCGCTCGTAAAGGGCGATCGACTCGTCAAGCGCCACATCGCCGCGTTCCAGACGGCTCACCACCTGTTCCAGCTCCTGCATCGCCTGCTCGAAACTCAGTTCCGTGACGGGGGTCGCGCTCATGCTCATATCCTGCTGCCTGACTTCCGGGCATGACCTTAACCGCGCAGGGCACGGGGCGCAATTCGGTTGACGGCGGGCAAGGCTTGGGAAAATCTCCGGCCCATGTCCGATGACGATCCACGCCCCGACATCGACCTGCCCGAGGGGGCAGAGATCACCGAGGTCCTGCGCCTCGTGCCGGGCAAACGCGCGGTCTTTGCCGGGCATTGGCAGGGGCGCGCGGCGATCTTCCGACTGGCCGAGCCCGCCACAGCCGAGTTGCAGGCCCGCGAATGGCACGAAGCGCGGCGCATCTGGCCCTATATGCAGGGCGCGCGCTTTCGCGTGGCCGAGCCGCTGGCCTATTTGCCGGACCTGCGTCTCATGGTGATGGAGCGCGCGCCCGGCACGCCGCTTCTGCAATGGCTCTGGCAGGCCGCGCCGGAGACGCGCGGCGCGGCCCTTGCCCCGGCCGCGCACTGGCTGCGCCGCTACACGGATGTCTCCGAAAGCTGGGCGCGCGCCACGCCCGCAGGCTGGCTTGCCCGCGCCGCCCGCTGCGCCGCAGCACAGCCTTTCGCGCGCCTGCGCAGCCTCGAGGCCGATATCCTCGCAGCCCTCGCGCAACTTGGTCGGCGGATCGAGACCGAGGATTGGCGCATGGCGATCTGCCATGGCGATTTTCACCCCAACAACCTGCTGCACGACGGGGCGCGCCTGACGGGCATCGACACCGGTGCCTCGGCGCAAATGCCGGTCTGCCGCGATATCGCGCGGTTTCTGATGCATCTCGCGCGGCGCGGCATGGCCCCCTCGGGCCAGACATGGTGCGGTGCCGATGCGGCCCTCGCGGCGGCCTTTACCGATGCCTTTGCCCTGACCACGTTCGAGCAGCGCGTGGTTCTGCCCTTCTTTCTGGGCATAGACGCGCTTTTGCGGGTCGAGACCGAGGGCCTCAAGCGCCGCCGCCTGCGCCTTGCCGAAGCGGCCTATGCGGCCCTGCGCGATGATCTCGCGCGGCTCTCGCCCGCGTGACCGTCATCGCCCCCGGAACAGCCCGCCGAGGATACCGCGCACCAGCCGCCGTCCCGTCGTGCCCTGCAACTCCTTGAGCACCGCCGAGGTGATGGCACCGCCAAGGCTGTCGGTGGCGCGCCCGCGCGTCGTGCGGCCGGGGCTTGCGCCCCCCGAATAGCGCCGCGCCGTCTTGAACTCGCGCGCCGCTTCTTCTTCGGCAGCCGCCTGCGCCTCGGCCGCTTCGGCCTCCTTCGCCGCCGCCTCGGCCCGCGCAGCCAGCACCTCGAAGGCCGAGCGCCGGTCGATCACCGCCTCATACTTGCCCGCCACCGGCGAGCCGGCGATGACCGCGCGCCGCGTGGCCGCGTCACAGGGGCCAAGCTGCGTCGCGGGCGGGCGGATGAGCGTGCGCTCGACCACCCCCGGCACGCCCTTGCCCTCCAGAAGCGAGGTCACCGCCTCGCCGGTGCCGACATCGCGGATCGCCTCCGCCGTGTCGAAGCGCGGATTGGGCCGGTAGGTCTCGGCGGCGCGCTTGAGCGCCTTCTGGTCGCGCGCGGTAAAGGCGCGCAGCGCGTGCTGGAACCGGTTGCCAAGCTGGCCCAGGATCGCGTCGGGCACGTCATCGGGGTTCTGGGTGATGAAGTAGACCCCTACCCCCTTGGACCGGATGAGGCGCGCCACCTGCTCCACCTTGTCGATGAGAGCCTTGGGCGCGGTCGTGTCTCGAATCTGGTGGAAATTCTCCGGCGGCGTTCTCCGGGCGGGTTGATTTGGGCCTGATCAGGCGGCGAGGTCAAGGGTCATGGGCTCGATCGGCTTGTCGAGGGTTTGCCAGCCGTCGATCTTGCGCATGGTGATCTGGCCGGAGGCCAGGAGCGCCCAGAGCAGCATCGGCACGGTCTCGGCGCAAGGAAGCACGGTCTGGGTCTTGATGCGGCGGCGGAATTCCTCGTTCAGCCGTTCGATGGCGTTGGTGGTTCGTGCCGCTTTCCATTGCGCGGGGTCGAGCCGGGTAAAGGTGAAGAGGCGGTCTCCGGCTTCCTCGAGGCTATCGGCGACCGCGCGGCATTTCAGCCGCCATTTGCGCAGAAATACCTTGCGGCGCTTTTCCACATCGGCCG